>JANJFQ010000022.1 GCA_025435355.1 Candidatus Methanophagales archaeon | reverse complement strand
TTTATCGCTATCGCTATCTCCTCTATCTTTATCGGAATTATCGGCCTTATAGCCTTCACCGTCTCACTTACCAACTCATCTACACTCTTAAAAGGGTCAATGTGTACCTTTGCCTCTTTCATCGCTATCTCTATTCTTTGAGAAGGGTGGGGGGTATTTGTCTGAGGGTTTATGGAGATGCGACAAATTCGCTCTATTACCTTGTTCTTCTTCTCATCCACTTTTTTCCGCCTTTGCTCTGCGGTGAGCTGCACCTCACCTTCTTTTATTATCCTCTTCGCTATTTCTCCTACATCTATGGTAGAAAATACCGCCATCAAATCGTCTTCTGTTGTTTTTTCGCCTTTTGACGCATCTTCAAATATCTCATCCACCGCTAAAGCATCTTCTATCTCCTCGTCGGCACCGTTTCTGATCGAATCTACCTTTTCGGGGTCTACAAGGACCTCAAAATTCTTCTTACCGTGTTTATACCTCGCTATCACCGCCTTGTCCAAACTCACCATATAATCCTATTTCACCTTCCCTTCCTTTCCCTCTTCGCTTGCTCCCTCCGCCTCTCCATACTTATCCTTCACTTTCTTTATATACGGCTCTAACGCTTCAGCACTTAAAATCTCGAATTTCTTCTTCTCTAACTCTGCAATACCGGCATCCACGGTTGTTATGTCTATCTTCCCCTCTGTCACTTTATATAATGCTTCTAAACCGAGCAAGATGGCATCCTCAAGCATGATGTTCTCATCATACTTCTCCTCAAACATCTCTGTCACGATGCTCCGTCCAGAACCTATCGCAGTTGCTTTATATTCAAGCAATGCCCCGCTTGGGTCAGTCTCAAGAAGATAATTATTCCCATTATACACGCCCCCTATCAACAACGCGGTGCCAAAAGGTCTGAGCCCGCCAATTTGTGTATATGCTTGCTTAAAATCACATATCTTCTTCGCTAAGGTTTGCACATCTATCACTTCATCATACACGATTTTGTTTATTTGCGCTTCTACCCTGCCCCTATCTATCAGCATCCTTGCGTCTGCGACCAATCCAGAAGTTGCTGCTCCTATATGCTCGTCTATCAGAAATATTTTCTCTACCGAGCCACCTTCCAATAACCTGGAAGTCAACCTCTTGTCCACCAATAGCGCAACACCATCCAGCGCCTTTATTCCAACGGCGGTAGTCCCTCTCTTCACCGCTTCTCTTGCGTATTCCACCTGAAATAACCTTCCATCAGGGCTGAACACCGTTATCGCCCTATCATAACCCATTTGTGGCATCATCTGCATTTACATCACCTCTTTTGTTCATTTTTCTTTTCCTAACCATGGACTCGACGGGATTTGAACCCGTGGCTTCCTCCTCGCGAAGGAGGCACTCTTCCACTGAGCTACGAGCCCCGCCTTTTATTTTCAAAGTAGATATTTACTAAATACTATGAGAATAATAAATAGATTAGTGTTATAAGTTTCGCAGTTTTAAAGAGCATATCAATGAAAAAAATTTTGCAATTTACATTTTGCATTGGCAAAAATGATATCTTCACCTTTCATCATTGGAGCATCTTTGGTAGGAATAGGATTTCTGACTGGACTGAGCGGAGCATTGATACCGGGACCGCTTTTTGCTTTTGTAATATCAGATACATTGAAGAAAGGAGCGTTATCCGGACCTCTCACCATTATTGGTCACATTTCCGTTGAGTTACCGGTAATAGTGGCACTTGTTTTAGGACTTGGATTGACAAGTTATTTCCTTCAATTCAAATCTTTGATATATGCCATAGGTGGCATTGCCCTCATTTTAATGTCTTTGTTTATTATTAAGGAGGCAAAGGCGGTGAAGTCGAGGTCAAGAGGGGAAGAAATAGGTAAAGAAGTGAGAATGAGAGGAGCGAAGTATAACAGTTCAATTTTTGGCGGTTTTCTTCTCACTGCTTTTAATCCTTCTTTCATACCGTGGTGGATGGCAATAGGATACCCTGTATTGTTGAGTGGATTTGAGTGGCTTGCTCTGAGCGGAATCCTTTTAGTTAGCTTGGGGCATTTCCTTTCTGATTTCGCCTGGTATTCTTTCGTCTCTTTTTCTTTCTCCAGGGGTAAGAAGTTCTTTGTTGGGAGGAGATATGAATTAACGATGCTCGTAATTGCTATCTTTTTGATTGCTTTGGGTGTTTTGTTTTTTATTAAAGGTGCAACAAGATACTTTTGAAAATGAAGTGGCTAAATAGAATCCTTGGCAAGGCGGAAATACCGTCCACCGTCGCCTTCGATGGAATAGATACCTGGTTGGAGATGGTATCGAAATCGCTATTTCGTGGTCTGAGTACAAATGCCGAACAGTTATATGAAGAGATAAGAGCTATACGTGAGAGACTAAAGCAAAAGACCTCCGAGCTTCAGGACGCCGAACCAGATGAGACTATGCCAGCTCCTATCGCGAAAATAGGATTGCCAAATCGTGATAAAATGGTAAAACATCTCTATTCGCTGACTGAAAAAATTTCGATTCCGACCCAAACCGATTATAAAACCGTTTTATCTTTTTATAGAATAACCAATTCTAACATGGAATTTGCTTTTGGCAAGTCGTCGAAGAACATCTACTATGTTCGGTCACTCTTTCCGGATGAGGTTAAGGAAGTTGTCGCAGATCTCCATCAATTGAGAACCGTTCTTAACCAACTTATCACACCCGTGAAGGGAAAAGAAAGCCAGATTATGGATTTAGAACGTGTGCCAGAGATAGTAGGGGACATAAAAGATCTAAAATCAAGGATAGAAAAGGAAAAAGAGAACGTTTGCGAGCAAGAAGAAGAGTGTTCTGCACTCGAAGGGAGAATCGAAACAGAAGGTAAAAGATTGAGATTGATTGAAGAAGAGGAAGAATGGATGCGGTTTAAAGAGCTCGAGACCGAATTAACTTCATTAGAAGAGGAATTAAACGCACTCGAATCTGATGTTAGCAAGTTGTTCTCTCCGATTAACAAAGCACTCAACCTGTTGAAGAAGCAGGATGAGACCGGGCGGCATACCCTTACTCCTGAAGAGCGAAGAGCGGTATCTTCGATCCTGACATCTCCAATTCGAGCGTTCGGTGAAGATATAAACGAATTTCTCCTCTCTATAAAGAATATAATCGAAGGAGATCCCTCTATCCTGAAGGAGCGAAAGCGAGACAAGACACTGACATGGATAAACCATCTGTTAAATGGCGAGCTACCCGCTATAAAGGGAAAACGTGAGCTGTTGCAATCAAGAATTGCGGAGGTCAAAGGTAAGCTTTCGGACCTGACGATACTCAAAGATAGAAAGGAGACGGAACAATCAATTGTTTCCGCTAAGGCGCAACTCACTCGATTACAAGAAGGAATAGACCGAACAAAAAAACACATAGTTTCGTTGGAAGAGGAACTCACGGAGAAAGAGAGGCTTTTGTTAGAGGTTTTGGAAGGGTTTGCAGGTAAGATGATTGACGTTAAATTCGATACAAGAGAAAATGAAAACAAAAGCTTTAATTGACATCGCCTCAGGCAAAGAAAAATCGGATTTGGTGCTAAAAAACGTAAACCTCGTGAACGTATGCAGTGGCGAAATATACGAAACAGATGTTGCGATTGCTCGTGGGTTGATAGCAGGATTAGGAAGATACGAGGGTAGGAAGGAAATAGACTCGAAAGATAAATATGCAGTTCCGGGATTGATAGACGGGCATACGCACATAGAAATGAGCATGCTTTCGGTGAGCGAGTTTGCAAATGCGGTAGTGCCTCGTGGTACGACTGCGGTGGTGGCGGACCCGCATGAGATAGCCAATGTCTTAGGAGTCGAGGGAATAAGAGCGATTTTAGAGGAGGCAAAGGCAACACCGCTAAAAGTATTTTGTATGGCTCCTTCCTGCGTGCCTTCCACCAACCCTTCTCTTGAGACTTCAGGTAGGAGGATAGGGCATGAAGAGATAGAGGAACTGCTGCTGGTAGAAAGCGTCATAGGCTTGGCAGAAGTGATGAATTACGGTGGTGTCATAGCAAAAGAGGAGGAAGTATGGAAGAAAATAGAGGTTGCGAAGGAGTTGAAATATCCAATAGATGGTCATGCTCCTTTAGTCAGAGGGAAAGAGCTAAACGCTTATGTCTTAAGTGGTGTCGGCTCGGACCACGAGAGTGTCTCTTATAATGAAGCGCGGGAAAAGCTCCGGCTGGGTATGCGGGTGATGACAAGAGAAGGTTCAGTGGCAAAGAACTTGAAAAACATCGCTCCTTTGTTAAAATCCGTAGATACAAGGAATTGCATGCTCGTCACAGACGGCGACCGAACACCGCTCGATTTAAAGGAAGAAGGTTATTTAGACCATGTTTTGAGAAGAGCCATTGAAGAGGGCATAGACGCTGTAAAAGCAGTGCAGATGTGCACGATAAATCCATCGCAATGGTTCAAATTAGACGATTTTTTTGGAAGCATTTCGCCAGGTAAAATCGCTGACATCGTGTTGTTAAAAAATTTGGAGAAATTTGAAGTAGTGAAAGTGATAGTGAATGGAAAGACTGATTTTGCTACTCGCACCGAATATAACTATACGCATAATTATCCAGAATACGGAGAAAGTGCAAGGATAAAGCAAGTAAAACCCGATGATTTTGAGATAAAGCTGGAAGGAGCAAGAAAAGCGAGAATAATAGGTTTGATAGATGGTGAACTCCTGACTGAGGAGATTATGGAGGAGATAAGCGGTATAGACATAGCTCGTGATATATTAAAAATTGGCGTGCTCGAAAGGCATCATCACTCTGGTAATACGGGCCTGGGTTTCGTAAAAGGGTTCGGATTGAAAACAGGAGCTCTCGCTTCTTCTATCGCTCACGACTCTCATAATATTATCGTTATAGGAACAAACGAAGCCGACATGGCTTTCGCTTGCAACCGGTTAAAAGAAATAGGCGGTGGAATTGTTCTATGCAGCGGATGCGAGGTGAAGAGTGAGTTGGAATTGCCTATTGCGGGACTCATGAGCGACAAAGAGCTGGATTACGTGGTAAGAAAACAAAAAGAGATGGAAGATAAAATTTCAGAGATGGGTTGTAAACTGCGAGCTCCATTGATTACAATGTCTTTTCTCGCTTTGCCGGTGATACCGAAGTTAAAGATAACGGATAGGGGGCTGGTGGATGTGGAGAAACGGAGAATAGTGGATATTTTTTAAATTTGTTTCGGTTTTAGCAAAAAGCGAAATTGGTTTATAGAGAACAAAACATATAATCTCAATAGCAGTTGGAATTGAAGTAGCGGATTCAAATTTAAAGCAAGCATAGGAGGTCTTTAAACGAGATGAAAGAGATAAAATTAGCTATTGCTGGCGTTGGGAATTGCGCAAATTCTCTTGTCCAGGGTATCGAATATTATAAACACGTAGATGCGAAGAATTGCATCGGTTTGATGCACTATGAGGTCAATGGATACAGACCAGGGGATATAGAGGTTGTAGCGGCATTTGACGTAGATAAGAGGAAAGTGGGGAAGGATTTAAGTGAAGCGGTTTTTGCAGAGCCTAACTGCACGGCGGTGTTTTATCGAGTGCCTTATTACAGTGTGGAAGTGAAGATGGGACCGGTTCTGGACGGTGTGGCATCACACATGCACAGGTATTCCGAGGATAAAACCTTCATGGTTGCGGATGAAGAGCCTTGCGATGTGGTGAATGAGCTTGAGGATAGCGGTGCAGAGATTTTGGTGAATTACGTGCCTGTGGGCTCGGAGCAGGCTACGAGGTTCTATGCGAAAGCAGCTCTGGATGTCGGTGTTGCATTTGTAAACTGCATGCCGGTGTTTATTGCATCCGACCCCGAATGGGGGAGGAAATTCGAGGAGAAGAAATTGCCCGTGGTCGGCGATGACGTGAAATCACAGATTGGTGCGACGATTGTTCACAGAACGCTTGCGAAGTTGTTCAACGACCGCGGATGTAAGCTCGACCGGACGTATCAGCTTAACACAGGTGGAAATACCGACTTTTTGAATATGTTGAACCGGGAGCGATTGGAATCAAAGAAGATCTCCAAGACAGAGGCGGTGCAATCGGTTCTGGATGAGCCGTTGATGCCCGATGACATCCATATAGGACCTTCTGATTACGTCCCATGGCAGCGCGACAACAAGATATGTTTCTTGCGGATGGAAGGGCGAATATTTGGAGATATTCCGATAGACCTTGAACTCAGACTTTCAGTGGAGGACTCGCCTAACAGTGGAGGAAGCACAATTGATGCGATACGAGTATGCAAGCTTGCGCTGGATAGAGAAATTGCAGGACCATTAATAGAAATATCTGCGTATACGATGAAGCATCCGCCGATACAGTATCCCGACGAAGAAGCGAGAGAACTTTTGGAAAGATTTATAAGAGGAGACGGGGAAGTAATTGAAGATAGTTGGGGAGAACGAAGTGTTACAGGCTAAATCCCCACACCCATTTTTTTCGATTTGTTTATAAAAAGTGGTTATAAAGAAAAAAGAGGGTATGTTCCCAGCTAAACCACCCTATTTCCTCTCTTTGGGTTTCATAACGCATGATTTATGCGAGAATAAGAAAATAATCGGCGGTGCTTCGGCATATTCTGCAATATTGGCAAGGAATTTTGGCGTCGCTTCTGCAATTGCCACGAGCATAGGGGAGGATTTTGAAGAATGCGAGTCCTTAAAAGGCATTCGGTTAGCGTATCAAATAGGGGAAAGGACAACGACATTCGTAAATAAACCTTTCAAAGAAAAAAGGGAAGCTACAAGTGGGAAGAGGATTCAATACGTCACGAGTGTTGCGGATAGGATAAAGGAGGAAACGATACCGGAGGAGTGGTTTAACGCCGAAATTGTTTATATATGCCCGGTATTGAATGAGTTAGAAGAGGAGCTAATCAAAAGATTTAAGAGTTCGATGATCGGTGTAGCACCACAGGGCTGGCTGAGAAGCGTTGGCGAAGGAGGAAGAATCGAGAAAAAGAAATGGGAAAAAGCGAATGATGTTTTGTCGAAGGTGGATTTTGTGATAGTCAGCGAAGAGGATGTTTTTGAGGAGGATGTTACGAAATATGCAGTTTCAAATATTTTTGTGCTGACAAAGGGAAGAAAAGGTGCGGAATTGTATTTGGATGGAGGAAAGCGCCATGAACACATACCTGCATTTGAAAGAGAAGAAGTGGATGCTACTGGTGCCGGAGATGTTTTTGGCGCTGCGTTCTTGTTGAGGTATTATGAGACGAAAGATGCGGTTGAATCCGCGATATTTGCATCCTGTGCTGCTTCTTTTGTCGTTGAAAAGGTAGGTGTAGAAGGTGTTCCTTTTAGGGAAGTGATAAATGAAAGAATACCAACGTTATCTAACGCCGGGTTTTGAATCCTTTGACCCTTTAGAACTTGCGAAAGAAACAGAGAAAATTGTAACCAGAATGGGGGAAGAGGGGTTGGAAAGGAAGTACGCAGGCATATATTCAGCTCCGGTATATTTGTTTACTAACCACAAGATTACACAGATTTCCACGAAAAAACAATAATAGGAATCTGCTTTCAGTACTCTATTGGCTATTATAGTCCTTATTAACTCCAATTTCTTGTATTAATCTTGTGAAATCTCGTGGTTTTTTACATTAGTTATGCAAATACCCTCTTTTTATCCTGGAGACGAATGGCATACTTTTAGGAGCAGATAGAGATTATGCGAAGCGATTAGCCGAATTTAAAGAAAGACTTTATGTCCGCGTTTCGTTTAAAGCTGCAATACCTGAAGGCTTTACTCAGAGAACAGGAGCTATTGGAAGATATTATGACGGGATATTTCAGGGAGACAGAAAACGATGCGGTGATAGAAAAAGTTGATGCGGAAGGAAATATCATCGTTTTTTCAATCCTAAAGGTGAGTGCATTGAAAGAACGGGAGCCGATTTCAGTCAGTCTTCGATGAAAAGATGCGTTGCTTTTAGAATCCTTTTCCTTCTTTATATTGACTTGCTCCATGAGTAAATAGAAAGATTAAAGATAACAAAGAGGGAATTTTTATTTAGCAAGATGATAACCTCATTAAAGGTAAAAAGATTTAGAGGGATAGAAGAAGGTGAATTATCCGACCTCAGCCGAGTAAACATCTTGGTGGGTAGCAATAACAGTGGAAAATCCAGCGTTTTAGAAGCTATAAACATGCTTTATTCTTTAACGAACGAAGGGGGGGTATTTGGTGAAGACATTATCGAAAATTTGGCAAGAATAAGGGTGAGGAGAACTGCATATTATCCATCTTTGTGGTACAAATACGATGATGAAAGCCCAATAGAATACGAAATAGGGTTTGATAATGGACTTGAGCTGAATGCAGATTTTGACGAAGGGAGGAGATGGCTGATAAAAAAGCCAAGTTTTAAAGTAAAGATTGGAGAGCCGCGCAGGTTTACAGAAGAAGAAGTTATGCTTAAACACTTGCAATACGGTCCTTTTGGGGATGCTCTTTACTTATTATTGGGTATTGATGACCATCGCGAAATTGGTAAAATGTTTCTGATAAAGGACTTAAAGCCCGAGTTACAGTCATACAGGGTTACCAATCTTGTAGATTGTGATAAACTATTAAACTCGTTCGGAGGTTTAAAAAGCATCATAATAGGTGCAGAAATGGTCAAAAATTTCGCTGTGATTGAAAAGGGAGTTTTTCCCACGATATTGCAAAAGCGAGATGATAAAAAACTCATTGAAATCTTAAACGAAGCTTATGAAACTGAAATAGAGGGTCTTTCATATATGCCTTTCTCCAGGGAAAAGGAAGATAAAAGGGAGGAATATGCGTTGCTGTTGATGTTAAAGGATTATTCAGTCAGGATTGATGAGCTCGGCGATGGTGTGAAACATGCAGTGGCTATCCTCTCGATAATATTGGGTGTGGACATCTCGCTTTTATTACTGGAAGAGCCAGAAATGCATCAACATCCAAAGACTTTTTCCTATTTAGCTAAAAGCTTGTCATCACTCACCGCAAAAGCCAAGACACAAATGTTCATCACAACGCACAACCTGGAACTCATTGATGCTTTTTTGGATACTTTTAAGGAAGAGGACGTCAGCCTGTATCATTTATCATTGAGGGATGGAAAATTGGATGCGAGAAAGATAGAAACACCGGATGCAAAAGTCCTCGATGACCTTGGCATAGATGTTAGAAGTTTGGAGAGGTATGTGTGAAGGGAGCTATAGCCATGAACAAAGTGCTCTTAGTTGAGGGGGATGTTGACGATGCCTTTTTCAATTCAATATTCGGAAAATGGGAAACAGTAGCGGATATCGAGGTCGCAATAGGTGGAGGTGTCCCAAATATATTTGAAAAACTCAAAACTCTCGTTAGAATCGGCATTCGCCAACTCGGGATAGCTTTAGACATAAACGATAAAGATGAAGAGCATGTATATAAGAAGGTATTTGACATTTTAGTAAATGAGTTTGGTGTGGACAGCATTGAAAAAATCTCACAAAATGAAATGCACGTGAAAAATACATATTTGGTGATAATACCTGCGGGAATTAAAGAAGAGCCTTTATTGCAAGAATTTGGGATAAAGAAGCACGTGATAGAGGATTACGTGATAAGAATACTTAAAGAAGACGATAATTTGGCAAAAACTCTTTCAAAGGGTAAATTAAAATCAAATGATTTGATAGAATGCTTAAGAAAAACTATTGATTCACTTACGCCAGACTGCATTGAGTTGATTTCTTCAAAACAGCTACTGGATTTGACCAAAGCGATTATAGGTTTTAGAGCTTCTCCGGCTGTTTTCACTAAGGAAGTTATTGATAATTCGAATTCCGAAATATTAGAGGGCGTTATAAAAGATTTAAAGCGAATTTTACAGAATTGGTGAAGAAAAGTAGTCAATCTTTTCTTGTAAAAGGGGATTATTACAGGTTGGAAGAAGTGTTTGAATGATTTATGAAGTTATCTTCTCTCCAAAGACCTACAAACAAATAAAATCTTTTGATGAGAAGTCTAACGAGGGATATTTTCTTTTTAAAAAGATTTACAAATGGCTTTAAAATGTTTAAATATGACGTGAATAATGAATTTTTTTAAAGAGTTGCAAGCAAAAGGAATATAGAAAAGGAGGACAAAATGTTTAGTCGAATGAAACGAGAGGGTTTTGGTCTCGGTATATCAAAGAATAAATTAGCTAAAATGATGTTAGATGCCCTCTTGCGGCTACCTCCGGGAACTACTAACTTGAAGGATTGCGTGGTTGCTGATTTAGGGTTAATTGGTCAACTGTGCACAACACGAGATATTAACGAGGCGTGGAATCAAGCGAAGAGGATGGCGGCGAATGAATACCCAGAGCGGTTCATATTAGATGGAAGGAAAGTTTTACATTGGAATGACGGCAGCGTAAAAGTTCTGGACAGAACAATCTCAACGGCAAACTATAAAAAATTGAACGAATTAGCTGAAAGTGAGGGTTGCAGTGTAAACGAACTAATTTCACGGTTAATTCGGAATTACAGAAGAGGGATAAAATGACATTCGATTTAATAAAGCTTAAGGTCCCGGATGTTGCGACGGCGATTGGCGTGTTAGAGACATCGCTCAAAATAGAGATGTTTGCAAGTAAAAGACTACTTCTCAGAAAATCAAAACCTCCTACGAAGGTCTGCGTTCATTGAAAACGTAGATGTCGAATACGAAGGGATGATAAGCAGATAATGCTCCTATGTTTCTACTCCCTTCCTATCATTCCTCTACACAAACTCACCCTACTATAACCCACGCAACCTTCATATAATGCTCTATCTCCTAAAGATAGCACTCTTCCTTTCCTATCCTTCAAATACTTCGCCATCACCTGATAAGCACCGATTTGATACTCCCACACCTCATTAGAAATGCCCTCGAAATACTGCTCCTTGTTAAAATAAACCCTCCCCGTCATCTCATCATACCTCACCTTCTCCACCTTATTCGATCCACTCTTTGGAAATCCTATTTCTGTTTCGCTAAGCGAAGGATGCTTCAACAAATGAAGCTCTACCAATTCCTTGCCAAGTTCGCTCAGGTTCTTGAACTTATAATAATTTTCATATTTCCAATAGTCGCTGCTATAAAAAGATGCAAAAATACTATGAAAACGAGGTTTTTTAGAGTTTCAGGATTGAATACGATGCTTCTACATGGTATCATTTCGAAAATCCCGCGCTTGTATATCCGGCAGAACGAGAAATGAGATTGTCGAAGTTACTAAAGAAGGGCTAAGGAGTTTTTTGAAAGCGCGGGGCGAAGAGAAGAGTTAACTTATGTAAAAATCCTCATTGGCAGATATGTGAAAGATGAAATGGGATATGAAGAAATTAGGAAGGAACTGGAAAAATTTGGATATACTCCAAGGGTTGAGGATAACGGCTACAAACCGGAGGATTCGGTTGACCTCAGGTGGGTAAAGCTCGACCATGCGATGGAAAGGGTGAAGAGGATTATTTCTGAGTATGAGCACAAAGCATCTCATTCCAGCTATTATTGCTATGCCGATATGGCAGACGCACTGAGGAGGATACATGAGAAAGAGAGCACTGCTTACAGGTCGTATATTTAGTTTCTGAGGGGTGCTACAAAGTTTAAACAATACATCTCCGATTATATCAATTGTGAGGGAATGACAACAAGGCAGGAAATTATTGAAAGGATAAAAGAGAACGCACAGGAACATAACTGGCAAGATTCGATTGTGCAACTTACCTTGGTGGGCGAAGTTGAACCTGAATTAGAGCTCGACATGGGAGAGATTAATCATAGCATACAAAAATATTTCTTTGCCGTGAAACTGGTAAATAATACACAACCTAAATATGATTTAGAGGAACTAAAAAGGCAAAAGAGCACAGTAGGCGAGTTTGTAAGAATGGAAAAAGATTTGAAGTTCGGAGGATTTTTGAGAAGGAAAAAGAAGAGATAGAAATAAGAGATGCTATAACAGGCGAGAATTTGACATCCAATTTTGAAGAAGACAAAACAAGAGAGAGGAAATTTGCCTTAGAACACTTCGGGTTGGATAAAACGTCTTTTATGAACACGGCGTTAGTAAGGCAATCGCAAATTGATAATAGGTTTGCAAAGGATAAGTCAGAAGCAGAAAAGAGCTTGGAATTACTGATAGAAGGTAAAATCTTCCAATATTGGAATGATAAGCGTGCTCAATTAGCAGAGCGAATTAAAAGTTTGGATGAAAAAATGCCCAGTTTTGTCAATTTAGTTGAAGAAGAGATTGAATTATGCAAAGAAGAGTTAAAGGGACTTAAGAGGCATCAAAAAGCGCTAAACACCGCAAAAGATATTATCGAAGAGGTAACTAAGGAGTTTCATTCTCAAGTTTTTGCTCCGGAGCTTAACCGCGTTATGAGCGAGTTGATACAAAAGGTAATCACAAAATATGATGAGGTAAAGATAGAGCAGGATTTAAGTATTAACGTTAGAATTCCAGAAATAGACAGCATCAAGAAAATAGAGGATTTTGGTAGTAAAGGTGTAATAGACCAGTTTTATTTCGTGCTAAGGGTAGCAATAGCCAAACTTTTAACGAAGGATGGAGAAACACTTCCTCTAATATTAGACGACCCCTTTGAGTCCTTTGACGATAACAAGTTAAGAGAAGCACTTGACTTTTTGATTGATTTGTCCACTAAGAATCAGGTTATCCTTTTAACATGTCATCAGCAAGCGCAGGTTAACGAGCTTAAGAAGCAGCTTCAAGCAAAAGATGTCGCTTTTCAAGAGAATGATGTGGGTGAGTTAAAAAGTATTTGCACGTAAACGTATTCACAGCTAAAAGAGTTAATAAAAAAATGCCCACCCTAACCTTCTACGGCGGCGTGAACGAAATAGGCGGCACTAAGATACTATTAGAGGCAGAAGGCACAAGAATATTCCTCGACTTCGGCATGACTTTCAAAATCGTACATTTTGGAATAAATGATTTTCCTGACTCTTTGTGTTCTCTGCTGGCTCAGCGGTAAACAAGTACGTTCCTTTTAATCACATTTTTCTCTCATACGTCTGAACGAGCATACCTCTGCTCTGTTCCCACGGCTCTCCCGTCTTGTGAAAATTATATTTCTCCATAACTCGCTTACAAGGTTCACTATCCACTAATATGTTTACATAATTCACCTTACATTTGTGCTCATTTCCAAAATTGATAAAATGCTCGTATATTGCGGATGCAGCTCCTCGATTCCGGTATCCAGGTAGAACCGACACTTGCTCTCCAAAACAGCCCTTTTCTGCCACAGAAACTTTGTAAGCACCCAGCAATTTTCCTTTGCTTTCCATGCGAACACCAAAAAAGAAATAGCCTGACTCCATCTCCTTTTTCACCTCTTCCTCGCTCATCGCTCTCTTTTCTCTCCATTCCTCTGGGTAGTCATACGACGTTGACCATACCTCCTTGAAAAGAGCAGAGACATCCTTTGCACCCTTTTTGTTAAGTTTTATCACTCGATAGTCTCCCATGTTTCCCATTCTTCATCTTGGATTGATAAATAAATACTTCCACATAATCTTAATTTTCAAGATGAGCAAGAAACATCGGTTTGAAAAGCTACGGGATAGGATAAAGATGAGGAGAATAGGTGAAGCCTGTATTGTTAGAGTAGAGGATGTAAGAGGGATATGCCCACCGAACTATGAAAAGACAGACTCAAGACCTTTGATAAGTCCAAAGATAACAGAAGTGAAGAACTTTGTCATGGTTTATAACGAAATAGAAGAACAAGGAGGCGTAAAAATGATTTATTCGCCACCTGATAAGGGGTAAAGGAAAGAAGAGGGGGGGAACTTTTGCTTTTATGTCCAAAGTCGTCATCGTGAAAGGAAGCGACCGTGAAAGAATGGTTGAAAAAGGTCTGAATGCATTAGGAGTTGATCCTTATAAAGAAAAAGTAGTGATAAAACCAAATTTAATCATTAATCGCCCTTATCCAGTTACAACTTCGCCAAAAACAGTTGAATGCATCGTGAATCATTTCAAGGGCAAAGCGAGAGAGATAATTATTGCAGAAGGGTCAGGAATGTGCCGTGGAGGCACAAACAAAGCATTCCTTGATTTAGGATATTTTGAACTCGCTGAAAGGAGCGGGATAAAATTGGTTGACTTAAATGAAGATGATTATGAGCTAAGAAAGAATCCTGAAGCTTTGAAATTAAAAGATTTTAAATTCCCCCTTACTTTGAAAAACTCTTTTCTGATTTACAAGAAACCTGATTTGGCTTTGATAGATGGGATAGAAAGCAGCAGTCTCGAATTAGGCGGTGAAGTAACAAGATATGATTTGATGATCTTTTCCGAGGACCCCGTTGCTGCTGATGCCGTGGGTGCGAATATCCTGGGATTGAACCCGCTGTCGGTACCTCATATAAAATTGGCGCAAGAAAAAAGATTGGGAATGGCAAGGCTTGAAGAGATAGAGATGGAAGAAATAAAATGAAAGCGGTGATATTAGCAGCGGGAAAAGGAGCGCAGTATTATCGAGAGAATGCTGAGCCAATGCAAGTGAAAGCCTACTTCTATGAAATTCAGAACATCCTGCGTTCATTGAAAATGTAGATGTCGAATACGAAGTTAAGTCAAAAACTGTTGGGTGAAAAGAAACCAAAGCAGTCGAAAGAAATAGGGTTGGGAGAGGTTTTATTGGGAATTGAGGAGATGATTGTTAGATAATCGGCAAAAAGGAGATGAAAAAGGTTAAATATAGCCTGAGCTATGTAAATATGAAGGGATATATTTCATACATTGGATCTTATAAGAGATTAATGCTATTCTGATTACAATGAAACTTAGACAAATAGTTGCACAGCGATGGCGTGGAATACCCATAGAGAATAAGGTGAGTATAGCTATAGCAATTGTATGGTTATATTGGAATATCAATAATTTGGATACCACAAATAGAAATATTGAAACTATTAAATATAACAATTGATCCCTTTGCATTTTCTCCAAAGGATATATTGATGGCTTATTTAACTGTTCTTGCCTTTTTGCCCGCAGTCACTCTCACTGCTGCTACAATTGCAGCAGGTTCTTATAGTTACAAAGTACTTGAATTTTTTAGAAAAGATTTTTATTTCTGGACGTTAATTATCCTCTATTTGAGTATAATTCTTGTAGCAATCAGTTTAATTATTTTCTCTGTTAGACATGCACAGTTGTTACTCTCTTTTCAGTTAAGCGCAATATTAGGGCTGGTATTCCTTATTCCCTATTTTCGAGCCATTTTTATAAAGATTAACTTCCAAGAAATAATTCGGCGATTTGCCAACCAATTAAACAGAGAAACCTTTGTCCCTCTTGTCTTTGAAAGGACAGGGTCGTTGAATCCTACCCCTAAAGACCCCTTTTTCCCTTTGCGGGATTTCATGCTCAAATCACTTAATCAAAGGGACCTTGATAGTTTCACGTTTGTTCTTGAAACCTATACCAGTGCTATTATTGATCTAACCAAAGAACTTAGTCAACGACCACAAGCTTTATGCTTTGAAATGGAATCGAGAGTATGAGAAAGAAATGATTCTTCGCACTTTAGTTTCTTTGGCTACAATTCCTCCGCAAGCCAATAAATGGCAAAGGCATACAACGATACAACTAAGACTGTTAGCTATAATTGGCGGTTTTGGAGAAGCTCGTGATTTTATCCACGAGATGAACTATAATATTGAAGAAGCCCCATTTCTTTATAAAGTACTCGACAAAGGAGAACGAGAATCTGTCAGCCAGGAAATAGCAAAAGCCTTTTTAAAAGAGTATACAGTGGAATTGATTAAACTAGACATAATACTGGCAAATACATAGCAAAAAATTTAAAATGGATTCCAAGTGATACAGATGAATAGAGGTAACGATTCATGAAAATAAAAGAAATGTTGGAGGATAGCAGACCAAGAGAAAGACTCGTTAAATACGGAATAGAAAACTTATCAGATGCTGAACTTCTCGCTATAATCCTGCAAAAAGGAACACCACAAGAGAATGCTATAGATGTGTCAAACAGGCTGATAAACAAACAGGGGTTAGATAAACTTTCAGAATGTTCATTAAAAGAATTACAGGAGATTAAAGGAATAGGATTTGCAAAAGCATGCCAGATTCTTGCCTTATTTGAGTTTAATAAGCGATATAACCTTGCAAAACAAGCTTCAAGACATATCAAATCAGCGGAGGATGTATTCAATCATTTTTATGAGAAATTGAAAGACGAAAAACAGGAGAAATTTATCGTTCTTATGCTAAACAGCAAGAACTGGGTAATTGGTGAGGAAGTAATATCCCAGGGGACGCTCGATTTCTCTACCGCACATCCAAGAGATATTTTCAAGGCTGCAATAAAGAATTCTGCATCGAGAATTATTCTGGTTCACAATCATCCATCGGGCGATCCAACTCCTTCGGACTCCGACCGACAGCTAACGGAAAGATTAATAGAAGCTGGAGAGCTTTTAGGCATTACTGTTTCTGACCACGTTATAATCGGAAACAAGAAATGGTGGAGCTGGAGGGAGGAGGGATAGAGTTTAAATTGTAATCAAGTGATGGGAATCGAACTATCACATATAAAATCTATAATGATTCTGTAAAGGAATGTCTTTATCCAATTCTGATAATATTTGCCCTACTTTTGTTGAAAAGGCTAATGTTATTGGCAATTCTGTTGAAAATTCGGTTGTATTCCAATTAAGCTTCGTTAAGCCCAATATCTCGTTACATATTTCTTTTATTTCAGAATCACCTTCATGAATAATTAATAGTGGTTGCGGAATACTGTGTCCTGGATAAGTTCTAATTCGCGAGACGTAACCAGAAGTAAATAAAATGTGCTCTTTTTCAGTCAAGGAAATCAAAGTGCCTCTCAGAACAGGATACGAACCCATTCTCATAAACCTAATTCCTTTATTCCTTTTTGTGATTGTAACAAAATCCCTTTTTATATTTCCTATCGCATCACTAAAGCCCTTTTGTTCAGGTTTTGTAAACAATGTCGATTTATGTACAACAACCCTTGTGGGAGTTCTACCCGCTATTTCAGTATAATTATTCAAAGCATCAAGCAGAAGCTCTTTTGCTTGGTTCTCAGAGAGATGTGGCTCTTTTGATTTTTCATCAACATAAACTTCTGTTCCCCTTAATACAAGCCCTTCTCCACTATGTGCAAATACTTGAGCCATAGATGTTTGGATATCTCTATTAAAGGTTAATTTATCTAGGTAAAAAGATATACCTGCATAACAAGTATCTTGTTTTAGTTTTGCAAGTCTCCACGGCTTACCATTTGCTTTATAAAAAAGTGCTGTTGAGAAATTCCATGCAAAAGATGCAGGCTCTTGTCTAACTTTCTTTTTAGATTCATCGTAATTTAAGATCGCATCCGCAGTAGATTCTCGTAATAACTGAGTTGGAACTGGTGATCTAAGACCCATTACTTTTCCTTTGAGTGCATTATGGAAATCATAACCCTTTACTTTCGTCTCTTCTTCTATGTTTAGATCAACTCCCCAATCGGCGAGGAAGGTTTGGTTTTTCTCTTTAAGTTCTTGTATGTGTTTTTCTAACTTAGTTGGCCGTGGTGTTTTTGCACCCCTTGTTCTCTCAGAGATACCACAATACTCTTCAATTTTACTTGGTAAACAACAAAGGACTACATCAGGCAAGTTATCTTCCTCAAGCATATTTTCAATTTTCTTTATGTAGAGTTGGACTGCGGCACCGATTCTTTCATTTGAGTCTATCATCTCCTTTAAATTATCTATCTCAGATTGTAGTATAGTTTCTTGCCAACTCTCAGATAACTCTATGGAACAATTGAACCTTGAATCTGGCGACATCCCAGGAAATGGTGGATATAACCATTTATTTCTTTCTTGATTATCTATCGGTCTACCTATCATTTCAATAATTTCTTTTGATTTCTCAAGCATTGATTTGTTTCCAATTATCCCTAATCGAATTTTTTCAAGTGTGGCTGTTTCTGAAGGATAATGATAAGGTCCAAAGTATTTTAGCCCTAATCTTGGGTCTTTTTCTTCATGTTGACCCCCAAAAATCAAGTTCTGTTCTTGGATATATTTTGTTTTAAACGTCTTCAAATTCATCATCCTCCCCAAGAACATCCTCCTCGGATTCTTCTGCGATTTCTAATCTAAATTCTGATGAAGGGATATCAAATATAATCCCAACGGGCAATTCAGTAGTTGCTGGCTTCGAACTAATTGTGAGATAATCCCTTATATGAATATCATAACCATTACCCAGTTTGTATATCCAAAACAGCAAATTATTAAGATAGCTACTGTTATACTTGTTATAAGAAAGCCTTGTAATTACTGTTCCCTCTTTAAATCCCGCTATAGCATGTTTTCCATCATCTGTAAGTACAAATGTGGGTAAAATTCTAAAGAAGAATTTGCCCAACTCCAATTGAACAAAATTAGGAAAAAAAGCTGCGTGCCAATAGATGTATCTCTGTAATTGTTCAGCATACAATTTTGCTGCCACAATTCTTGTTGATTTTCCGTATCTGCTTCTCCATCTCTCCTCTCTTTTCTCGTTTTCCAATGAATAATACAGTTTGTCTTTATCTCTAAATCTAAAAAGAAACATGCCTTTACCTATTGCATAATGCTTTAATTCGCGATTGAGAAGTTCGACAATGATTCTATTTTTATCAGGATCATCAATCCATTTATCAATTGGTTCTTTCACGACCGAATCTTCTTCGACAAGTTTGTGGTAGGGAATGTTGGTGTCACAAAGATTTTCAAATGTAACGATTTTCTTGTTCCATTCTTTGAACTTATGGAAAAATTCTGGAAAAACACCTTCCTGTTTTAATAACACTTTTATTGAAACATCGTCATAGTCCTTTTTTAGACCGGAATACACAAATTCCGGAAGCTTTGTAACCTCAAAAAGATTACTGTAAATGGTTTCCTCAATTTCATCCGGTTCTCCACTAAGAACCGAAATACGGTAGTTTTCTTTCTCTAATCTTTTCTTTATTATCTTTAGTTCCTGTTCAGAAGGAGGAATGCTCTGTGTACCTCTTCTATAAAATATGTCCCCTTTTTTGAAAACAACACGTTCCTTATCGCTTTTTCTATATTTTCCATCTTTGACAGGTTTTAGTATTCCATAAGAAGGGGGAATATATATGACTGCAAAGCGTCTTTGAACGCCGTCAATCATTTTGTTAAACTCTTTATATTCAATTTGAATTGGTTTATTTGAATATGAATTAAATTTTTCTTGTAGAGTTGCCTGGTCAACTTTATAATCATCAGGAACTCCTACTGGAAGGTATTGATTCTTTTTTTCCTCTTTCCAACCTATTAAAATCCATCCTCCTCCATAATTACTGAATGCAAAAATATCCTTTGCAACCTCCGGAAAATTCGGATTTTTCCCAACGTGTATTGTTAATTTAAAATCCAGATAAGGGGATTCTTTTTTCTGTGATGTAAGAAAATCTAAAACATACTCTAAGTGGTTCCGCTTCGACCTCATTTATTACTACTCCCCCTATTACTTCTCTCATATTAGCTCACCAACTCCCCTTTAAACGCTTTTGATAAAACAGCCTTCGGAAGCTGTTCAAGCTGGAAGTCTATGTTTTTTTGTTGTTCTGTTATTATTCCGATGTTACTTTTAAGAGTTCCAATCCTGTTTAAAATTTCCTTTTGAGTTTCTATATTGGGATAAACAACTTCTAAATTACCAAGTTTTTTTGCATTTACATTTGGCTGTCCAGTTCCCAACAGCTCTTTTGAAATATGGTGCCAATATAAAGAAGATTGCATGTAAATAAACAGATATTCAGGCAATAATAAACCATGATTACATCTGAAGCGAATTAAATAAGAAGCAAAAATCATATCCCTATTTTCTTCGTCAAATAAATATGCTTTCCCCGCAGTAGCTCCAGTTCTTGCAATAACAATATCTCCTTTTTCTAATTTGAATTTAGCATGCTCCTCTTTTGGTAAATCCACGAATTTAATATTATTCCAATCTACATTGCCTTTGAAATCTATATCAGTAATTCTTAAATAAATTGGTCCCACCCTCTCCTTTACACAAGTTGCGGTATATCCATATTGTGGTTTTTTTGAGCATAAAATTACTAACAAATCTTTCTTCCATCCCTCAGGCAACTCCTTCTGTGGAATCAAACTCGCTATCGCACTTTGAATGATTTGCTCGTATTTCTCTTTTGCTTTTTGTTTCTCTTTCTTGAGTTCGTTGTAATGTTCAAAGAAAGCATCTAATCTCGCAACGATCTTTTGTTGTTTTTCTAAGGATTTTGGGGGGTCGTTTGGAAAGGGGATAGGGATTTTAATTTCAAATACATCTTTTTTACTGATAGCTGTAAAAGTACTTCCCTGCCCTCTTTTGGATAGAATATCTTCTTGTGACTTTAAAAAGTTGTAGAGATAGTTATAATTTAATTTGTTGAGCTTCGTTCTTATAGCGCAAAGACCCCTTCCTATACAACATTTCGAGTCTGAGAGATTAACAGGCCCAACAGGTGCCCTCACAGATATTAATATGTCATTCTTATTAGCAACTTTCTTTGGTTCACTACACCATTTCTTTGGGGTAGGATGCATATCCCCGAATTCCGCTTTACCTTGAAAAAATGGGAGTCCTTTTCCCTCTGAATTATAAGTTTTTGATGGAGGAGATTGTCCCATGATAATTTTAGCCATATCTCCCAACTTCCTAACTTCCCAGCCTTCAGGAAGTCGAATTTGAGTATGCATTTTTATCCACCACCTCAACGACTTCCCAATAGCCTCCTCTGTCTGGACCTACTCTTTTTAATACACCTTTCTTTTTCAAGTTTGCAATATGTTTTTCTGCCGCTCTTTGGGAAATCCCAATCGTTTCTGCCATATCCCTTGCAGTTATGTAACTGTTTTCCTTAATGATTGCTAAAATTTTCTCCGAACTTTTCTCCGAACTTTCTCCGAACTTCTGGGTAGCTCCATAAAATCTCTCCTCATAACTCTCCACAGGTCTTCTAAAGATTATTGTAAACCAGTCTCTGTCAGTTTCTATCTCCGGAGGCTCTAACCTATAACTTTTCATGGCTTCATACATTCTTTTAATCCCGGTCCCTGCTTTTTCAACCAGATTCATTCTCTGCAACAAACCAAAAAGAAGACTATTCCTTGGCAAGCTCTTCGTTCCAAGGTCTTTCTTCTCCAAACCCCTGACCAGACCACCGGGATTTGTTATCTCAACCCTGTCAGAATATATCTCAACAAATACAGAGGTAGTCACAAAATAATTTCTGTGCCCCGTTGCATTCAGCAATGCTTCCCTCAAAGCCTCATCGGGCAGTTCGAGTTTCTCCTCCCTCGGACCGCCGGTTCTGATAATATACTCGGTGTTTAACTTTTCTTTCAGATAATTGAAAGCATACTGGAAATTAGAATACAAATCCGCATCGAATTCTTTCCTGTCCAGAATCTTTACCCGCTCTTTTCCCTGGAAGGTTATGCAGGTTATGGTTGCGTGATCGAAAAATTTACCTATCTTTCTGCAGAACAATAAAACACCTGCATTCTTCAATTTATTACCCTTGACCAGAAATAAATTCTCAAGGAGGTCCTTCCTGTCAATTAACTCACTTATTTTGGACAGTCGTAAAAAATCTTAATTGATTTTATAACCTCGCTTATCTTCATGTAATGGCTTCTTGGAGGCTCAACAAAATCACTTAAATTATGCTCCTTCATAAATTCCAGCAGTCTCAGCGTATCAAAAACAGTAAAATGAGTTTTATTGATCTCATCACATCTCCTTGTTCCTCTGCCCATCATTTGTTCAAAAAGGATTCTCGATTGAACTGGTCTCACAAATACCAAATTCTCTATTTTCGGAATATCTACACCTGTCGTAAGCATATCAACGGTTACTGCAATAACGGGATATTCCCTATTTCTGAATTCCTTTATTTTATCTGGAGCTTTATCAACTTTATACGTTATTTTTTGAACAAATTTATCCCCTTTATCTGAAAACTCATTTCTAAATAATCTCACTAATTGGCCAGCATGCCTATCGTCAACGGCAAAAACCAATGTCTTTTCATGTTTAAAGTATTTTGCAAAGTCTTTAACTATCTTCCTATTTCTATCTATTGCCGTTATCTTTCTTTCAATTTTTCGTGGTTCAAAATCAATCTCATCATCTAATATCGTATCAAAAACCTCCCTTGTTTTCTTGTTTTCTACTTTAATAGCCCTGCCTCTT
>JANJFQ010000220.1 GCA_025435355.1 Candidatus Methanophagales archaeon | reverse complement strand
TATTATTTCTGTAACAAGATCTGCCCTTTTTAAACTTTTCCTTTTTTTTCACTGATTAAACTTTCTTTCTCTTTTTTAAAGAAGGTTTAACTTGTTCACCTATGAATAGCCCTCTACTTTTATCACATATAAAAACCTTTCGAAAACGGGAATATTTTTTTTCAATAAAGAAATTTCGGACGTTATTTTCACATTTCAAACGCTTAGCGTGTATTCTTAGCGAATATAGTTAAAATTATATCAACTATTTGAAATAAAAATTGAATTTATTTAAAAATATTTGGAAAAACTTTAAAAAACCTGAATAGATACAGAAAGTTTGATATGAAGTACAGTGATTGGGCGCCGATATACGAGGAGATATTAAACGATTTTGGCTTTGAAAGGAAAAAAGACGATGAAGCGGCAAGGGTGGCACTAGAGATATTAACTCGCAAAAGAGGGGGAGAGAAAAACGTAAAGCAAGAAGTAGAGAAGCGAATAAAAGGGAAGAGAGTGGTAATTTGTGGCAATGCTCCCTGTTTGGAGCGTGATATAAGGGAGAAGGAAAAGGAGTTCGACGCGTTTCCCTTTTCTCGTGAATATGTTCTGATAGCTGCGGATGGTGCTACTTCTGCTCTTCTGCGCAATGCAGTTATACCCGATGTCGTAGTCACTGACCTTGACGGGGACATCGCGGATATAATCCATGCAAACAGGCTTGGTTCGATAATCGTGGTGCATGCACACGGAGACAACATAGAGCTGCTGAAGAAAGTGCTGCCCGGATTAAATGAAGATGTGATATGCACAACGCAGAGCAAGCCGATATGCATGGGGCAGAGCCCCACAGTGCACAACTTCGGCGGGTTCACAGATGGCGACAGGTGTGTGTTCCTGGCTAAGGAATTTGGTGCGAAGGAAATAGAACTCATAGGGTTTGATTTCGAGGATAAGCATGTAAGCGAGAGAAAAAGGAAGAAGTTGAAATGGGCGAAGCGGCTGATTGAGGATATCTTGTAGATAAAGCGAAACGGCTTAATAGACTGGCGTAATACCCAAAGCTTCTGTCGCAGCATCTATCGTCACATCTACCAGCAAAGCCTGCGAGGGGTCGTAGCATCGCTCCATATTTCTCATCTCCTCCGCGGTAATACCTGCGCGTATAGCAACCCCCAACTCGTTTACACGTTCCGCGACAGTGACTTCGCCGATCATTTGCGCTCCTATTAATTTCTTGGTATATGCATCGAAGATCAATTTCAGGGTGAGAGGCGTCGCTCCGGGGAAGTATCGTGCCTTCGTGAGTTTTGTTGCCTTACCACTTATTGTTTTTATCCCTGCGCGACTCGCCGCTTCAGATGTAACACCTATCGAACCTATCAAGACACCTCCGACATCCGCTACTGTCGGACCAAAACAATATTCACAAGGAGAATATAAAGATGGTTGCTCACTAATGTCGCTTAGAATGTTATCTGCTATAACCGTAGCTTGAGTGACAGCAGTAGATGCAAGTTGATTCAGTCTTGGACGATGTGTGATGGCGTCTACAACTTCCGTACAGTCACCAACTGCATACACATCAGTTAGATGCCCCCTTCCTTTTTTAACATGCATTGCTCTATCCGTGACTATTCCACCACTTTCTCCTATTTCCACATCCGCTTCCCTTGCGATGTCTACCTCCGGGATCATCCATTTGCCGATTATAACTATTTCTGCCGGAATCTCTTCTTTCTCCTCTTCCTTTTCTCCTATCACAACTGACTTCGCTCTCCCCTCATATCCTTTTATAGCTGTTATCTCTCTTCTATCTAAAATGAATCTTATGCCTGCTTTCTCCATCCGTTCTTTGACCGTATCACCCATATCGGGGTCTAAGTTTG
>JANJFQ010000001.1 GCA_025435355.1 Candidatus Methanophagales archaeon | reverse complement strand
GACCTGACTTATTTCGGTGAATACAATCTTAATTTACATTCTGGTTTTTGGTTATATTTTGGGCGCATGACCGCCACAATCTTTATTCTTTTGGTGGGTATATCACTAACTCTTAGTTTTTCAAGGGTTAAGAAAATACAGAATACCGGGAAAAAAGTATACCAAAAATATCTCAAAAGAGGTTTAAAGGTCTTTTCATGGGGTTTAATTATTACCTTAACGACTTGGATCTTTTTGAGAGAGGGGTTTATTGTATTTGGGATACTTCATCTTATTGGAATTTCGATTATTCTGGCATATCCCTTTTTAAAACTCCGTTCCTGGAATCTGTTGATAGGTATTGCTTTTATATCGCTTGGAATATATTTGAAGAACCTTACTTTTGGTTTTCCCTGGTTAATGTGGTTAGGACTCATGCCAGAGCGCTTCTATACTGTTGACTATTTCCCGATTTTTCCATGGTTTGGAGTAATTCTAATTGGATTGTTTTTTGGGAATTTGCTATATCCTGACTACACACGGCAATTTAACCTTTGTGACCTTTCTAATTATATTCTTATAAGATTGTTTTGCTTTTTAGGGCGGCATTCATTACTAATTTACCTGATTCATCAACCAATACTAATTACACTACTATACCTTCTGGGTATTGTGAATATTGGTTTTTTAATCTTCTCCTCATCCCTCGTTGAGGTTGTTTTGTTGGGCAACTTGGAAACATTTCATAAATATATTTATAACCCTCGTAGTATAGAATAAGATAGAAAATGCAATTGATAATTCCACACCCAGGACATTTCTCCGCTTTGAAGGAGATAATAGAGACAAAAGAAGCAGAGGGCTTGAAAGAAGTGGAAGAAGTTTACATGGCCGGCTCTCCGGAAGTGATGGGAAGCGGGAGAGCGACATTACATGCAGCGCTTATTGAAGATATCAAAGAGCAAACCGCTTATGCGCACCAGCACCACGTAAAGATGAACGTCGTGCTGAATGCTTCCTGCCTGGGTGGCTATCATCTGACATTTGAGGGTTATAAGATGTTTGAGTGGTATTTCAACGAACTTAACAAGGCAGGTGTTGATGGCGTTACCGTGGCAGAGCCATATCTTATTGAACTATTAAGGGATCTCCCGATGGAAACGGTTATTTCATGTGTGGCACATGTAGATTCGCCGCAACGTGCTGAATTTTTTGAAGCGCTTGGTGCTGATGCAATCACTGTGGATACAAACATAAACAGAAACTTCAAGGTTTTAGAAGCGATATTAAGGGCGGTTAACTGTGGCATCAGGGTAATTGTAAATGAAGGTTGTCTTTATAAGTGCCCATTTCGCTACTCGCATTTTAACCTCTTCTCCCACATAACTACCTTTCGCGCTTCTTTCTCAAACGCACGAGCTCAGCCTCTGAATACCTTTGGCGATTACTATTTTGACAAGTGCATCTCCATCCGGGTGCGAGACCCATCGCAAATCATAAGGTCGCCGTGGATAAGACCTGAGGACATGAGGGAATATGAGGCGATAGGCATAGAAGATTTCAAGATTTCCGGGCGAGCGAATACAGTTAATTGGATACTGAACGGCATGCAAGCGTATTCGAGCAGGGCGTATGAAGGTAATTTGCTCGACCTTTTAGATTGCCCCGCCGAACTTAAAGATATGTTCTTTATAGACAATGCAGATTTGGCAGGGGCTATAAAACAGTGGAAAGGGTGCAAAAAGATATGTGAAGAATGCCGGTATTGTGATGAACTAACAAGTAAGGTTGTGGGTGAAATAAAAAAGTGAAGAAGGAAATAGGAGAAGGCAGGAGAAAGTTGGAAGAGGAACTGAAAGCTCTGACAGGGAACCTATTTGTGCCGGAGGCGAAAGTTTTCGAGATGACTTGTGGCTGTGTAGGCTTCACTTCTGACCTCCGAGGATTGCAGAGCGATGATGTGGAGGTATTCAAGGATAGGATAAATGCGCTGCTGGAAGAAATAAGCAAGTCTGTTGGTGTAGAGCCAGAGTTTGTATATGCGAGGAAGCTACCGGGGAGTGAAGAAGTGGTTACGCTTACGGCGAGGGAACTGTGTGAGAGGTGTAAAAGAGAGTTTGCAGGTTCTAAAGCACCTCCAAGACCCGACATAATGGTGTTAAAGAAAAAGAAGAGATGAAAAATATAGAAACATTTTTTAAAAATAGAGATAAATAACGAAGAGTGAGGAGAGTGTGGAGGAATGAGTGAAGAGAAGCCATTTATAAAAGTTTCCGGGGTGAGCAAGGAGTTCGACGGCAAAGAAGTCTTGAAAAACGTGAGCGTGGATATATGGGAAGGAGAGCCTTTAGGTTTGCTTGGAAAGAGCGGGTCGGGGAAATCTGTTTTGCTTCACATGTTGCGAGGTAGTGAGGAATACGCACCTACCTCAGGCGAGGTAATTCTCAGGGTGGCGATGTGCCCGGCTTGTTCGTGGATAGAGGCACCAAGCAAAGCAGGCAATGTGTGCATTAAGTGCGAGGCGGAATTAGAGTTAAAGGAAGTAAATTACTGGAAGGACGCTAAAGTGAGGAGGAAAGTAAAAAGGGCTGTTGCTATTATGTTGCAGCGTACTTTCGGGTTATACGGGGATGATACAGTGATGTATAATGTATTACAGGCATTGGAGAGCAGAAAGTATCCCGCGGAGAAGAAGTTTAGAAGAGCTTATGAGCTGCTGAAAGCAGTGAAAATGATTCACCGCATAACCTTTCCAGCAAGCGACCTTAGTGGAGGGGAAAAACAAAGAGTAGTGCTTGCAAGACAACTGGCATTGGACCCCCTGTTACTGTTGGCGGATGAGCCTACGGGGACGTTAGACTTCGAAACGGCAAAACTTGTGCATAAAGCACTGGTAGATAGCATGAAGGCAGGAATGACCCTTATTGTCACTTCCCACTGGCCTTACGTCATTGAAGAACTAACAGAAAAAGCATTATGGCTGGATCATGGTGAAATTGTCGAGTATGGCGACTCAAAGAAAGTAGTGGAAGATTTTAAGAAGCAGGTGGGAGAAATAGAGCGAGAAGAATATGTGAAGCTCGGGGAGCCGAAGATAGAAATTGACCATTGTAAGAAGTATTATTACTCTATATGGAGAGGGATGGTGAAAGCGGTAGATGATGTTTCGCTTACAATCTATGAGAACGAGATATTTGGGCTATTAGGGAAGAGTGGAGCGGGGAAAACGAGTTTATCGCGAATTATATGCCAAATAGACGCACTAACTGGTGGCTCAATTAAGATAAGAGCAGGAGATAGGTGGATAGAGGTGGGAAGGGTAGCAGAAACCGGTGTGTGGATTGCATGGGGAGCGACTACGCCAGGAGTAGGCGAACAAGCAGCGACGCACGTAGCTATGTTACACCAAGAGTATTCATTATATCCTGAGAAGACGGTGTTAGAGAATCTCACGAGCTGCATAGGTTTGAAGATACCAGAAGAGCTTGCGAGGATGAAGGCAATCTTTATCTTGCAGGGGATAGGATTTAGCGAAGAAGAAGCGGTGGAGATACTCCCGAAGGACCATACTCAACTAAGCGTTGGAGAAAGACAGCGGGTAGTTCTTGCTCAGATATTGATGAAGGAGCCTGCGATAGCGATACTTGATGAGCCAACAGGAACAATGGACCCAATAACAAAGAAATTCGTTGCAGAGTCTATAAGGGCGGCGAGGGAGAATTTAGGGATAACTTTCTTAATTGTCTCTCATGACCTTGATTTTGTTGAAATGGTTTGCGATAGAGTAGCGCATATGAAGGATGGTAAAATAACGAAGATAGAGGTATTGCGGACCGCGTGAAAATGTAAAAAAATGGGCGTTGGGAGAGAAACACAGGTTGTAGCCTGTAGGAAGGGGCAGGCGCTTGGCTTAGGTGGTGGTATTGCGCAGAGAGGGACATTTGCGAAAGCGTGGCGGAATGATGTAATAGCAGTTGCGATGTCTCCGGGGATCAGGCATGTGCCAAAGCCAGTATGTCAGATAACCACAGAATTAAGGAGTAGGGGTATAAACACAGGAGAAATAATATTGAATGCCGGGGATGGGACACCAGCAGATGCACCATCAGGGGGAGGGCATGGCGTAGCCTTTGGATTGGAACCAAGGGAGATAGATATAATTGGACAGCATAAACTCGCCATATTGCATCACGGTAACGTAAAACCGCATTTCATCTACAAAGTGAGGTTTGAGTTGAAAAAGGTGGCGATACCTGCTATCATTCTTTGCCAGTGCCCGGTAACATTCAAAGATTTCGAGCAAATAGGGGTAAGCACGAGAAATAATGAAGGCGAGACGCCGGGTAAAGTCATGGGCATCGTGACGGGCATTGTGAGAAATGCGGATGTTCCACAAGAGAAACTCGACGAAATTGTAAGTAAAGTAAAAATGTGCCTTAGAGAAATAGAAATGGGTACGAATATCCGTCTGAGAAATTTATAACGTATTGTGTAGAAAGGTCAGTAATGAATATGAATTATCCCAAGATCTGAAGAATTATTCTTCTCGACCTTCTCTTATTGTCCAACTCGATAAACACAACCTGCTGCCACGTCCCTAACAACATCTTTTTATTTCTAAACGGCACCGTTAATGAAGGGCCCAAAAAAGAAGCTCTTACATGCGAATGCCCGTTACCGTCGTGCCATCTATACTCATGCTCATAGCCTATTCCCTTCGGGAACAACCTCTCTAATGCCCTGGGTAAATCCAGCAACAGTCCCGGTTCGTATTCTATGGTCGTGACCGCACCAGTCGAACCGGGCACGAAGATAGTTACAATACCATCCTCAATGCTTGATTCTCTTAGCTTGCCGTCCACCTTTTCTGTTATATCTACAATTTCTACTTCTCCTTTTGTATCGAAGTGAAGTTCCTTCGTAACAACGCTCATTTTTCCACCCCCCTATCCCTTTCTTCAGTTTGGGGTAAGGGATATTTATAACCCCCCTTTCAATATATATGTTGAGTAAATATATGGAAAAAGAATATAAGCTGGTCATCTTTGATATGGACGGAACGTTTCTGGATTCGAGAGGAGAAGGAGATATAGCACATGAGTGGGCATACGAAGCATTCAGAAAAACTTTGAGTCTTTACGGAATAAATCTTACCATAGAGGAAATGAATAATCTTTTCCTCGCTCCTCTGCATTCTGATGGAGAAGAAGGGGTGAGAAGATTTTGTGATAGATTTGACCTGGATTGTGAGGACTTTTGGAGCAGAAGGGAGAGGGGCGTCATAGAAGCGAAGATAGAAGCGATGCGAAATGGTGAGATAAAACTATGCAAAGGTTCTGAGGCAGTAATAAAATATCTTAGTAAGAAATCTTATCTTGCGGTGGTAAGCGATTCGCAACAAGAATGCGTGGATTACGCGGTAGAACATTTTAATTTGAAACCGTACTTCAAGATATGGTATGGTAGGAGGAGCGAATTGGAATGTCTGACTAACAGGAAACCAAATCCTTTTTACATAAATAAAGTGTTGAGCGGATTGAGCATGAGTAAGAGGGAGGCGATATTGGTAGATGATAGCTTGGTTGGGGTATTAGCAGCTAAGAGGGCAGGTATAGAATCTGTGTTTATTTATAATGGGGAAAGGGAGGTAAGAGATAATTATAAGCCAACGTTTTTAGTGAAGGATATAGGGGAATTAAGGAGGATTTTGTGAGATGAATATGATGGCTGTGGAGGAAAGAAGAGAAGAAAGGATGGGAATAGGAGCAGAGACAAGAGCAGGAACAGGAATGGGGGCAAAAATAGAAACACCTGTGATTGTGTTGAATGTGAAGGCGTATGCGGAGTCAATGGGTGAAAAAGGGTTTGAACTCGCCGAGATATGTGAGGAGGTTGCGGATGAGAAAGGGGTAAACATTGCTATCTGCCCTCAACAGGTCGAGCTTGCGCTGATAGCGTCTATGGTAAACATACCTTGCTTCGCACAGCACGTTGATGCCATAGAACCGGGAAGTCATACCGGCTTCGTAACGCTGGAGACGATAAAGGAGGCAGGAGCAACGGGGTCGCTTGTAAATCACTCTGAGCACCGGCTGAAAATAGCGGAAATAGACTATATCATAAAAAAGGCTGCGAGCTTAAACCTCTTAATGATTGTTTGCACGAATAATATCGCAGTAAGTAAGGCAGTTGCAGAATTGAAGCCGTATGCAATCGCGGTTGAACCGCCAGAGTTGATAGGAACCGGGAGGTCAGTATCAAAGGTGGACCCGGAGATAGTGGAAAACACGGTGAAAGAGGTGAGGCGAGTGGATAAAGAAAGTGTTGTGCTCTGCGGTGCGGGAGTTACAGATGGTGAGGATGTGAGAGCGGCGATAGAGTTGGGTGCAGATGGCGTGTTGCTGGCTTCAGGCGTAGTGAAGGCGAAGGACCCGAGGGAAGCATTGCTGGATTTGGTGTCCGGCGTGTGACGTTTACGCAAGCTTTGAAGTGTATTCCTTTAACTTTACTTGACTGGCGGGTAAAGTTTAAATAAAATGGAAAAACTATTTCACCTGACGCATGGAGTAATCCCCGCCTGTGACGTAGCCACGATCGAAGATTTCAAAACATTAATTGAGAGGACGTGCCCGATTGAGGGAATCGTGGGTTATAAGGTGGGATGCACACTCGCATTGAGTTATAGTCTATCAAGGCTGACGGAGATAGTAGCCGAACAGACAGACTTGCCGCTGATTTACGACCACCAAAAAGCAGGCACGGATATACCGCAGATGGGCGATAAATTCGCAGAGGTCTGCTCAAAAGCAGGTATGAAAGCCGTTATTATTTTCCCAATGGCAGGTTCAGAAACAGAGAAAGCATTTATTAAAGCGTTATTCCGGAGAGGGTTGGTTCCGTGGGTAGGGGGAGAGATGACGCATGAAAAGTATCTGCATAGAGAAGGCGGATTTCTCGTGGATGATGCGCCAAAAGAGATGTATAAAATCGGTGCGAAATACGGTGTGGAGTATTTTGTAGTCCCCGGGAACAAACCCGATATTATTTGCGAATACAACACGCTCATATCGGGGACTGTGAAAGAGCCAAAGTTTTGCATGCCAGGGATTGGTTCGCAAGGAGGGGAGATAAGGAAAGCGTTTGAAGCAGTAAAAGGTAAAGCGGCGTATGCCATTATAGGGTCTGCGATATATAAAAGCAGGGATGTAGAAGGTGCGGCGAGGAGATTTTGCAGCGAGGCGATGGAGTTTTTGTAGAATTTAACTCAAAAGAAACTTTATTAGAAAACCATCGTGGAAGGAGCATAAGCAATGCAAGAAAATACCCTATTTTCTCCCGGTTTACCTGCCCACTTCCAGGTCTTACCAAAATCCGGAGAAACCCTTAAAGTGTATTCAAATTTACCCTCTTTCGGGGGCTCTATTTCGCCACTATATACATATTTATCTTCTTCTTTTTCAGTAAGATGCATGTTTACAGGTATCCATCTTCCATCCTCAGTTGCATTCGTCCAAATCTGAACAAGCACTTCCTCTAAGGGGACACCCTCACTTAAACCCACCTTTGCAATAACGGGTAAATACTCATATAATCCAATAGTTCCTATTTCTTTAACAGGCTGGCTATCTTCAACCGAAATAACCCCTTTACACTTAAGAGCTTTATTCCACTGCCTTAAGTATCCAGCAGCAGTCAGTCCAGCCCCTAAGATGCGGCTAAGTCTTACAGAAGTCGCCTGGTATTTTGCAAAATCCGCAGGATTCATCTCTATCAGCCTTTTAAGTATGGCAAGATAGCTTTGAGGTGTAGGATTAGCTGGGATTATCGTATTCCCCTCTCCAGGGACAGCAAAATTAACGATTGCACCATGAGCCTGAATAATTCCTTCTTTATATGGTGGACCTACTTGAAGTCCGGCATTTGCACTAATATCTGCTTCAGTATACCCTGCCCCCTCTGTTCCTCTGTCTGAATCCTGAACCTGAATATCGGTAGCGGCTAAAAGTGCAATCTGCTCTTCCAAGGTAAAGTTATTGACTACTATTAACTTTCCAGCGTATCTCTTTGCTTCGAGCCTGTTAAGAAGCGCTATTAATCCTTCATAAAGCTTTTGACTCCCTGCGCCAGGTTGAACATTGCCAAAGATGACTACCTGTGCACCCATCTTGACTAATTCCTCAATATTTTCATCTGTAAATGCTCGCTTGAGTCCAACTTTCTCATCAACCAAACGACCCGAATAAGAAATTACTGGCTGATAAGGATTCAGCCCTAATCTGACCTTAGCAATTCTTTTTGCTATTTCTATTTGCTGTGGCTCAAGAAATTCTACATCTACATCTTTAAAAGTATCCGTCAAAATTCCCCGGAACACCTTTGCTGAAAAGCTCCTGTCATCTCCATTGGTAATAGAAATCAGAGGCACACCTTTATCATACTCCTTAACCTCCTCTACCTGAATTTCACTTACTCCGTTGACACCCTCAGCAGAACGAATCCCTACACTGCTTATATCTATAACTCTTGCTTCTGACCGCATAAACCACCATTTTACTTCTTCCGGAAGCTTCCACCGGGATAAAATCCTATTTCCTTCCTCATAGTCATATATCCCACGATTACCGTAAGTATGGGTAGTAAACCAAAATAAGGCATCATTTAATACCGCTCTATTACGATACTCACCAAAAAATCTAAATACATTTAGAGGTGCAGTCTGAGCATCATTAGTGTGGATAACCGGAGATTTATAGCCTTCCCCAAGTCTTTCTAAAGTTCTTTCTTCCAGAGTACAGATTAACTCTAAGGCTGCTCTTGAGAAAAATTCAGTAAAATCTGCCCAATTCGTGTAGTCCCCACCATAAAAATACAACATCTTCACATAGTAGGCTTCTTTATCCCTGATTAAAAATATAGGTATATCCTCCTCTCTGGTCTTTCCTGTGTAAACAACAACCTCGACTGGCTTTCCCCCTACCTCTACTGCAAACCTTATAAATTCTCGTATATTCTTTATTGACTTCTCCCATTCCACCTCTACCACTTTGCCTTCTCTATTTAGCCCGCAAGGGAAATAAGGCTCGATATGAATAAGTTCTGCATCTTCGCCGATTAGTCTCTTTATCGCTTTACCGTGGTTGCGCATGACCCTCTTTAACCCTCCTCCTTCTCTTCCGGGATGCCAAATCTCACAGGCAATCTGATAGATACGACGGGCAGTAAGTAAAGGAACGTTCTCTTTCAGCCAATTATCAGATACTTTACCAAACATTAGCAAAATGGAGTTGATTAGAGGGTCTGTTTGCAAGAAAACGCCTGTATCTTCAAGAATAGAGACCAAACCCTTCTGCTCTTCCTTTTCTAAGAGTGCTACCGCTTTTAATACCGGCCAGCGTGCTTCAACGGGATGTGAAGACTTTATACGGGTTGCCCAGGAGAGTATCTTAAGAAAATTGAGTAAGGCATTATAGTTGTTTAATCTTTCTCTTAAATTATGGATAATCCATTTATAATCACTGGTTAAAATAGCCAGCTCCTCAAATCTTTTCTTCGGCTTATACAGTAATTCTTTTATCTGCCCTTCATTTAGCTTAAAACCACGTGCGATGAACTCATCTGTTAAAACCGCTGCAATTCTTTCTTCGTCAATAAGTGCTTCTCCTCCAAACTGCTCCTTCATATTAACCATTGTCTGACTGAGTAAATTCAAAAGATACCATTCTGGTGAAAGTGCTCCAAGATTTTCTACTTCCACAGCCAAAGTCGAAATCTCTGCTGCTAACTTCGATGCTTCTTCATTCATCTGGGGAATTGCAGCTACCATCTTATGTTCCCAACCTCCTCTCTATGGCATTCTGCCATTTCCTAAGCTTGCTTAAGATTGCTCTCGCTTTTATCATTGTGAATGGTATGCTGCGACTAAAAACTGTTTCACGGTAGATTTTCATCTCTGCTACAATATCCTTAAATCGGTCATCTCTTCTTAGAATTTCCCCCATTAGTTGTAATACCTCTCTCATCTTCTCCGCCTTAGAAAGACCGGTTTCAATTAAAACAGCAATTATATCTTTTAAATCGTCTGATAGCTCCAATATACATACTATCTTCACCTCTTTCTTCCCCTTTATTATAATATCGTCATGAACCCACACAAAAGGGGATAGATTGTCCGCCATGAATGATACTTTGTTATACAAGATTTAAATAATTTTGTTTACCGCCGAGATCATGGAGAGCGTTGAGATGAGATAAAAGATTTACCTGACTCTTTGTGTTCTCTGCGAGCTCAGCGGGCTCAGCGGGCTCAGCGGTAAATAAGTACAAAAGATATCATCAATATCCTCTAAAACTCTATTCCCTCCATCAACATCCTTATGTGCTCGCTTATTTCGTGAAACTTGCGATGTCTTCTCGTGGGCCAGTATGAGGGGATAAACTTGATACCTTTATCCAAAATCTTCACTTCTAACATTTTTCCTGCTGCCTCGGATAATGTCCTTCCCACTTCCCATGGGTTTTGTACCTGCATGTCCCAGAGATTACGTAAGACTAAAAAACCCCGTAGTGCCGTCCCTCCCAATAAACAAACACCTTCGGGCTTTATATGCTCTATTTCTCGTTTAAGATGGCACTCAGCACAGAGTTTTATAACTTTTCCATGAGGAGCGGCATTTCGCCCATTTCTCGCCGATGGGCACTTCACTGTCGGCAGAAGGTAAAAACCCGCAGCGATAAAATCGCTTATAGCGCTGATTTCATAGCTCAGGTCAGTTCGTAATAACTCAAATAAGCTATTCCGCAGTCTATCATTTGAATTTTCGTTGTAGAAGTAGTAATGGCTATTCAGAGGTGGTGCTTCGGAAATAAAAAGAAGTTTTACGTTCCGTGGCTCTGATATAGGAACCCGCTCATCAGGACATATAACCTCACAATTGCCTTCTTCTTTGCACTTCTTACATCGCTTTATTTCCTCTTGTAGTTCATTCCAGTTCATGGTTTTTCCAACCAAGATTTAATAATAAAGAATTCGTATGTTGAACAAGAGGTAAAAGATGAAAAAGATACATTTTGATGGTGCAGCAATACCAAATCCTGGTGAAATGGGGATAGGCGTGGTTTTAATTGAAAAATAAAATGACATGGGAGGAGGAGAAAGAGGAACTCGGAAAAGAAATAACTCGTTTATTATACGAGAATGGGCTGATAAAAACGTGGTATCGTGATAATCCAGATGGTTGGAAGCTCGTTTCTGGTTTATGGAGCCCTTTCTACGTACAATTAAGACCGCTCCCTTCTTACCCCGAACTGCTCCGAAAGGTGGGATATGCACTTGGAAAAATGCTCAAAGAGGAATGCAAAGCTGTGAATAAAGTGGTGGGTGTAGCAATGACGGGGATACCCATTGCCTGCGCAATAACGTTACAGGAAGGCATACCATCTCTCTGGACGAGAAAAATCGAAGTCAGGTCTTTAGCCGAATTTAAAAAATACATTCAAAGTTATGGTGAGCATACGCTGGTAGAGGGCGAGTTTGAAACGGGCGACAGGATAGCAGTTATTGACGATTTAGCGACAAAATTCGATTCTAAACTCGTTGCTATTGAGCAAATAAAAACAGAAGCGAAAAAGAGCGGTTTAAAGGTCGAATGCAAAGATGTAATTGTTTTACTTGATCGCGAGCAAGGAGCGGCTGCGGTAGCAAGTCAGCATGGCATTTCTTTTCATTCTCTCATCCCTTTTAAATCGAAAGGAATTGAATGGCTGAAAACTTCGCTATCTGAGATTGAATACAAGGTCATCACTGAATATCTACATGATGAGAAGCTATACAAAAAGTTTAGTCATGCACCAAATTCCAGTGATTATCGCTAATATTCCAACAACACTCCTAAGTTTATCAGATTTCAATTTGTAAGTTATCCATGGTCCGATTATGGCTCCAAAAGCTGCTCCCGCGCATAACGCTAAAGGAAAGGCTATCCCAATACCGCCTCTTAGCATCACCCAAAAAAGGAAACTCAGCAGACATATTGGGACCTCCGCATAAGTTGTCGTGGCTATTGATACTTTTGGATTCAAGCCTCCGAGAATTTTTCCGGTAGACGTTACCGGACCAAAACCCCCACCTGATAGTGCTTTATTGAATGCAGCCACTATTCCAATCACGTATATCTTCCCCCATGAGAATTTATACGAGTATGGCTTTAAACATAAAACGCCCATTAGAATCACAAGTAATCCAATATATGTTTTCAGTGCCCAGCTTGGAATAGAAACAGCTATAAAAGCGCCTAACAAACAAGCAAAAACTCCCGGCAATACGATAGCAGAAACTACTCTTGTATCCCTTGTCCATCCCTTAAAATTAGCGGAATTATAGTTATGATGCCTTATAGTTCCTATTATGCCACCAATTGCCTGTGAAATGAGGATAGAAGGGACAACAAGTTTCGGATCGAATCCTACCGAGATTAACAGCGGGCTGAGTATGGTTCCATACATCATACCCAGAGATGTGTCAATAAGTTCCATCAAAATAGCCAAAAAGACCACAAGCACCAATATCTCCATTTCTATCTTCTCCTGATAATTTTTTTGTTATTCTTCCCGCGGTATCTTGATGGTATCCCTATTCGACGTTACACTCTAATTGTAGTGTTATTAGAGTACATATGGTTTTCGCTTTTTGCCATCTAAAATGCATTATAATAAAAACTATCGAACGAAAACAATCTACTTAAGCTCCTTCAACCCATAACAAAACCGCTTCAACTTCTCTTTCACCCTTTCGAGCATGAAATTCGCCTTCGACAAGATAAAATCCAGGTGCGATTCGCTGCAAAACATCACGCCATCTTTACCCAACGGAACGTCCATCCTTTCCGTGCTCATTATCTCCACCACCACTTTTTCATTATCCTTTGAAATCGCTTTTATACTGCTGTATTTAAAGCCGGACTCAATCGCTATCCTTAACAACGCCTTTGCCTTCTCCAAACTTCTGCACGCCACGTGCAATATCGGCGATTGCGATAATAGCCAGATCTCACCTTTCTCTGAAGTCTTTATCGCCTCTAACACTTCTTCCTTCGTCACTGAACGATGCCATTTACCAATAAATTCCGCTTCTCGCTTCGCCCCTATCTCCGGTAAACAAATCAAAGCGATTCTTCCGGAGCAACTGCTCGTCGTGAAAAACCCTTCAAAACTGTTTAGCCTTTCTATTATTCCCGCTACTTCTTCGTCCGCTCCCCCTATCCGCAATCTCTCCATCGCCCTCTTCTTCGCTGCTTCAAATACAGACATTTACATTGACACCGCTACGAGACCTTTGCTTTTTTACATACCACAGAAAAATTCCAAAAGTTATTTATATTTCCTCAACAACCAACATACTATAAATTAATCAAAACCCGCGAAAAATGATAGAAGTATTTTTAGCAATCGGGCTGTTAATTGCACTCACGATATTGTTGAGTTTATACCGAGCAGCGCTTGGACCCGGCGTATTTAATCGCGTGACGGCGGTGAACGTAATAGGGACAAAAACAATCGTTCTTTTAGTTATCATAGGCTATTATTTCGAAAGACCTCTGTTCTTTGACATCTCGCTTCTCTATGCAGTGCTGAATTTCATAGGCACTTTAGCCTTCGCGAAATATTTGGAGAGGGGTGAAGTATGGTCGAAATAATCGAGATAATCGTAATGATATTCCTAGCTGCTGGAATTTTCTTTATGTTCACCGGCGTAGTTGGATTACTGAGATTGCCTGACTTTTACACGAGACTGCATGCAACCGGTAAGTGCGACACGCTTGGAGAAGTCCTTATAATCGCTGGTTTGTTGTTATACCATTTATTTCATTATCCTGAAACACCTCTCGTACCTGTGAAACTTCTATTTTTAATAATATTCATTTTCCTCGCCAATCCAACGGCGACACATGCGATAATGAAAGCTGCTTATAATACAGGCGTAAAGCCCTGGAAGAAAGGGGATGCAAGGATGTGAAGAGGAGGAAGAAGAGTAGATGACCGCTAAATCAGGAAAAGCTTTTGGAATACTCGTAACGTTTTGTGCCCTGTTCTTGTTCTGGCTTCTCTTATCCGGACACTTCGACACCTTCCATCTCACAGCCGGTATAATATGCAGTGCGATTGTGGCGTTGATTTCTCATGACCTGCTGGTAAAGGGAAAAGGCGAGAAGATGCTTTTGAAGTCCTTTAGATTCGTTATTTACCTCGGTTGGGAATTGTGGCAGATATTACTGGCAAACTTCGACGTTGCATATCGAGTTCTCCATCCGAAGATGCCGATAGACCCTCGAATAATAGAATTTGAAACTTCCGTGCGAAGCGATTTCGCTCTCGTTACCTTAGCTAATTCCATCACCTTAACCCCCGGAACGATAACCATATTGGTAGACCGTGAAAAAGGTAAGTTTTGGGTGCATGCAATCGCGAAAAAACCCGCTGACGCGCTCTTAGTGGATAAGACGATGCAAAAGAAAGTAGCTGATGTGTATATGGAAGGGTGATAATCGCCTGACGGCGGCAATGAAAAATGAAAAGCGCAAAAGTTAAAGTTACGGGTAAAAAGCGACAGTTTTATATAATATATTTTAAATATGAACAGCAGAAGTAGGAGATAAATAAAAAAATGATATGGCAGCTTGACCTCATTGTGTTATTTTTAATTGTGGCAATCGCAATAGCTGCAATAACCGTGAGAGACTTATTGAGTGCGATTATGCTGTTGTGTGCTTACAGTTTTCTGATGGCTGTGGTCTGGGTGCAGATGCATTCGGTGGATGTGGCATTTACAGAAGCTGCCGTCGGCGCCGGTGCAACCACCGCATTCTTAATCGCTGCTTTGTCCAGGACGGCGAGGTGGGAGAAGAAATGAAATTAATATCGGCAATGGCTCTTGTTTCCGTAATTTTTTTAGGCGCTCTTTTCATATACGTGGCTGAAGATATACCCGCATTTGGAGACCCCTATTCCCCTCCTAATAGATATGTGAAGTTGGATATCAGCATGGATGCCGATGAGTTAGTGGACGATTTGAATCAGGGTATTGTTCCTGAGGCGTTGGTGAGTGAACTTGAAGCCATAGGTTTCCGGAAAGACGAACTACCTTCGAGTGTTGAAACGGTAACAGAAGGCGAATGGGATGCATATGTTATTCCACCGGAGAAGTATTATCAAGACCTTCCAGAGCTCGAGCAGAAACGCTCCAAGTATTACTTTATTAAGAGAGAGGGGGATACGCTGGATGTCTACCGGTATGCACCTATCATACGGTATATAGAGGAAGGGCACCATGAGACAGAAGTGCCGAATATGGTAACTTATATCCTCGCTGATTACAGAGGTTACGATACGCTTGGTGAGGTCACCGTTATATTTACCGCGGGTGTGGGAGTATTATTATTATTGCGGAGGCGAGAGAAAAGACCGGAATAGGTAACCACAAGATTACACAGATTTCCACGAGAAAATAGGAACAACCTCTTCTTGTGTTAATCTCGTGGAATCTCGTGGTTTATTTTGGGAGGCGAGGTAAGCTTTGAACACGGAAAATAGTGCGACAGGAGAAGGCAAAGGTGGAGATGTCATAGTAGAGACAGTATCGAGACTGATGGTACCTTTTATCCAGTTGTTTGCATTGTATGTGATAATTCATGGAGCAGGCGGACCCGGGGGAGGATTTCAAGGCGGAGTTATATTCGCCGCTTCTTTTATCTTACTCGTTATTGCTTTTGGTATCGTTGATGCCGGGGACAGATTCCCGGAGGCTGTAAATACCAACCTTTTCAGTGTTGGTGTGTATATCTTTGCGGGGGTTGGACTCCTGTGCGTAATCCTCAGTTTTGGAGCTGCGCAGTATTTAAACTATGGTTTCATTCCATTAACAACCCATTTTGAGGAGAACCGCGCTTTAGGAATGGACCTCGTAGAAATAGGAATCGGGATAACCGTAATGGCTGTAATTACCTCTATATTTTTTAACCTCGTGTGGAAAAGAGAAAGCGAAGAAGAGGTAGGAGAAAAGGAGGAACAGGAATAGAAATGATGGAATGGCTAATCGGGGAAGTATTTGCGAAATATAATTACTGGGTTTCCATTGTGCTTATGCTCATCGGTTTCTATGCGATGATAGCAAAGGGCAATCTGATAAAGAAAATCATCGGATTGAACATATTTCAAACCGCTATATTCTTATTCTTCATTTCGCTGGCTGATATAAGAGGAGGAACCGAGCCAATTGTAAGCGAAGAAATAATACATATGGGTTACGTTTACGTGAATCCGTTACCTCACGTGCTTATCCTGACGGCGATAGTGGTAGCGGTTGCCACGACTGCGGTTGCCCTCGCGCTGGTAATAAGAATGTATGAGGAATACGGGACGATGGAAGAAGAGGAGATAATAGAGAAGGAGAGAGAGATGGGGCTGTGAGAGGAGATAAAATGTGCCACCAAAAAAAGGATAATCTTATATAATGAGTTCTTTTTTATTCCCTTTTGGGGCGCATGAATAATTTTTTATTATACGTGCGAACCCAAATGGAAAAGAGAAAGGAGGTAAATAAATGTTGATTGTAACTGAACATTTTCCGGTGCTTGTCATTGTAATATCCATGCTTTCTGCATTTACTATTTTGATTGCAGGACGGTGGAATAAGAAGACTTGTTTGCCTATTTCCATCGCAACCATTTCCGTGCAGCTATTTATGGCTCTTTTCATTTTAAACCAGGTCATCACTCGTGGCACGATACATTACAGGCTGGGTGGATGGGCACCTCCATGGGGCATAGAATACGTTATAGACGCATTCAACGCGTACGTGTTGGTTATAGTTCTATTCATCTGCCTGTTAACGGCAATATATGCAAAGAGGAGTATAGAGCGCGAGCAGCCACACAGGATCGTGCCGTTCTACGTGGTCTTTCAACTTCTTATCACCGGTTTATGCGGTATAACGGTAACCGGGGATATATTCAACCTGTATGTATTCCTGGAGATAGCCTCTTTAGCGGCGTATGCGTTAATAGCCGTTGCAGGAAGGAGAGCGTTGAAAGCGAGCTATAACTACGTAATTATGGGCTCCATAGGTGCTTGCTTCTACCTTCTTGGTGCTGGTTTTCTGTATGCCGTAACAGGCTCGCTTAACATGGCGGACCTTTCGCACCTGTTGCCACCACTGTATGAGAATAAAGTAGTGCAAGCGGCTTTTGTCTTCTTCGTTGTTGGAATGAGCATAAAAATGGCGCTCTTCCCACTCCATATATGGCAACCCGACGCATATACGTATGCTCCTTCCGCGGTTACCGTGATAATAGCCGCGGCGATGTCAAAGGTTTCCATTTATGCTTTCATAAGGGTCTTTTTCTCTGTCTTCACCACGGAATTCATCCGGATTTACGTGCCTATCGCCACTGCCATTTCCTGGATAGCCGCGATAGCCATTATCGTGGGCTCGATTATTGCAATAATGCAGTCTAATTTGAAGAGAATGCTTGCTTACTCCAGTGTCGCACAGGTAGGCTATATCGTGCTTGGCGTGGGACTCTATTCTACTCAGTGGGGTCTATACGGTGCGTTGATGCATATATTGAATCATGCGCTAACAAAAGGATGCTTGTTCCTGGTTGCCGGTGCCATAATATACCGTTATGGTTTGTGGAACATACACGATTTCGTGGGGTTGGGGAAGAAGATGCCGTATACCTGCGCTGCTTTCACGATAGCGGCGTTATCAATGATAGGGGTGCCGCCAAGCGTGGGATTTATAACGAAATTGTGCTTGCTGGCTGCGTCTTTAGAAGCTGTGGAATATGCCTTTGTAGCCGTTATACTTGCCAGCACGCTTCTCAACCTCGTTTATTTCTGGCGAGTTATAGAGCGCATGTATTTTGTGAAGGGTGAAGGAGAGGAAGAAAAAGAGATAAGAAAAGATGAAGCACCGATGAGCATGGTTCTTCCCGCATTAATTCTCGGTTCTCTCTGCATTATCGTTGGTATCCTCTGGCTTGCGGGTACGGAGACACCTTTACTACCGGTAGTTGACCATGCAGTGAATGCATTGTTGGGCACGGGGGTGGTAGCAGCGCCATGATAGAGGAATCAATAGTTTACAGTTACAGACCTTTGTTAGCAATTCTATGCCCTGCCACTGCTGCGATTCTCATATTGTTGTCCAGCAAGCGGTCGAACGTAAGAGAGAGCTGGACGATTATCGCTGGCATACTGCAGTTCTCGCTCGTTGCATCCATGGTGCCGATTATTTTGGAAAGGAAAGTCATAGAATGCACGTTCTTCCAGACGATGTTCGAGGGAATTGCATTTGGGTTTAAAGTGGATGCTTTTGGTCTTATTTTCGCTCTCACTGCATCCTTTTTGTGGATTCTCGTATCGTTCTATTCCATAGGGTACATGAGGTCTTTGAAGGAGCATGCGCAGACAAGATACTATTTCTGCTTTGCTATCGCCATATTCGGTGCCATAGGCATAGCGCTATCAGCAAATCTGCTCACGTTGTTTATATTTTATGAGATATTAACGGTCTCAACGTATCCGTTGGTTATTCACGACCAGTCACCAGAAGCTTTGAGTGCGGGTCGTAAATATTTCGCTTATCTGCTTACCTCTGGCGTTTTCTTCCTGTTCGCGGTGATGATGACTTATTATCTTACGGGGACCACCGATTTTACGAATGGCGGTATACTAAAAGAAGGTTTTGATGCCGGTTCTGTATCTTCAGTGACACTGGCGATTCTGTTCTTCTGTTTCTTGTTGGGGTTCCTGAAAGCGGCGTGGATGCCATTTCACTCGTGGCTTCCCACTGCAATGATCGCACCCACGCCGGTAAGTGCGCTTTTACACGCAGTAGCGGTGGTGAAGGCGGGCGTATTTGGAATCGTCAGGATTGTATGCTATATCTATGGCGTGGATTTAATGGGCAAAGTATATTTGGTGGGCGAACATCTTGACCTTGGGTTGGCGCTTGCCTGTATAGCGGGTTTTACAATGATCGTAGCCAATTTGTTTGCCATCGCGCAGGACAACTTGAAAAGAAGACTTGCATACTCCACGATAAACCAGCTATCGTATATACTCTTAGGTGCGGGATTGTTAACTACGGAAGGGATACGAGGAGCGATGATTCACATCCCCTTCCATGGATTCATGAAGATAACGCTGTTCCTCTGCGCGGGTGCGATAATGGTAGCGACAGGGAAGAAGAACATAAGTGAGATGAGCGGAGTAGGGAAGACGATGCCGGTAACGATGCTCGCATTCACCATAACCGCATTTGGGATGTGCGGAATTCCGCCGGCATGTGGATTCATAAGTAAATGGTTCCTTTGCCAGGGTGCACTACAGGCAGAAGAGATAGCCTTTTTATTTATTCTCTTAATAGCTTCTTTTCTGGATGTCGTTTATTTCTTCCCTATCATACATACTGCATTCTTCAAGAAACCAGAAGGCGTGGGAGAAGAGATAAAAGAGGCACCCTTGTTTATGCTCGTTCCGTTATCTATAACGGCAATTTTCTCGGTTATATTTTTCCTTGATTTCATTCTGAGGTTGGACATAATCTCTATGTATTTCTATAAGCTTGTGGAACTAGCGGTAGGAAACGTGATTCCGTAATAATTTTTTTTGCTGTGCAAGAGAGGAAAAGCATGCCACCGGTGTCTCGTCGGAGAAAAAGTGATACCTTTTATATATTATGGTTTTTTCTACATATATTAAGGAATTTTTAAACAAATAAAGAATAAAGGGGGGGAAGTAAGGGCAGATGTTAAGTCCAGTTGAACAATTCCCGGTTCTTGTAGTTGCAATATCGCTGTTTTCTGCATTCACCATTCTGATTGCTGGCCAGCTGAACAAGAAATCTTGCTGTTTCATTTCTATCGCAGCCATTCTCGTTCAGCTCGTCATGTCTTTTTTTATCCTGAATCATGTCCTTACTAAAGGAACCATACATTACTGGCTCGGAGGATGGAAGCCGCCCTGGGGCATAGAATATCTCGTGGATGTGTTAAACGCTTATGTATTAGTCATCATTCTGTTTTTAGGCTTGCTATGCGCACTACATGCAAAAAGTAGTATAGAGCACGAACTACCAGAATTATCACATAAAATTGTTCCTTTTTATACCATTTATCAACTCTTTATAGCGGGTTTATGCGGTGTAACCGTGACCGGCGATATATTTAACATGTACGTGTTTCTCGAGATATTGTCTTTAGCTGCGTATGCATTAGTAGGTTCGAAAGGGGGAATGGCACTGAGGGCAAGTTTTACCTACCTCGTAATGGGTTCTATCGGTGCTTGTTTCTTCTTGCTTGGCATCGGTTTCCTGTATTCAGTAACGGGTTCGCTGAACATACAGGACCTTTCGCTTTTATTGCCGCCTTTATATGGAAATAGAGTAGTTCAAGCGGCTTTTATTTTCTTCATCGTGGGATTGGGTATAAAGATGGCTGTCTTTCCGCTTCATACGTGGTTACCAGAAGCACACCCAGCCGCACCCAGTTCGATCTCAGCAATGCTGAGTGGAATAATGATAATGGTTGGATTTTACGCGTTAATTAGAGTGCTTTTCACACTCTTTCCCTTGTATTACAATTATGGTCTCATCTTGCTTATCCTGGGTCTCCTGTCAATGACAGTGGCAAACCTCTTTGCCTACTTCCAAAATGACTTGAAAAGACTTCTCGCCTACTCAAGCATTGTCAACATAGGTATTATAGCCACAGGTGTAGGAGTTGCCGCTTATATTCTCTCAACCGTAGCTGAACCATCAAAAACCCCTCCTGAAGCGGCATCTTTAGCTATGGCTGGTGCCTTACTCCATATTTTGAGTCATGGTGTAGCCAAAGCGATGGTGTTCCTGGGTTCTGGCAACATTCATTCCAGTATCCATACGAGGGAGCTCTCGAAAATGGGAGGCATTGGAAGGGACATGCCCTATTCCGGTTACTCAATGACGGTAGGCTTGCTCTCATTATTAGGTTTGCCGCCTTTAATTGGTTTTTGGAGTAAATTTCTAATAATAATGTCTGTGGCAATGGCACTTCGGTCTGTTGGCGGTGTGGTGATACTTACGACTTTTATCCTTCTCTTATTTAATGTTATATACGCCGCTGCATATTATCTCAAAGTGACAAAGGTTTTAATGATAGAAAGCGGTGCTGTTAGAACCCACGAGGCACCTTTTCCAATGGTATTCTCAGTTGTTGTTTTTGCGTTCTTCTGCCTTATAGGGGGCTTATTCCCCATTTCACTCATTAGATTAGCCGTTAGGGCATCACTTACAATTTTAGGAGGTGGATGAATTGGCGATAGTAGAATCCATAAGACCGTTGTTAGCAATTTCATGCCCCTTTATTTGTGTTTTTCTCATATTACTATTTAGCAAGCGACCGAACATAAGAGAGAGCTGCACGATGTTCGCCAGTATACTACAGTTTTTGATTATCGGTTCCATGGTACCAATTGTTGTGGAAGGAAACGTAATTGAATGCCCTCTCTTTACGGTATTTACCGGGATTGTTTTTATATTCAAAATAGATGCTTTTGGTCTTATTTTCGCGATTACTTCTTCCTTCCTGTGGATTCTTGTGTCGTCCTACTCCATAGGATATATGAGGTCATTGCACGAACACGCCCAAACGCGATACTACGCCTGTTTCGCTTTAGCCATTTTCGGTGCGGTAGGTATAGCAATGTCTAAGAACCTGATCACGATGTACTTTTTTTATGAAGCATTAACGATAGCAACATATCCCTTAGTGGCTCACGATGGCTTACCCGCGTGGGGTCACAAGGCAGAGGAGTCTGATAAGGCACGGGAAGCACGATTTGCGGGTCGTAAATACTTAGCATATTTGCTTTTTTCGGGTTGGTGCTTTTTTGTCGCGATAGTGTTAACGTTTTACCTTACCGGGACGACTGATTTTGAGAACAGTGGAATATTAAATCTCGATTCCGCATCACGCTTGACGTTGATGATGTTATTTGCGCTATTCTTGATGGGCTCCATGAAAGCAGCATGGATGCCTTTCCACAGTTGGTTGCCGACGGCAATGGCTGCGCCAACGCCGGTGAGTGCGCTTTTGCATGCCGTAGCAGTGGTGAAGGCAGGGGTGTTTGTAATCGTCAGAATTGTGTGTTACATATATGGCGTGGATTTGATGAGTGCGCTTGGACTGGGGATAATACTCGCTTCCCTGGCGGCGTTTACTATGATTGTCGCTTCTTTGTTTGCCATCGCGCAAGATAACCTTAAAAGAAGGCTTGCATATTCCACCATAAGCCAGCTATCCTATATAATCTTTGGCGTTGCGCTATTGGGTCCTATGGGTGTAACAGGGGCAATGATTCACATTCCCTTTCACGGGTTCATGAAGATAACCCTCTTTATGTGTGCAGGTTCCATAGTGGTGGCATCGGGAAAGAAGAACATAAGCGAAATGGCGGGCATAGGACGAACGATGCCGGTAACGATGTTAGCATTTACCGTAGGTGCGCTTGGAATGAGTGGTATCCCCCCGGTGTCAGGATTTATAAGTAAATGGTATCTTTGCATGGGTACACTGGAAGCCGGCGAGCTGATTTTCTTGGCTGTTATCCTGGTAAGTTCCTTGCTCGATATCGTTTATTTTTTCCCTATCATATTTACTGCGTTCTTTGGTAAATCCAGAGAGTGGACTGATAGTGAGAATAAGAATAAAAAGACGAAGATAAAAGAAGCTCCGCTTTTCATGCTCGTTCCTTTGACCCTAACGGCAATTATCTCCATTATTTTCTGTTTGCGCCCGAATACGTTTTACATATTAGAGCTTGCAAAAATCGCAGTTGCAGGTTTAGTAGGGGGAATATAAAAAATGGAAATAAAAATGAGACATTTGTTTTTGATGCTTTATGTAAGTCTTGCGGCGAGTGTCTTAGCTGGCATTCTCGTTTACCATTTACACCTTCTTCATCCTCATTTCTGGTGGGAGAAATTACCCGTTTTCAGTGCTATATACGGCTTTATCGGTTGTATTATCATCATCGTTGCGTCGAAAGCGCTTGGACATCACTGGCTTCAGAAGGAGGAGGATTACTATGAGAAGCACTGAAAAATGCACCTTGAAAATGAGCGCCGTGCGCTCTGGAGGTGATAGATAGTGATTGAATGGTTGCACCCAGGACTTATATTTCTCTTAGGAGCCCTTTTGATACCCGTGTTAAAGGGTAAAGGGAGGCAGGTGTATTTGCTTCTGTTGCCCGCAGTAGCGTTTATTGACCTCATACTCATATCAAAGGGCGTATTCGGGACTGGCCCTTTCTGGCAGCTCTCCTTCATGGGATACGAGCTTACCCTCGGGAGAGTGGACCGGCTGAGCATGGTATTCGCATACGTATTCGTGATTGCATCCTTTTGCATGACGATTTATGCACTTCATGTAAGCGAGACGGGGCAGCATTTAGCCGCTTTCTTCTACGTCGGCAGCACGCTGGGAGTGGTATTCGCAGGCGACCTCTTTACTCTATTCTTCTTCTGGGAAGTGATGGCATGGTCATCAATGCTCTTAATTTGGTATCGTAAAACGAAGGCAGCATACGGTGCGGGATTCAGGTTTATCATGGTGCACATGTTTGGCGGTATATGCCTATTAGCAGGTGTTGTGTTACAGTTGCAAGCTACGGGTTCTATCGCATTTGAAAGTTTTGAATGGGGATTAGGAAGTGAGTATCTGGCTTCTTATCTTATATTTCTCGCATTTATCATAAATGCTGCCGTGCCTCCTTTAGGTGCTTGGCTGGCGGATGCGTATCCGGAAGCGACGGTTACCGGAGCGGTGTTTTTAACTGCATTTACCACGAAGAGTGCGATATACGTGCTGATAAGAGGCTTTCCGGGTGTTGAGGTTCTGATATGGTTAGGAGCGATCATGGCGCTGTATGGGGTTGTATTTGCAGTACTTGAGAATGATATAAGAAGACTTCTTGCATATCATATCATCTCCCAGGTGGGATACATGGTATGCGGGGTGGGGATGGGCGTTTTTGGCACTGCGGCTGGAGAAATGGCAATAAATGGTGCGGCTGCGCATGCTTTCTGCCATATCCTTTACAAAGCGCTCCTTTTCATGGGTATGGGTGCAATAATAGAGGTAACGGGAAGAAGCAAACTGACCGAATTGGGTGGTATCTACAAATACATGCCCATCACTTTTTGGCTTTATATGATCGGCGCATTTTCGATTTCCGGATTTCCTCTATTCAACGGATTCGTGAGCAAGACAATGGTTGTCACTGCCTCTGCGATGTGGCATTATTCAATTATATGGCTGATGCTCGAAGGCGCTTCGATTGGAACCTTCCTGCATACCGGTTTGAAACTTCCGTGGGGCGCGTGGTTTGCAAGAAAGGAGCCAGTATGCGAGGCAAGGGAGCCACCTAAGAATATGCTTGCCGCAATGGGCATAACCGCGTTTTTGTGCACACTTCTCGGTGTGTATCCAAAAATACTTTACAACATGCTTCCTTATCCAGTTGATTACGTTCCTTATGCGGCTGGTCATGTGGTAGCAATGAGCCAGCTCCTTCTGTTCACATTCGTAGCGTTTTGGCTGCTAAAGGGAATGCTTCATGGTACGCCAACAATCACGCTTGATACCGACTGGTTCTATCGAATACCGGGGAAGAGGGTTATATGGTTCTGCGAGAAGCCGTTAATGGCGTTCGCGAACTACGTTGACCGTAATGTAATGAGAATGGCAGGTTTTTTCGGCAATGATTTTTGGCCCCTCGTAGTTACGTATGTTGAGAATCCACTGGATAAAGCGTTTCACGTGAGACTTCCGGAACTACTCAATTTCAAAGAGATCCATGACAAAATAAAGCAAATTAAGGATAGAGAGTTGTCGTATAATTTACTCTACATACTTCTTGCTATGTTCGTCCTTCTCGTCTATATACTATTTACGGTGGTGGTGGAATGATGATACCCTATATTCTCCTGCAAACAATGCTCGTGCCAGTTATAGCCGCTCTGGTCATACTTTTAACCAGGCGCAAAATAGGAAGAAGAGCTGGATGGATACCCATTATGGCTCTACTATACACTACTGCTCTTCTCTTCATAGCGGGCATCCGCGTTTATCAGGGTACGGTGATTCGCGAGGAATATGTGTGGGGGCCCTATGTGACCTTTGGGCTTTTGGCTGACGGTTTGAGTCTACCTGTTGCATTGATAATAAATATAATATGCACCGCTCTTTCGTTTTACTCACTGCACTATGTAGAACACCGATTAGAGGTAATATATGAAGACGAAGATGAAAAGACACGGCTTGCGTATTACACCACCTATTTCTGGCTCTACCTCCTCTTCCCCATAAGTTTCCTTGGTATTTGCTTTGCTACAAACCTCATAATAATATACCTCTTTATAGAATTACTCGTTATTCCCCTTTACTTCATCATGAGTTACTTTGGCTATGTAGAGCGCTTTAGAGTTGCCGTAATGTGTTTCCTATGGGGAATTGTTGGTGGAACATTCGTCTTATTTGGGTCTGTATTAGTTTACTCTCAGATGGGTACCTTTGAAATCTCAGAGTTACATGCTCTTGCAGGGAATCCAATGGCTTTTTGGATTGCATTACTTATCTTTCTCGGTCTATTTACCAAGATGGCAGTATTTCCGCTTCACGTTTGGATGCCCTCGGTTCACGCAGAGCATCCCACCTGCATAGCGGGATTGCTTGCCGTTTATGCTAATATAGCTGCGTATGTGATTGTTAGGGTTCTCATCCTGCCACTCCATAATGACCTCAAAGTGTTCGGCATACCTATTATGATAATGGCTCTGATAACCATAGTATATGGCGCTCTTCTCACGCTGGCTCAAGATGACGTGAAGCGACTCTGTGCGTGCTCAACTATCGGTCAGATATCATACTCGCTCATTGGGCTGGGAGCACTCACAATCTGGAGTATTGAAGGCGGAGTCTATTACTTCCTGAGTCATATCCTGGGTAAAGCCATTCTCTTTTCAACTGCCGGTATAATAGTTTATGTAACGGGGATCAGGAATATGAGTAAGATGGGTGGACTTATACATAAGATGCCAATATCCGCTACGCTCTGGATAGCAGGCGCAGTAATACTCACAGGTGTTCCTCTCACAAGTGGATTTACAGGAAAATGGATATTGTTTACCGGCATTTTCAGTGCAAATCCAACTTCCATAGGACTGGTAATTGCAAGTCTGGGTATCCTCTCAACCATATTAACGGGTGCTTATACATTCTGGGCTGCGCATAGAATATTCTTTGGTCCCTTAAAGCCCGAACTAGCAAATAACGCTAAGATTAGGGACCCGCCATTAACGATGAGTATTCCTCTTCTCATCCTGGCAGTTATATCTTTCATCATAGGCTTGTATCCTGAACCCATCATGGATCTCCTCCACTCTGTAATAGGACTATTATAATGGCGATAAATAACGAAATATTTATAGATCATAAGTATAAAAGGAGGTAAAGGAGATGGGAAGTAAATTCGGCAGTGCAATTAAATGTTTTATTAGATGTCCCGCATGCACCATTAGGCTCATCCGTGGTTTGGGTTCATGTGACCCTGAGACATTGGAATTAATAAAGGAAAATTGCCCTGAAGTAGAAGTGGAGAGTTTAGGTTATTACTTCGGTCTTTTCATGGGTGTTCTTTTCGTTGTTCTTTGTGTGATGGCGTATCTATTTTTTTACGCGCTTAAAGCCGTTATCCTGTACCGGGAAATGCTTTTCCCTCCATAAATTCAAAAAACCGAAAGGTTTTTTATTTATGAATCGCTTATGTTGAATGATATGAATAGCAGAATACCACCTGAATTGAGGGCGGCGCTATCAGCAGGGGAAGGGTATTCGCTGCTGATAAAGGGGGAGCCGGGCACGGGGAAGACAATGCTTGCATTTGAAATGCTCGACGAGTTCGGAGGCGAGAATGCCGTATATCTTTCAGCGAGGGTTTCACTTCCTGCTCTTTACAACCAATTTCCATGGTTGGAAGAACGTGTCGGTTTTAGCGTGGTAGATGCAACTAAGTTGTATATTTCATCAAAGGCGTTTCCAAGAGCGCCCCCTATTTCTGATATTCTTCACGTGAAAATGGTAGAGGCAGGAAAACCCGCTACACTCGTAATTGATAGCTGGGAGGCGATAATATCGGGGGGAAAAGAGGATAAGAGGGAAGTGCTGGAAGCTGCAATAACCGACCTGGTAAGGAATTATGCAACGCAATACAAAATGAATTTGATACTCATATCGGAAACAACTGACACCACTCCGCTTGATTATATAGTTGATGGAATAGTAGAGCTAAGCCGCATGACCATAGACTATCGGAGGGCAAGGGAAATGGTGCTAAAGAAATTAAGAGGTATCCGAATAGACCAGCACAAATATGGTTTTACCTTAGATGGTGGCAGATTCCGTTTTTTCCGTTCTTTCCAGAGGAGGAAAATAGAGAAGCCGAGAAGGGTAGAGATTGTGCCAAATACCGCCACAAATATATCTACGGGTTGCGTGGAATTGGATAGGATTGTGGAAGGCGGATTAAGCAAGGGAAGTACCACGATAGTAGAATATGGAGATGATTTATCCCTTTTAGGATACCAATCCATCGTCGCTCACATGATTATAAACAATATACAGCAAGGGAACCATTGCGTGAAGATTCCGAGCAGTGGATGGGACGAGAGGAGGTTAAGGAGGGGGATATTGCCCTTCGTGAAGGAAGAGGATTATATGAAGTATTTCACAGTCTTTGAGATAAGAAAGGAGAGGAAAGAAGTAAGAGAGAACGTGAAAGTTTTGAAAGGAGAATCAATGGAGGAAGATTTTCCGTTGTTCACGGATTTCATTTCCGGTTTAGAACCCCCAGTCATGGTTATCATCGGAACTGATTTGTTAGAGTACCAATATCGCTTGAAAATGCCGGGCAACCTTGAGAGAATGGCGGAGTTATTCTCATACTGGGTAATGGAGATAAGAGAGGCGGGAAATGTAGCAGTATTTGGAATGCCTACCGGAGGCGCATTGGGCGAAGAGCTGGGTCACATGGTAACAAATCGCTTTAAGGTGACCGTGCTCGACAGGAGTGTTATCCTTTATTGCAATCGCCCTGATACCAAGTTACATTGCTTGGAGAATATTATCACCGAAGAGGCTCTTAAATTAAAGCTCATCCCTTTTGTATGATGATAATTTACATGTATTTGTATAGCTATCCCTTATTTTAAAACGTTTCCTGCAGTATTCTTGCAATTAAAAGAAAAAAACAGTTATGAAGCATTGTAGAGGCTGTGCTCTCAAGCCTAAAGAGATATGGATTTTTTTTGAAAGTATTGACACAAGCTGAAATGAAAGATATGACAAACGGGAAGAAAAAAGAAAAAGACACGATTTACCTCGTCCCACACACGCATTACGATGCCATCTGGGTCTTCACGAAGGAGAATTATTTTTATATCAATATGCTGCTCATTCTGAAGGAAGTGGTTGGGCTTGTTGAGAAGACAGATTACAAGTTCTTGATAGAGCAAACCTTTCTGCTGGAGGAGATGGAGAAAAGGTATCCAGAACTGTTCTCAAAGATTGCGAAGTGCATAAAGGAAGGCAAGATAGAGATTGCTGACGGAGAATACCTGATGGCAGATACAATGCTCCCGGAAGGAGAGACACTGATAAGAGAAATCTTGATGGGTAAGAGATATATAAGGGCAAAGTTCGGGGTTGATGTTCCGGTAATGTGGCAGGCAGACAGTTTTGGTTTGAATGCCCAGCTCCCGCAGATATACAAAAAATCCGGCTACAAATATGTTGCATTCAGAAGGGGGGCATCGAAGAGAAAGCCCTCGGAATTCTTCTGGAAGGGTTTGGATGAAACGATAATTTTAGCTCACTGGATGCCTTTAGGATACAGGGCAGGGTTGGACTTGACAAAGCTGGAAGAAAGCTATGAGAAACTCAAGGAAGTGGCAGCAACCTCTCATATCTTGATGCCTTCCGGGAGCGGAGTTACGATGCCGCAACCAGAAACACCGGAGGTTGTGAAGGCATGGAAAGAGAATAAAGGAGAAGTAGCGAAGATGAAGATTGCAACGCCAAGTGAATTCTTTGAAGCACTGGAGAAGGAAATAGAGGAAAAGAATCTTAAGATGGAGGTAAGGAAGGGGGAGATGTATTCAGGGAAGTACTCCGCGGTTTTTCCTGATTGCTGCTCGAGCAGGATGTGGATAAAACAGGGACTTTGCAGCCACGAAAGTTGGTTGTTGTCTTGCGAGCGATGGTGTACAATATCCTCTATCCTGAATGGCTACTATCCCTCTGATGAGTTGAGAGACTGCTGGCGAAAAATCTTGTACATCGCGTTTCATGATGTAGTTCCGGGAACAGGGATGGACAGGGGTTATGATGATGTGAGAGAATATCTGCATTTCCTCAGGACCAAAATGCGCACCCTCTGCCCTCGCATGTTCCCTTTAATAGTAGAGCAGGAATCTGAAGAAGGTGGAAGGGAAGTTGAAAGTGGGGATATAATAGTATTTAACTCGCTGTCGTGGGAAGTGAAGGACTGGGTAGAGATGGATTTGAATTTTGAAAAAGGGGAAGTAGTAGCGATTAAAGGATTAATGAGTGGTGAAGAGGAAATAGATGTAGAGGTCATACGGTTTGTGAGGTATGAAGATGACTCGTTGAGATATGCGAGGATAGGATTTGTTCCCACTGTTCCTGGACTGGGATATAAGGTCTATAAGATCCTTGAGCGGGAGCCTAAACATTATCGTTATGACCCGAATTATATCCTGATAAGGGGGAACACCATAGAAAATGGATTCTTTGGGGTTGAGACGGACCCTGCCACCGGGTTAATTGACGTGATTCAAGAAGGCGAGAGGATTTGCATGGCGAATGAGCTTGTGCTGGAGGAAGAAACCGGTGACCTATACTACCATCTGCAAAAATTGTATATCCCTGTGAAAACAGAAACGGGCGAGGGTGTTAAGTACGGCTCGTTCAGGGTAAAGAACTTCTGGATAAATGAAAGTCCTTTGAGACGAGTTATCAATGTCAAAACCGATTATTTTTCACTGAGATGGCCGTACAGATTGACGGAGAAGCTGGAACCACTTATATGGGAGCATAAATACCTAGCGTGCGGGAAAAAAATTATAGTTTATAAGGACATCCCAAGAATAGATTTCATCACGAATATAGAAGACCAGCATCCGAGGGCACGACTCAGGGTCAGGTTCTCCACGGACATAAAATCTTCTGATTACGCATGCGGAACACAATTTGGTGTTGTTTCCCGTCCGACATGCCAATTTAGAAGTAAGCCGGAAGGGAAGTGGGTTGAGAGGCCCTGCGGTGTATTTCCATCGCTGAGGTGGCTTGATTATTCTGACGGAAAGAAGGGCTTGACCGTGATGCACATGGGTACGCCGGAAAACATGGTAAGAGATGGAGACATCTATTTGACGTTGCTCAGAAGTGTTTCAATGCTGTCCTCGGATGGTAGGACAGGACCTGCAATACCTGTTCCAGATGCGCAGGAGTTTAAAAGATACGTATTTAGATATTCCATTTATCCGCACAGAGGAGATTGGAGAGAAGCCGCATCATACAAGCAAGCTCTTGAATTCAATTTCATTTTGGATGCATTGCAGTTACCGAAGGGCAAAAAAATGCCTTTGAAGCGGTATTTTTTGAAAATGGAACCGGAAAGTGTGGTTTTATCCGCACTTAAGAGGGCAGAGGACGGAGAGGGAGCAATTCTAAGATTCTATGAGACGAAGGGAGAAAAAACGAATGCTGAAATAACTCTGTTCAGAGAGCCAAAGACTGTCAAGGCGGTGAACCTGCTGGAGGAAGAGGACGAGGGTGTGGTAAAAAAGTTGAAAAAAAATGGTAAAAGAATAGAATTGAAGATGAAACCTTTTGAGATAGTTACTGTGAAGGCAGAATTTTAGCATCACAAGCAAATCGATATTGAGCAATTACTGCGAGGATAATTTACTGCTCTCCGCTTCCGCGGATAGCAACCGATATTCCTCATACGCCCTTTTTAGAAATTTCGATAGCACTATTGATGCACAGTAGAATATCGCTAATGCGAAAAATCTTGCATCTCTGAAAAGGTAATCCAGTGGCACAAAAACTTCTTCTACTAAGCCCGCTAAGCTATACCACCTCATTCCATAGTAAACGAGAACATAAATGTTTATAGCGGTTAGACCAATGGCAATTCCATGATAGACTTTAATCAAATCCAACCAGTCTTCCTGTTTCTTAGACATAGAATATATGTAGGCGAAAAAAAGCCAGCCCATGATGAAGAGCGCGATACCTGAACACATACTTTCCCAAAGCGCTATATTATAGTCAATGCTTATGACTGTTCGCCATAAAAACGCTAACCCTACTATCACTAATAATGTTCGTTCATCAGTTATCACCGTGCCTATCAACTCTTTAATGCCCATTTCTCTCAGCTTTTTACCCCTTACGTATAAATAGGGAGATAGGAGACGCAGAAGACCCTTCTCTCTGGATAGCGATATATAATCCTCGTGCATCTTTTTTAGATATATCGCTGACCATATTACAGCGCAATAAAACACCACTAATGCGATATATCTTATATTTCTGAAAAGGTAATCCATTTGCGGATAAGCTTCTACATGCAGTAACTCGAACCATCTCATCGAATAGTAAATAACAACGTAAATGTTTATTGAGACCATGCTAACGGCAATCCCTTGATAAATCCAGTTCGACATTACCCAGCCCTCCAGGTTCTTGGACTTGAGATACATGTAAGCAAAGAGAACCCAGCCAAAAATGAAAAGAGCAATACCCGAACACATACTTTCCCAAAGCGCTATCTCGCCATCAAGACTAATGACCGCTCGCCACAAAATCGCTACAAATATTACTGCTACTAATGTTCGCCCATCCATTATCACTTTGCCTATGGATTCTTTTATGCCCATCTTTATCTGAAAACTCCTATCCTTCCGGCTATTATTTTAATTTGAATGAGTGTATAAATATATTTCGGTTTTTACATCTTCGCCATTTCGAGCTGGGGTGTAACGCAAAAAGCAAGAGAAATTTCTTGCAGTTTTCAGCGTGTCACCGGTGTCCCGTGGAGAAAAAGGGATATCTTTATATATTTTGTTTCCTATAAACAATTCTGATGCTGACAGCAGTTGAACATTTCCCGGTGCTTGTGATTGTAATATCTCTGTTTTCCGCATTCACTATCTTGATTGCTGGCCGGCTGAACAAGAAATCGTGCTGTTTTATCTCCATCGCAACCATTCTCGTTCAATTCGTCATGGCTGTTTTTATCCTGCATTATGTCCGTACCGTAGGAACTATACGTTACTGGCTTGGAGGATGGAGCCCGCCATGGGGTATAGAATATGTCGTGGATGCTTTGAATGCTTATGCATTGGTCATACTTCTATTCTTAGCTTTGATATGTGTCACGTATTCAAAGAGGAGCATAGAGCACGAACTGCCTCATAAAATTGTCCCTTTTTATGTCATTTATCAACTCCTCATTACTGGTCTGTGCGGTATAACCGTGACCGGCGATATATTTAACATGTACGTGTTCATCGAGATAACGTCCCTATCTTCGTATGCGTTAATAGCATCGAGGGGTAAAATAGCGCTGAAAGCGAGCTTCACTTATCTTGTGCTGGGTTCTATTGGTGCTTGTTTCTTCTTGCTGGGGATAGGATTTTTATATTCGGTAACGGGTTCGCTGAACATGCACGACCTATCGCTCTTATTGCCTTCTTTATATGGGAATAAGGTAGTTCAGGCGGCTTTTGCTTTTTTCATGGTTGGGCTAAGCATAAAAATGGCGCTATTCCCGCTTCATACGTGGTTACCAGATGCACATGCCTTTGCACCTTCGGAGATAAGCGCACTACTTTCCGGTATAATCATCGAGGTCTCCACATACGCATTCATAAGGGTCTGTTTTTCCGTATTCACGCTGAAATTTATCACAGATTACGTACCCATCATATTCGATTTTCTTTGCTGGATAGCGGCGATAGGCATAATCGTGGGTTCTATACTTGCAATAGCGCAGTATAATTTGAAACGGATGCTTGCTTATTCCTCAGTTTCGCAAATGGGCTACATCATGCTTGCGGTTGGTCTTGCCATTTCCACACACTCACCCCTTTGGGGTGGGCTGACCCCGGCATTGATGCACATATTGAACCACGCATTGATGAAGGGATGTTTGTTTCTGGTTGCCGGTGCTTTTATTTACAAGGCGGAATTGTGGAATATAGCAGATTTTCAGGGTTTGGGTAGGAAAATGCCCTATACCTGTGCAGCGTTTACGTTAGCGGCGATTTCAATGATAGGTGTGCCGCCGAGCGTGGGATTTGTGTCGAAGGTGTATATAATACTTGCTTCTTTGGAATCCGGGAAATTCATATTTGTAGCGGTTATGCTGCTCAGCACGCTCCTCAACCTCGTTTATTTCTGGCGCGTGATAGAAATGATGTACATGAAGAGAGAAGAGAGTCATTCTCACCCATCTGGTTCAGGTAAAGATGAAATACCACCTAGCATGCTCATCCCGGTATTAACACTTGCTTTGCTCTGCATCATCATGGGTATTCTCTGGCTCACTGAGATACCTATACCCTTATTAGACCAGGTCAATTCAATGTTTGGATTGGGGGTGTATGCAGCACCATGATAGAGGAATTAATATCTATATCGTATAGACCGGTGTTAGCAATCTTATGCCCTGCAATTGCCTCTATCTTTATAGTATTATCTGGCAAGCGACCGAACATAAGAGAGAGCTGGACGATGTTCGCAAGCATAATGCAATTTCTTATCATCATCTCCATGATACCCGCAATTATCGGGGGAGGCGTCATCAAATACACGTTCTTCACTGCATTTCCGGCTGTTGATTTTGGCTTCGAAGTAGATGCCTTTGGGCTTATTTTCGCCATTACTTCTTCTTTCTTGTGGATTCTAGTATCCTCTTACTCCATCGGATATATGAGGTCGCTGCACGAGCATGCCCAAACACGATACTACTTCTGCTTCGCTTTCGCCATTTTCGGTGCGGTGGGTGTGGCTCTCTCCGGGAACCTGCTCACGATGTTCGTCTTTTATGAGATATTAACGGTCTCAACGTATCCGTTAGTGGCGCATGACCAGACACCGGAAGCGCTATTTGCAGGTCGTAAATATTTAGCGTATCTGCTTTCCTCAGGCTGTTTCTTCTTAGCTGCTGTGGTTTTAACCTACCATTTTGCAGGAACGACGGATTTTGTGAGTGGAGGAATACCAAACCTTGCTTCTGAAGCATCACGAGCGGCACTGATGGTATTGTTCATGTTATTCCTGCTGGGGTTCATGAAAGCAGCGTGGATGCCTTTCCACTCGTGGCTTCCCACTGCAATGGCGGCACCAACGCCTGTAAGTGCGCTTTTACATGCGGTAGCAGTGGTAAAGGCGGGCGTATTTGGAATTGTGCGGCTGGTGTGTTACATATATGGCGTGGATTTGATGAGCGAACTAGGTCTTGGCGTGATACTCGCTTGTTTAGCATCTTTTACGATGATTGTCGCTTCTCTGTTTGCGATTGCACAGGACAACCTGAAAAGAAGACTTGCGTATTCCACGATAAGCCAGTTGTCTTACATCATCTTCGGTGTGGCGTTATTAGGTCCCATGGGTATAACAGGGGCAATGATTCACATCCCCTTTCATGGATTCATGAAGATAACCCTCTTTATGTGTGCGGGTTCCATAATGGTAGCATCGGGAAAGAGGAACATAAGCGAGATGGGCGGCATAGGACGAACGATGCCAGTAACAATGTTTGCATTTACCGTGGGTGCGCTTGGAATGTGCGGAGCGCCACCGGCGTGTGGATTCGTAAGTAAATGGTTCCTTTGTCTGGGAACATTGGAAGCCGGCGAGCTGATTTTCTTAGCTGTTATCCTGATAAGTTCCCTGCTCGATGTCGTTTATTTTTTCCCTATTATATATACCGCGTTCTTTGGCAAGTCGGAAGGATCAGAATCTGGTTTGAGCGATGGAAAACCAAAAATAAAAGAATCTTCTATGTTCATGGTCGTTCCCTTAACAATAACCGCAATCTTCGCCATCATTTTTTGTTTCCCAAATCCTGTTACAGACGTAATCTTAAATCTTGCAGAGATGGCAGTCAGCAATTTAGGAGGTGTGTAAAGAGACAAAGATGAAAATAACGATGAGGCATTTGTTTTTGATGCTTTATGTCAGTCTCGCGGCGGGTGTATTAGCAGGCGTTCTCGTTTATCATTTACACCTTCTCCATCCGCATTTCTGGTGGGAGAAATTACCCGTTTTCAGCGCAATCTACGGCTTTATCGGCTGTATCATCATCATCGTTGCGTCAAAAGCGCTTGGACATCACTGGCTTCAGAAGGAGGAGGATTACTATGATTGAGTGGTTTCACCCGGGACTCATATACATCTTTGGGTCACTGCTAATACCCGTTTTACGGGGAAAAATGAGAGTGAAACAGGCATATCTGCTCTTACTCCCGGCAGTAGCATTTATAAACCTTCTGCTCATGTCGAGAGGCGTGCTTCTGTCAGAAGGGAAAACATGGTTCCTTTCTTTCTTAGGATATGAACTTACCTTCGGCAGAATAGACCGGCTGAGCATGGTTTTTGCATATATATTTGTGATTGCATCCTTTTGCATGATTCTTTATGCAATTCACATAAAGGAGAATTGGCAGCATGTAGCCGCTTTCTTCTACGTTGGGAGCACGCTGGGCGTGGTTTTCGCAGGTGACCTTTTTGTTCTGTTCTTCTTCTGGGAGGTGATGGCATGGTCTTCGCTATTCCTCATCTGGTATCGAAGGACAAAAGCAGCTTATGGTGCGGGGTTCCGATACATCATGGTGCACTTTTTCGGTGGTATATGTCTGTTAGGGGGAGTAGTTTTACAACTGCAAAACACGGGTTCCATCGCCTTTGAAGCTTTTGGATGGGGGCTGGGGAGTGAGTATCTGGCTTCTTACCTCGTGTTTACCGCCTTTATCATAAATGCCGCCGTGCCACCTTTACACGCGTGGCTGGCTGATGCGTATCCAGAAGCGACTGTTACCGGTGCGGTGTTTCTAACCGCATTTACCACAAAGAGTGCGATATACGTGCTGATAAGGGGTTTCCCGGGTGTTGAGATTCTGATATGGTTAGGAGCGATAATGGCGGTGTACGGGGTTGTTTACGCAGTGCTTGAGAATGATATAAGAAGACTTTTAGCTTATCACATCATCTCCCAGGTAGGATACATGGTGTGTGGAGTGGGAATGGGTGTTTTTGGCACTGCGGCTGGAGAAATGGCGCTAAACGGTGCGGCTGCACATGCTTTCTGTCATATTTTGTATAAGGCGTTACTTTTCATGGGCATGGGTGCAATAATAGAGGTAACGGGAAGAAGCAAACTGACCGAACTGGGTGGCATATACAAATACATGCCCATCACTTTTTGGCTTTACATGATAGGTGCATTTTCGATTTCAGGATTTCCTCTATTCAACGGATTCGTGAGTAAGACAATGATTGTTACTGCCTCTGCGATGTGGCATTATTCAATTATATGGCTGATGCTCGAAGGCGCCTCAATAGGAACCTTCCTGCATACAGGTCTAAAACTTCCCTGGGGCGCGTGGTTTGCAAGAGAGGAGCCAGTATGCGAGGCAAGAGAGCCACCTAAGAATATGCTCGCGGCAATGGGCATAACCGCGTTTTTGTGCACACTTCTCGGTGTGTATCCAAAAATACTTTACAACATGCTTCCGTATCCAGTTCATTATGAACCCTTTGCGGCGGGTCATGTGGTAGCAATGAGCCAGCTCCTTCTGTTCACATTTGTAGCGTTTTGGCTGCTAAGGGGAATGCTTCATGGTACGCCGACAATTACGCTTGATACCGACTGGTTCTACCGGATAACGGGGAAAAGAGTTATATGGTTCTGCGAAGGACCGCTGATGGCGTTTGCAAACTACATTGACCATAATGTAATGAGAATGGCAGGGTTTTTTGTCTGGGTCAGCAGGAATCCAATGGCTGCGTTGAGAATAAAGGGAGAAGAAGCAAGGCTAAAGGTGGAGAAACCTATTGCTACTGCAGAAAGGGCTGCGGAATATGAGCGAGATTTGGAGGAGGTGAAGAAGAGGCAACCGGCAGAAGAACCAATGGTAAGATTGAACATAGGGAATGCAATGCTACTGGTGCTTATCTTTATCGCTTTGTATTTGATAGCTATGTTTATACATGGGTGGCTTATAAAATGACTACATGGGCGGGTTTGCGACGGTCTGCCAGAGAGGATTTTGGTTATCTGCTGTTCTCGTTACCCGAAACTTCCTCGCTTCTTCCATTGAAATCACCAAAGAGCCTTTTCATATCAGAAATTTAAAAAAGCGTTTGAGGAAACATTTGACCAACGGACGCTACCTACTTTTATATAAATGTACTATTTACTATTATAATCATGATGGAATCAAAAATACCTCCTGAGTTGGTAGTGGCGCAGTCTGTGGGAAGGGGTTATTCCCTGCTGATAAAGGGGGAGCCGGGCACGGGTAAAACAATATTCGCACTTGAGATGCTTGGCGAATTGGGTGAAGCTAACGCCGTTTATCTTTCAGCCAGGGTCTCCACGCACGCCCTTTATGACCAATTCCCCTGGCTGGACGAATGTGTCAGCCCACTGAACCTGATAGATGCGACGAAGTTCTACGTATCTTCGGATATAATTCCTGGAGTGCAATCTTTCCCCGATATTCTTTACACGAGGTTGGGTAAAATAGAAAAACCCGCTACCGTTGTAATTGATAGCTGGGAAGCGATAACATCTCAGATGGATAAGGAAAAGACTGAAGCACTGGAAGCGGCAATAACGGAATTAGCAAGGCATGTCGAAATGAAATTGATACTCGTGTCAGAAAGTCTTGGGATTTCTTCGCTTGATTACATGGTGGATGGGATAGTAACGCTCAGGCGCCTAACAATGGAGTACCGGAGGGCAAGGGAATTAGAGATAGAAAAATTAAGGGGTGTTCGAATAGACCAGCCGAAATACGCATTCAGCTTAGATGGGGGTAGATTTACCTATTTAAAACCTTACCAGCGGCGGAGAATAGAGAAGCCGAGAAGAGTAGCGGTTGTGCCAAATACCCGCACTTACCTGTCTACCGGGATAATAGAGTTAGATAAAATCCTGGGTGGGGGATTCAGAAAGGGAAGCTTTAATATTATAGAAGCCGGGAATGACATGTCCATTTTGGGTTACCAGTCCATTATCGCACACATGATTATAAACAGTATCCAGCAAGAGAATCATTGTGTATGTATCCCGTGTTGTGGGTGGGATGAGAGGAGATTGAGAAGAGGGATATTGCCTTTTGTAAGCGAAGAGGATTATACTAAGTTCTTCACGGTCTTCGAGATAGGTCCAGAAAAGGAGGAAGGAGAGAGAGATAATGTGAAAATATTGAAAGGAGACTTGATGAATGAGGACATTTTCAAATTCCGGGACTTCATTTCTGATTTGGAGCCGCCGGTCATGGTAATTATCGGGGCGGATACGCTGGTGTATCCCTACCAACTGAAGGAGAGAGGGAAAGTAGGTGAAATGGTGGGGATGTTATCCCAGTTGATGGTAGATACAAGGGAGGTGGACAATGTAGGTGTATTTGGAGTGACTCCAGAGCTTGTGCTGAGCAGTGAGCTGATTCACCTGTCGTCAGTGCACCTGAAGTTGACCGTGCTCGATAGAAGTGTTATCCTTTATTGCAATCGCCCTGATACCAAGCTGCATTGCTTGGAGAACTTTGTTAGTAATGATAGTCTCAAGATAAAGCTTACTGCTATTGTATAGGGGGAGAAGAAATATGGAGATAGACGTGCAGGTAATGGTGGGCAGCAACATAATCATCACTTTTGGCAGGGTGGACATCGAATTAACGAAGGAGCAAGCGGAGAAATTAAAGGTACTTCTTGTAAACGCCCTTGAGCGAAGTGAGCGTGATCTTCTCCTCCGCGGGGTCAACGAAGACAAGTAAAGTCCTTTCATTGAGCAAGAAGAAGTCATCGCCGCATTTCTCTCTTATCTCTTCTATGCTCTTACTGTCGAAATAAATCCGCTTTCCTCTTTCATCTCCCGCTCTCTGGACGGAAGCTATAAGCTCGACAATCTTTTTCTCTTTTCCCCCAGGCTCTTTATCAGCCATTTTATCATTTTTTACAACCGTTTTTTTTTTGTTCATAGCAACATCATGTTATCAACTGAGGCACTTTTTCGTTTCATCTTTATTTAAGACTTTGTATAATTAAAAAACCTTTCTTTAAATCTGTATAAGCATATTCCTCCAACTTTAGAAATAGAATTCTCTTACATACTCTGGCTTCCTCGTCAATAGGTCCCGAATGCTTACAATGCCTATGAGCATCCCATTTTCAACCACCGGCAGTCTTTTTATGCGCTTCCTCGCTGCGAGCCGGCACGCTTCGTCTATTGATGCTTCCGGCTCGATGGTGACCAAAGGGAATGCCATTATTTCTTTTGCTTTCACCTCGCTTACCCACCTATTCTTTAATAGAACTTTTAATGCTATGTCGCGCTCAGTAATAATTCCCGCAGGTTTATTTTCCTTTGTTATCACTACACTCCCAATTCCCAACTCGTCCATATCTTCCGCTATTTTAGTGACCAACGTGTCTTCATCTTCAGCGATGATTGGACGGCTCATTATTTCTCTTACTTTCATCTTTCTTTTCTCTTAGAGATTTAAATATATTATTTTTTCGTTTTTTTCTCTATATCTCATTTATATACATATCATAAATATCGAAATATTTATAAGTCATAAGTTACGAATATGAGGACAGGTGAAAGGGGATGGAGAGTAAATTCATTACTGCATTGAAATGTTTTGTTAAATGTCCAGCGGACACAATGAGGCTCACGCTGAGTTTAGGTTCGTATGAACCGAGAGCGGTGGACTCAATAAAGGCGCATTGCCCTGGAGTAGAGGTGGAGAGTTTAGGATTTTATGTAGGCCTTTTCCTGGCGATTACCTTTCTTGCTTTCTGCGTGATGGCATATATATTGTCGCTGCTTTACAACATAGGCATATTGCGCATTTAAACCTTTTCTTAGAAAGAAAAGCTTTACCAAAAGAACCTCGTTTTGCATTTTACATTTTGACCGGCACCGTATAGTCCTCGTATGCCTTTTCTAAATACTTTGATAACACTATTGCTGTGCAATAAAATATCACTAACGTGACATACCTTACACCACTAAAGACCAAATCCAGTGGCTGAGGCACATAAATTCCCGGCACATTTCCCATGACTATGCCTATCACTTCATACCATCTCATACCATAGTAAAAAATAGCATAAATGTTTACAGCGCATAGACCAAGGGCAAGCCCATAGCAGACTTTAGCTAATTCTAACGTTGCCTTCACTTTCACGGTTAATGCACTTATGTAACCGAAGAGAAACCAGCCTATCATGAGCAGAGTAATACATGAGCACGTACTTTCCCAAAAGGTTATAATGTAGTCAAAGCTTATGGCTATTCGCCACAGAATCGCTGCTACTATTATCGCTATTAATGTTCGTTCATTCGTTATTACTCTGAATAAAAATTTTTTCATGCTCTTTGCAGACTTCTTCGGTCTTTCTTTGATTAGTAGTCTGTAATTCTCGTGCATCCCTCTGAGATACCGGGTCGACCATATTACCGCACAATAAAACGTCACGAACATCACATATCTTACATCTCTGAAAATGTAATCACGCGGCATGGAAACTTCTACAAGCGGTAATCCAAACCATCTCATCCCATAGTAAATAACCACATAAATATTTATAACGAGAAGGCTAAGGGCAATACCGTGATAAATCTTATTCGATACCGGCCAGCGTGTCGGTTTTAAAGACATGGAATATAGGTAAACGAAGAGAAGCCAGCCCATTATGAGAAGAGTAATACCGGAGCAGATACATTCCCAAAGTGCTATCTTACTGTCGAGGCGTACGACGGTTCGCCATAAAAACGCTACACCTATTATTACTATTAATATCCGTTCATCTGTTAGTGCCTTAAATGTGAATGCTCTCATGCTCATCTTAGAAAACCCCAATACATACCAATACTACAAATACTACCAAATTTTTGGGATTTGGTAATTATTGGGATTTCTCTATTTTAAGCCTCCGATTCTTTCTTAATCAGGAACTCACACTCCTCAGATGCTTTTTCTAAATACTTCGATAGCACTATTGCCGTGCAATAAAATATCACTAACATAAAATATCTTACGTCTCTAAAGAGAAAATCCAGCGGCATTAAGACTTCCTCTCCCATGCTTATCACTCTATACCATCTCATTCCGTAGTAAACAATAGAATAAATGTTTATAGCGCATAGAGCAATGGCAATCCCCTGGTAGATCTTCATCATGCTTGGTCTGGTCACCCTCAGGGTCAATGAACTTATGTAACCGAAGAGAACCCAGCCCATGATGAAAAGAGCAACACCTGAGCACATACTTTCCCAAAGCATTATCTCTTTGTCAAGGCTTACAGCGGTTCGCCATAAAAACGCTATGCCTATTATCACTATCACCGTTCGCTCATCAGTTATAATTTTGAATAATGCGTCTCTTATGACTCCTTTATGCATCTCTGGAATTTCTTTGGTTATCAGCATATAATTATCGTGCATCTTTTTCAGGTAACCCGCCGACCATATTATGCCACAATAAGCCAGCACTAACATGGCGTATCTCATATTTCTAAGAAGGTAATCCATTGGCATATAAGCTTCCGTTTCACTCATTAATCTATACCATCTCATCCCATAGTAAACAAGAACGTAAGCATTTAAGGTGCATAGGCTAACGGCAATCCCCTGAAACATCTTATTCGAAATTAACCAGCTCGTCTCTTTCAGGGACATGTGATACAGGTAACCGAAGAGAGTCCAGCCCATGATGAAAAGAGCAACACCTGAGCACATACTTTCCCAAAGCGCTATCTCTTTGTCAAGGCTTATAGCCGTCCGCCACAAAATCGCTATAACTATTACCACAACCAGCGTTCTTTTATCCATTATCGCTTTTTCTAAGGATTCTTTTACGCCCATCTTTATCTGAAGACTCTACAATTATCACCTATTTATAGAGGGTATATAAATACATTTCGATTTTTACATCCTCGATGTTTCTTTGCGCGAAACCGAAAGTTTTATAAGGCACCTGTGACATATAATTAATTGGGGACACTGGTGACACCAAAGTCACGGGGGAGAAAAGCGAGGTGCAAGTAAGGCGGTGTCCTCAGAAGGATAAAAGTAGGAGGTGAAGGAAAAAGGAAATGAGAATAAAAAATATTTTTGGCCCGTGGAGATGTCTTAGCAAAAATCCGGCACTTGCAACAAGGATATTGATAGACGTGGTAGGAGCGACACTGCTGAAACCATTTAATCATACGTATGTGCGCTATGAGCGTGATTTAGAAGAAGCGATGAAGGGTAGATGCCCCGAAGAACAGCTCCAAGGCTTGACGATTTGGACTGTGGTAATGATGTCGCTTGCCTTCAGCATGATGTATTTGTTCCTTTATCTGACGTATGGGAAGGCGTGGGTTTAGGTAAAAATAAAAAGCGGAGGCGAAAAGGTTTGCAGAGGTTGCGAATAACAGGTTAGTTGTAAATTTGGAGGTCGTATGAAGTGGGGATAGAAAAGAAGTATTTGGTTTGTATGCTTTATGTATGCCTTGCGGTGACTGTATTAGCTGGTGTGCTCGTTAATTTCCACGAGCATGCTCACGCTGCCTTCTTATGGCAGGCAATCCCGGGATTTAGTGCAATATGTGGGTTTATTGGCTGTATTCTGATCATCGTTGTCTCAAAAGCCCTGGGGCATCACTGGCTTCAAAGGGGGGAGGATTATTATGATTGAGTGGCTGCATCCGGGACTTATATTTATCTTAGGCGCTCTTCTAATACCGGTCCTAAAAGGAAACTGGAAAAAGATATATCTGCTTCTGTTGCCGATAGCGGCGCTTATAGACCTTCTGTATATGTCGGAAGGTGTATTCTGGAGTATTCCTCTTTTGGAATATGAGCTCGTTTTTGGCAGGGTTGACCAATTGAGTTTGGTTTTCGGTTATATATTTGTTATTGTAGCTTTTTGTGCCACTCTTTATGCACTGCATGTAAAAGAGGACGGGCAACATATATCTGCCTTCCTCTACGTTGGAAGCGCACTGGGAATAGTTTTCGCAGGGGACCTTTTTACTCTGTACTTATTTTGGGAAGTGATGGCTTTTTCTTCGCTTTTCCTTATCTGGTATCGCAAGACGAAGGCATCTTCTGAAGCGGGATTCCGATATATCATGGTGCATATTTTTGGTGGTATATGCCTATTAGCAGGCATTATTTTACACATGCAAAACACAGGCTCCATTGCTTTTAACCCTTTTAGTTGGGGAACGGGTTGGGGTTACTTGTCCTCTTACTTTATATTCGTTGGTTTTATTATAAACGCCGCGGTTCCTCCATTGCATGCCTGGTTGTCTGATGCTTACCCGGAAGCCACGGTTACTGGAGCCGTATTTTTGACCGCGTTCACGACAAAAAGTGCGATATATGTGTTGATCCGGGGTTTCCCGGGTGTTGAGCTTTTGATATGGTTGGGAGCGATAATGGCAGTGTATGGAGTTATTTTCGCTGTGCTTGAGAATGATATAAGAAGACTTCTCGCCTATTCTATCATCGGTCAGGGAGGATACATGGTAGCAGGTGTTGGAATAGGAATCGGGATGGCAATAAATGGTTCAACTGCACATGCTTTAAGCTGCATTCTTTATACGGCGTTGCTATTCATGGGTGCAGGTGCAGTGCTTGAGATGACGGGGAGAAGTAAGTTCACTGAATTGGGCGGTATGTACAAATACATGCCCCTCACTTTCGGGCTTTACATGATTGGCGCTTTCTCCATTTCCGGATTCCCTCTGTTCAGTGGATTTGTGAGTAAAACAATGGTTGTGGAAGCGGCGGCACATCTGCCCATTGTATGGTTGTTGCTCGAAGGAGCTGCAATAGGAACATTCCTCGTCACATGTCTAAAACTCCCATATCTTACATGGTTTGGGAGAAAGAAGTCGGTCGTTGAGGCAAGAGAGCCACCTAAAAATATGCTCGCAGCGATGGGTGTTACTGCTTTTCTTTGCGTATTTATCGGCGTGTATCCACAAGCCCTTTACAAGATGCTTCCTTATGCAGTTGATTATGCTCCTTACACCGCATCGCATGTAATAGGAATGAGTCAACTACTTCTGTTTACATTTTTAGCATTTTGGATGCTGAAAGGGATGCTTCGCGGGGAACGAACAATCACGCTTGATACCGACTGGTTCTATCGAATAGCGGGGAAGAAATTTATATGGTTCTGCGAGAAACCGTTGTTAAATTTTGCGGATTCCATTGACAAAACCCTGTTGAGAATTGCTGATTCCTTCGTTTGGTTCAGCAAGAACCCGGCAGTAGCCTCACGAATAATGGTGCTTACGGCAAGCATGGTGCTTTTGAAACCATTTAATCCAGGGTATATGCGATATGAGCAAGATTTAGAGGAGCTCAGGAGGTTGTATCCCGGAGAGGTGCACAGGGTGGCGATTGGAACAGGCGTGCTGCTGGTAATCATGTTTTTCACGCTATACCTGTTTATGTATCTGACGTACGGGGTGCTATGGGCGTAATTGGAGCCAATAGCCAATGGAAAATTTGTATTTGTTTACCGCCGAGATCGCGGAGATCCAGTAAATGATTTTCCAGGCTCTCTGTGTTTTCGGCAGGTTCAGCAGTAAACAAGTATAGGAACTCGCTAATGTTTTTCTTATCTTTGTGCCATTGGTGACACGGGTGGCACCGGTGGCACGACGTGCCATAATCGAAAACCTTTTTAATACTCATGTTACATATAGTGTATAGGGGACACTTGTGATACAAGTGAAAAAGGTGGCTAAAGGGGAACAAAAAGCGAAGGTGAAGAAGGTGTCCCGAAGGGGTGATGAAAAATAGGGGGTGAAAGGACATGGGAATAAAAAAAATTTTGGGCTCGTGGAGATGTTTTGGGAAGAATCCGGCGCTTGCAACGAAGATACTGGTAAACTTAGTGGGTGTGACGGTGCTGAGACCGTTTAGTCCTGCTCGCATGGGCTATGCGAAGGGATTAGAAATGTCAAAAGAATGTATAGGAGATACCCGAACCTTAGCGATAGGGGCTGCGCTGTTTTATTCGCTTGCTTTCGCTGTGGCATATTTGGTTATTTCTTGGACATATATGGGCGTGTGGATTTAGGTAAATGATAAGCGTTGCCCGATACTAATACAAAAGGAGGGTAAGCAGGATGATTGATATAAGTAGCATACCGAATGTGCCTCCTGCTCTTATTTACCTTGCAGGAGCTGCATTAATACCCTTGCTCGGAAAGGGAAAGGGGAGGAAGATTTATCTTATCGTCTTAGCTGCGCTTGGGTTAATCAGTGTAGCTTTAATAAAACCACAGACAACATGGGGATTTACAGTTCTCCCCGGATTTGAGCTGACGTTCTTGCATGCCGATAGTTTGAGCCTTATAATGGGCTACATATTTGCTCTGATAGGCGGTGCTGCGATATTATATTCAGTAAATATAGTGAAAGAGAGCGGCGAGTTTGTATGTGGATTGCTATATTTAGGAAGCGCCCTTGGTGTGGTATTTGCCGGCGATTTCTTCACTTTGTACATCTTCTGGGAGATAATGGCTTTCTCTTCGCTCGGGTTAATCTGGTACAGCCGGACAGAGAGGGCGACAAACGCGGGGATGCGATATATCCTGTTTCACTTGTTTGGTGGTTGTGCCCTTCTTGGTGGAATACTGATACATTACATGAACACAGGTTCTGTACTGGTGGCGTCTATAAATATAAATGAAGCAGGTATTTTAGGATATCTCCTTATGCTTATCGGAATAGGTGTGAACGTGGCATTTATTCCACTGCATACCTGGTTACCGGATTCATATCCAAAAGCAACGATAGCAGGAGCTGTATTTTTGTCTGTATATACGACAAAGACGGGCGTATATGTGCTTGCGAGGACTTTTCCTGGTGTAGAGGCGGTAGCATACATAGGCGGAGCGATGTGCCTCTATGGTGTTGTGTTTGCACTGATGCAAAACGATGTAAGGAAACTCCTTTCTTACCATATTGTGAGTCAGGTAGGCTACATGGTTGCTGGTATAGGGATAGGGACTTATATAGGGATAAACGGAGGAATCGCACACGTTTTCAACCATATTTTGTATAAGGCACTGCTGTTTATGTGTATGGGTGCAGTGATATATGCGACAGGAAGGAACAACCTTACAGAACTTGGTGGATTAGCGAAGAAGATGCCGGTGACGATGATAACGTGCGTGATAGCAGCTCTTTCTATTTCAGGCGTTATGGGCTTTAACGGATACATAAGCAAAAGTATGGTGATTCAAGCTGCGGAACTGGACGGGATGCATATCCTTGCACTTGCTTTGATAATGGGTTCAGTAGGCACTTTCCTGTCTTTCTTAAAACTCACTTATTTCACGTTTTTCAAGCGAAATGATGAAATAAAAGCGAAAGAAGCACCGCTGCCCATGCTAATCGCAATGAGCGTTACTGCTTTCCTTTGCGTTGCTATTGGTGTGTATCCAAAGCTGCTTTACGGAATACTACCTTATGAAGTTGTTCATTTTCATCCATACGCACTTGGGCATACGATAGGCACGCTGGAATTGTTGATAATGACTGCATTTATGTTCTTCATAATGAAAATCGTACTTACACCACATGAAAGAATAACGTATGATATAGACCACCTATACAGGAAGGCAGGGAGAGGGTTTATATGGTTCTGCGAGCAGCCATTAGTGACAGTTGCGAATTTCATTGATAAAGGATTGCTTAGAATTGCTGATTCTTTCGTATGGTTCAGCAGGAACCCAACGGCGGCGTCAAGAATAATGGTGGCTATGGTGGGTGCAGTGGTAATGAGACCTTTCAATCCCGCGTATATGCGATATGAGCGGGATTTGGAGGAGCTCAAGAAGGTGTATCCGGGAGAAGTGCCGAGAGTGGCGATAGGAACAGGGGTGTTGCTGGCACTCGTGTTTTTCACGCTCTATCTGATTATTTATCTGACGCATGGGCTGCTGTGGTTGTAATCGGAACCAATAGGCAAGTTTTTAAAAAATAAAAAGGGAGGGGGCTGGCGACAGACCCCTTACCTACATCTCCCTTGCAAACGCAACCCAGGTTTCGGTTGTTGAGACATCCCGGCTTTGATGAAGGAAATCTTCAATCACTTTTGCGTCTTCCGCCTCGTAAATCCATATCGCATCATACCTACCCAGCGTATGATAAACCTGCAGGAACTTGACGCCCTTGGGCGGCTCTTTAAGTATCCTGTCACCGAATTTTCTCGCGTTCTCCACCATGCCCGGATTGACTCTCACGCACGTCATAAACAACATTTTTTTACATCACCCCCTTATGTTTATAAGGTTTTAGAGTATTAATAACTTTTGATTTTTGCTGGACGATTTACCGAATCCTATTGCTAAATTCCTCGGGATTAAAATAAATATTTTCTTACATGCTCTGGCTCTCTTGTCAGTATATTTCTAACACTTACGATGCCCACGAGCGCATCATCCTCAGTCACAGGTAGTCTTCTTATGCCCTTCTCTGCCAAGAGTTTGCATGCACCCATAAGAGATGCATCTGCCTCGATGGTCACCAAAGGGGAGGACATTATTTCTTCCGCTTTTACCTTACTTGGGTTTCTATCCTTCATTATAACTTTTACCACTATGTCATGGTCAGTGATTATCCCTACGGGTTTATCTTCTTTTGTTATGACCACACTCCCTATTCTCGACAATTTCATGTCCTTCGATATTATAGCAACCGAAGCGTCTTCATCTTCAGTGATAGCTGGATAGGTCATTACATCCCTAACTTCTAATAATAATTCCGCCGCCATCGCTTCTTCTTTCACCTCTTTTCTCTTTTTATTTAGGGTATGTGTTCAGTTAAGATATACTTCTGTAATCTAAAAATCTTATCTTCCGAAAGAAAAAATTAAGAAATACTTATATTTATTTATATACACCATAAAATTTGTAATGAAGCCATCGGAAGGGGGGATGATGGAGAAGAAAGATGGATAAAAAGGTGCTGAAAGGATTGCTACTGATGATGGTGTGTGTGGTATTAGGGATATCAGCAATATTTGTGTTTTTGAGACAATCGGAGCAGTTTACAGGCTTTCTATACGGTGCGATAGGAGTTGGACTTTTCATGGTAATGGCGAAGATATTGTCTTTGATACAAAAGGAAGGAAAGCAGGATGATTGATATAAGCAGTGTACCGAACATACCACCGGCTTTTATATTCATCTTTGGTGCGGTGTTAATACCTCTCTTTGGGAAAGGTAGAGTGAGGAACGTTTACCTTATCCTTTTAGCAGCGCTTGGTTTGATAAGTGTGGCTTTGATAGGAAGACAACCACTACCCGGCTGGGAATTTTCTGTTCTGCCGGGATTGAAGCTGACATTCTTACACGTTGAGAGTGGATATCTTGGTAGATTGAGCATTATAATGGGGTATATATTTGCCATAGCGGGAGGGTCGGCGATAATATATTCTCTATCTACTGTAAAAGAGAATGGTCATCATATATGTGCGTTGCTGTACATGGGAAGCGCGTTGGGAGCGGTATTCGCGGGAGATTTCTTCACGCTGTACATATTCTGGGAGATGATGGCGTTCTCTTCTCTTGGTTTGATATGGTACGAGGGTTCGAGGAGAGCGAGAGATTCGGGAATGCGATACATTCTGTTTCACCTGTTTGGTGGTTGTGCCCTTCTCGGCGGGATACTAATACATTATATGAACACCGGTCTTATCGCAGTAGGACCAGTAAAGCCGGGTCTAGGATATTTCCTTTTGCTTATAGGGATAGGAGTAAACGCAGCATTTATTCCACTGCATACATGGCTGCCGGATTCGTATCCGAAGGCAACCATAGCAGGCACCATTTTTTTGTCCATATTCACTACGAAGACGGGTATATACGTGCTTGCGAGGACCTTCTCGGGTGTAGAAGCGGTAGCATACCTGGGCGGAGCGATGTGTCTCTACGGCGTTATATTTGCGATATTACAGAACGATGTGAGAAAACTCCTTTCTTATCACATTGTGAGTCAATTGGGCTATATGGTAGCAGGTGTGGGAATGGCAGCCGGAGTAGCAACTGAGATAGCTATAAACGGTTCAATTGCACACCTTTTCAACAACCTGTTGTTCAAGACAACGCTGTTCATGTGTATGGGTGCAGTGATATATAGAACAGGAAAAAACAACCTCACAGAACTGGGAGGACTGGCGAAGAAGATGCCCGTAACGATGATAACGTGCGTGATAGCGGCGCTTTCCATCTCCGGCGTTATAGGCTTTAATGGATATGTGAGCAAGGGTATGATAATTCACGCGGCACACGAGGCAGCTTTAAACGGGGTACGAGGAATGGGGATTTTAGAATTAGCTTTGATGTTGGGTTCAGTAGGCACACTCATATCATTCTTAAAACTCACCTATTTTGCTTTTTTCAGTAAAAATGAGAATATAGAAGCGAAGGAGGCGCCGTTACCAATGCTTGTTCCAATGTGCGTTACCGCTTTCCTTTGCATTGTTATCGGATTATACCCAAAGTTGCTTTATGGAATACTGCCTTATAAGGAGGCGGCGTTACATTACCATGCATACGAACTCGGGCACACTTTAGGAACAGTAGAGTTGGTGCTGATGACTGTTTTTCTGTTCTTCATGATAGGGTTCTTTGCGCCTCATGAGAAGATAACGAATGACGTAGATTATCTGTATAGAAAAGCTGGTAGAGGATTCATATGGCTATGCGAGAGCCCATTAGTGAGTTTTGCGATTGCCGTAGAGAAAATAGTATTGAGAATAGCGGATTTTTTCGTCAAGTTCAGCAAGAATCCACTGCGAGGAACAAGAATGATGATGGACATGATAGGTGTAGCGCTGTTGAAACCTTTTGTTTTCGTTTTCAACCTGGTAATACAACCAGTATATAAGCATTACGAGCGAGATCTGGAGGAGGTAAAGATGCGACCAGTAGAAGAACCAATGGAAAGAATGAGCATAGGGACTGGGGTGCTGCTGGTGCTTCTCTTTTTCGCTTTATATTTGATCGCTATGCTTGTACACGGGTGGCTGGCTTAGTTTTTACCAAATGATTACGAAAGAATTGATTACGGAAGTAACGATAACTATTTTGAGGAGGGCAGAGACAACACTTCCGGGCGATGTGAAAGAGGCGTTGGTTCGTGCATACGAGTGCGAAGAGAATGAAATAGCGAAGGTGCAGTTGAAGGCAATGCTCAAGAATGTGAAGCTTGCGGAGGAAATGCAAAGACCTTTATGTCAGGATACAGGCATCCCGCTTTTTTTCGTGAAGCTCAAAAGTGGCATCATAAGCATGAACTTGGGCGACGTTGAGAGCGGCATACGCGAGGGCGTGAAGGAAGCCACGAAGATAATCCCGTTACGCCCAAACGTGGTGGATGCGATAACAAGAGAGGGCGAGGGAGCGAACATAGGTGATAGAATGCCGTATATAAATTATAAAATCGCAGATATTGACGGACTTGAGATAACCGCATTTCCAAAAGGTGGAGGCTCGGAGAACGTCAGTGCTTTTACTATGTTTACTCCTAAGCCGGAAGAGGAAGCAGAGAAAGAGATAAAGAAGTTTGTTCTCGAGACGGTGCTCAACGCTGCCGGGAAACCTTGCCCGCCCACAATCATTGGTGTTGGTATGGGTGGCTCTGCCGATATAGCGATGTGGCTCGCGAAAGCAGCGTTGCTTCGACCCGTAGGCGAGAGGAGCAAAGATGTGAGGATAGCGAGAATTGAGGAAGAACTTCTCGCTGCGGTGAACAACACGGGCATAGGTCCTATGGGTTTGGGAGGGAAAACAACTGCGCTTGACGTGCATATAGAAACCGCAGGTACGCACATAACAAGTTTGCCTGTTGCGATAAATTTCCAGTGCTGGGCTGCTCGAAAAGCATCCGTAAAAATTTATTCGAGTGGTGAGGTGGAATATTTATGAATATTCGATTCACCTCGTTATCATCGTTCCAGAGCCTTTTTCGGTAAATATCTCTTGTAATATCGCGTGGTTTTTCAACCCAATAATATGTGCGCATTTAACACCATACTCTACCGCAGTTACGCAGGATTCTATCTTCGGCTTCATACCCGCGGTTATGAAACTCTCTTCCTGAATGCTTTTTGCCTCTGATAACGTCAGTGCCGGTATCAGAGTGTTTTCATCGTTGCGATTACGTAGCACACCCTTCACAGGTGTTAAAATGATGAGTTTCTCCGCATTTAGACTGCATGCCAGCTCGCTCGCACCATGGTCTGCATTGATGTTAAGCAGATTTCCTTCTCCGTCTGAGCCTATTGGATAGATTATGGGTATATATCCATTTCGTGTAAATAACGTAACAAGTTCATCATCAACCTCTTCAATGCTTCCAACCAATCCTAAATCAGGGTGTATTTTTCTGGCTGCAAATAAATTGCCAGAAACGGCAGAAATGCCAACTGCTTTACCCCCTCTTTGATTTATATTCCAAACTATCCTTTGATTAAAATCAGATAGGACTGCCTGGACAACCTCAAGCGCATCTTCATCTGTAACTCTTAATCCGTCAATAAATCTCGCCTTCAAACCAAATTTATCCATCATAGAAGATATTCTCTTACTTCCTCCATGCACGACGACTACGTTTATGCCGGCATCGTATTTTAACGTGATTAAATCAGAAATTACTGAGTCCATTATGCCTTCATCTGCCAATACTTCACCACTGAATTTTATCACAAACACTTTGTCACGAAACTCTTTTGCATAATACAATGCTCTTTCTAAGTCATCCTTAGCTTCCATATTCACTCCTTCACCTCGAATTCCTCCACGCTTATCCCCCCTCCTTCATTCTCCATCAACTTCTCCACTTTATATTCTGCCTCGTCTAACTTCTTATTGCAAAACTTGCACAGTCCCATACCCTCCTCAAATATCTTCAGTGATTCTTCCAGAGAAAGATTCCCTTCACCCAGCATTTCCACTATCCTCTCTAACCTCTTCATCGCTTCCTCAAAACTTATTCCTTCTTCCATATTACATCATCTCTTAAAATAAAATAAAAAGTATCTTACAAATTTTTTGGTGCTATTTATTCATCCGCATCATGACACTCCACAAGAACAGAAGTCTTTACCGGCTTAACCTTTCTATACACCTCTTGCGGTGTTTTCTTATCGCCATTTACAACCAGAAGGTCATTTTCGACGGATATACCAAAAAACCTCTCGTTTTCTTTTAAATAAGGTAAAATAAGCGCCCAATCTTCTGCCGTAAGGATTGAGAATTCACCACCGTTTAATTGCTCCTCTATCAGCTTACAATGCGGGTCTCTTATATAAATCGCACCGCCGGAAGCAAGTGAAAACAAGTTTGAACCCGGATATGGCGTATCCTGTTCTATAAAATTACCTTTCTCATCGGGTTCGAGCCCATTCACCACTACAAAGCCGCCGCCATTTAGAGGTTCACCAGCCATGAAGGATTCCGCTAAATAATCAAGACATGTCCCATTTATCACCACGCGAGGCTTTCCCACTGCGTTTATAAGTGGTCTGCCAGCCGCATTTCCCGACACGTATGCTTCTCCTCCTTTTGCCCCATACATGAACGTCTGTCCGACATCACCGAAGACAACGAGTTTTCCATTCTTCAATATCTGCCCGAGCTGGTCCTGCCCATTTCCGTGTACGTAAAGTTCCGCACCATCCATAGATGAGCCGAGATAATCCCCGGGGCTATCATAAACATCAATCCGCACACCTGTTGTATCAGGACCTAATCCTGAGCCGCAAAAACGCTGCCCATGTGCGTTATATACAATAAACCTCTTCCAGCACATTTCATAAGCCTTTACAATAAGCCTCGCATCACTCTCTTCTCCTTCGGGTGGAAATTTCGCCGCATTTACTATCAAAATATCGTCTTCTCTCTCCGGCGGTCTAAAACGGTCCTTATTCGACCAGCAAATCAAATGATAGATACCCGCGCTTTTTGCCTCTATCGCCAGTGTCTCATCAAATATCATGTGAAGTGCTTCTTTTACAATCTGGGCTACCGAACTCCTCTTTTTAGTACCTGTGTCATACCTGCGGTCGTTAAGGAGCGTTAAACCCTCTACCACAATCGCCTTGCTCCGCTCATCTTCATTTGCATACTTTGTAAGCTCGGATACAGTCCATCGTAGTTTGTTACAATCCCAATCCTTAACGCCTCTTCTCAAGAACTCGAATACGTTTAGCGGACTTTTCAATTCTGCCTTTATCTTTTCTCCTTGCCTATCGCAATTCTGGAGTGTCGTGACAGGTTTTGTGAAATCGCAGTGCGTCTGATATTCGGGTGTTTTTATAACTTCGCCGAACTTATTGGTGCATACGAGAGTTTTCTTCTCAGCACCCTTTATTGTGAATATAAAAGCACCGCCGTCGGTATAGCTTCCGCCACGTGCATTCCAGTACTTATCCGCGACAGAAGGAACTCTCTTATCCTCCTCAGATAAACTCTTAAGTGTTGCATCTATCGCTTGCTTTTCCGAAGCGATGAGCCCTATCGGGACATCTTCTCCATCTACAAGTGCAAATACCTGCGGTCTCAGCATAGCGGTATCCGTTATCCCAATCAACTGGAAATAGTTCTCGTAAGGCTCGGTTCTCGCAATTATAAAAAACCAGGGTCCGTCAGGTGAACCATGTATATGCGTAGTCTGTATAGCGTGGTATATCTTCTGCTTTTCTGCGGGTAGCATATCAAAGTCAAGCTCGGTCGTTGGCGCCATTGCCTCTATAATATACTCCAGCGGATAGTTATACTGCCGGTTTAACAGGTCAAATAGCAGAACGGAAACCTCTGTATCGGTCAAGAATAGAGGATGTCTGCCACGCTGTTCAAGATATTCCACCACGGAATGATAGTTAGCGAAATCACCATTGTGAACGAGAGCTTCATGCATGCCCATGAATGGGTGTGCACCGCCCGGATGCCAGACCCTACCCTTTGTGGGATAACGCTGATGCGCTATCCAGACATGAGCTCTGAAATCCTCAAGCCCATAGTATCTTACAATGTCCTCTGCATAGCCAACTATCTTCAATATCATCATATTCCTGCCATGAGAGAGCACAAACGCACTCTTTTCGCCGAGCGAAGCGTAGAACTTCGTATTGATTTTGAAACTGTTTTGATAGATGAACTCGTCTTCTGCTCTTCTTCGGTCTCTATCCTCTAATTTATTTCCCATTATGAACCTATCAAGCACATCCTCTTTAACACGGACAAAATAGCGCCATACATCCGGTGGTTTTGTCTCTAACCCCTTTATCTTGCGATAATCCGAAACGGTTGGTATCCTTTCTGACTTATCAACGTTCATCAAAGGCGTTATGAACGCCTTTTCTATCTCGCTGCGGGCTTCCGGGTTGAGTAATGCTATCAGTAGCAAATAATCGTTTTTAAGTATTGATTCTGTAACTCCGAGGTCTTCGTGAGAGAGACCAACTGCGGCAATACCGCCTCCCTTTCCGTTACCACGGTTATGCATCTGTATAGCGGGTTCAAATATGTGCTTACCCCTGATTGGAATCGTGGATGCGAAACCGACGACACCACATCCACCTTCCGCCTCGGATTTGTATAGCTTCATGACTTCGTTTCCTTCTTGTTCTTATTATTTTTATAGTTTAAAATATGAATTTCATTCCAGATAATACAAACAATCGTATCTCCCTACCAATTCCTTTATACTCTTCATTTCGAGCCTTTTAAGGATACCAACAATCTCGCTTCTCCACGAAGCATATAGATTAATCAGGCGTTGAGCACCCCATTCGGTATCAACGGCTTTGGAAAGTTCCGGGTCGGTTGTTGTAATTCCACGCGAGCATCCCCTCCCGGACTCACAGTTACCGCACCGGACACATCCCAGTGCAACGAGCTCGGCTGTGCCGATAACAACGCCATCGGCACCCAGAGCAATCGCTTTTGCCGCATCATAAGCTGTTCTTATACCACCGCTTGCGATAACCGTCATCTTATCTCGTATGCCCTCCTCTTTAAGAAACTCATGCACCTTCGGTATCGCATATTCGACAGGCATTGCGATATTCTTCTTCGCAATATCGGGTGCCGCTCCCGTGCCACCGTAACTACCATCAAGATGAAGAATATTTGCACCCGCGTAATAGCTCCCCACTGCCACCATATCTACATCCGTGGGCGTTGAAACCTTTACAGAGACAATGGCATCAGGATTTATCTCTTTTATCCAATCTACATGTTTTTTATGGTCTTCCACCGAATAGACGCTATGAAATGGGAAAGGAGAAAACAAGCTACTCCCTGAAACAGCTTCTCGCATACGTGCAACTTCTGTTGTTACTTTATCGCTCAGTAAATGCCCACCAAGACCCGGCTTTGCACCCTGTGCATATTTTAATTCAACAATCTTTACACGTTGAATGGTGTCTTCCATCACACCAAATAACCCGGTTGCAACCTGTGTAATCACGTTATCATCGTATTCTTTTAATTCTTCCGGGTAGCCACCCTCACCCGTGCAGGTAAATGTGCTCCATGCTCTCGCTGCTTTTGCTTTTGCAAGCATTACTGATAGACTGACAGAGCCAAAAGACATCCCACCGCCGTAGAACGGTACTTTAATATTGATTTTCTTCCCATCACCCCTCTTATTGAGGTCTATCTCAGTGCTTATATCTTCATCTTCAATATCGTCTTTTACGCCATCCTTCGGGAAATTTAAGATTATGCGGTCAAAACCACCCCCGGAGTTCCCAATTTCGTATCTTCTCCCATTAAGCGGTATTCCTGTTTCTGCATGCCACCATGTTCCGATTATAAGGTCACGAGTCCAGCGATAATCCCCAATAGTTCTGTATTCAGGGCTTATGACCAGGGAAAGCGCTTTTCGGGGGCAGCGATTGACGCAGTAAAAAGGTTTATCTTCACATGAAGTGCCCATACAGAGGTGACTTAAAGGCTTAGAAATCCTATTATAACCCGTTTTTCTTTCATGAACTCCGAAAGGGCATACCTTAGCGCATGTGCCACAGTTTATGCATTTAGAAACGTCCCTTTTAACCTCAATCTCGCATATCTCATTTGGAAATCTTGAAGGAGCAATTTTAATCACAGGGCTTATCATCGCGTATGGCACCCCTATAATCGCTAATATCCTGTGGACTTATAAATACTAAAAATCACCGCACTCCACACACGCCGGGTTCCTCTCAACTGCAAACTCCTCTATCCTCGCATCCAATCCATCCCATACCAAAAGCCTGTTTGTTAGCAGCTCCCCCACACCCACAATATATTTCACCACTTCTGTTGCTTGAATACCACCTATCACACCACACGTAGCGCCTATTACGGGAAAAGTTTCTGGAGCAGGTGCTTCAGGGAATATGCACCTTAAACAAGCTGTCTCACCCGGAATTATCGTTGTCACCTGACCCTCAAATCCATACACGCCTCCATGAAAAAAAAGCATATTCTTCTCTAAAGCAACCCTGTTCAGCAAGTATCTCGTTTGAAAGTTGTCCATCGCATCCACTATCAAATCAGAATCGCAAACAATCTCAGCAACATTATCCTCTACTATCTTCTCGTTCAGTACCGCCACTTCCACCTCCGGATTCATCTGCGAGAGTTTTCCCTCAAACGATTCCGCTTTCCTCCGTCCTATATCCTTTTCCCAATGCAATATCTGACGATTTAAATTGCTCAATTCTACTACATCATTATCCACGACTCTTATCCTTCCAACTCCTGCAACCGTTAAATATGCTGCTGAGACAGAACCGAGTCCACCAGCGCCAGCAATTGTAACTTTCGTCTTTTTAAGACTCTTCTGCCCTTCCTCTCCAAATAGCCGTATCTGTCTCTCGTATCTCCTCAATTCGGATTCACTTAGAGAAACATCCTCATCCACCAATTTAATAGCAACTCCGCCCTGGTCCAAACCGGTCCTTGAAGTCATCAACCGCAATTACTTCCTTCACCTCAGGGACCTTTTCCTTCAACGTCGCTTCAACGAAGTTCACCAGTGTGTATTGACTCATCGGACATCCCGCACATGCACCACTCAACCTCACTTTCACCACGCCGTTCTCCACGCTTACTAGTTCGATACTGCCGCCGTCCATCGCCAAAAGCGGTCTTATCTCCTTTTCTATAACCTCGTTTACCTTTTCCTGCATATTATCACCACCTATTTTAGTTATATATACTTGTTACTGTTTATATAAAAAGGATATGAAAAGCTATGTCAATAATTTACGTGCATACGATTTTGTCCTTACATTTCCCGGGTCACTTAAACGATACCTTCTTGCACCTTATCCAACAGGCAACGGCAAGCAAACCAGCAATTGCAAGAACTGATTCGAATCCTGGCTGTTCAGGAGTTGTGGAAGGAACAACGGCATAACCACTTTCTTCCCATGCGTTTATTCCACCAAGCACGTTGTAAACCCTGTCGAACCCATGCTCTATAAGAATACCGCTGGCTGTAACACTCCGCTTACCACTTCGACAATAAACAATGATTTTCTTGCTCTTGTTCAACTCCTCCGTTCGATTACTTAACTCTGCGACTGGAATCAATGTTGCGTCCTCTATATGCGCTGTGTGATACTCATCCGCTGTTCTCACATCCAGTAAAGTGACATCTTCGGATTTGGATTCAATCATTCGTTTTGTCTCTTCAACAACGATGTTCACATGGGTTATTTGGTTGGGATTAGGAACGATTGCTATACTATGCGTTGCATTACCTGATGCGTGATTATAGGCAAATACGTTTTGCATACAGGCACCGGCGAAAGCCGAAAGCATCACGAGTGCCGTTACCGCTACCGGGAATAGTTTCACATTCATTTTCATATCACAACCATTTTATATAACACAGGTATATAAAGTGTGATATTGGGATGGCTTTAAGCTGAAACTTGTTTTCTCATATGGCTCTGACAATGCGTTATTTACACGTGAATTGTAGATAAAGGGAAGTATAAAGGAATAGAAGGAGAGAATCTCGAATATGAGACGAGCTGGGCATTCGGTGGTCAGTGCGGCGTGAGTGATTTGGGTGCGCTTGCGAAAGTGAACTATATATGTAACGAATATGGACTGGACACGATTTCCGTGGGCAATACCATAGGATTTGCGATGGAACTTTTCGAAAAAGGGATAATTTCCAAGAAGGATGTTGGTTTCAAACTAAAATTCGGTGATGATAAAGCGATGGTAAGTATGACAGAACTGATAGCGAAGCGAGAAGGTTTTGGCGATGTCTTAGCGGATGGGACGAGGAAAGCAGCAGAGAAGATAGGAAAAGGCGCAGATTATTATACGATGCAGGTGAAAGGGCTTGAGCTTCCTGCATACGACCCAAGGGGAGCAATGGGCATAGGATTGATTTTCGCAACTGCGAACCGGGGAGGCTGTCATGTCAGCGGATATACGATTGCAGTTGAGGCAGTCAGGTCGCCGCTGAAGGTTGATCCATTTGATGCGAGTGAAGAAAGGGTGGACTTGACGATATTGTTCCAGGACTTCTATGCTGCGATTGATTCCGCGGTTAATTGCATATTCCTGACTTTTGCCGTGGGTGCAGAGGAGTATGCGGACATGATTGCAGGTGCAGCGGGCTGGGATGGTTTATGGAGAGAAAGAGTTTTTAAAGACTGGTGAGCGGATATTCGCACTGGAAAGGATGTTTAACAAGCGAGAGGGGTTCGGGAGGAAGGATGACACGCTGCCTGAGAGACTGCTAAAGGAGCCGATGCCGGAAGGACCCGCAAAGGGGAAGGTGCATCCCTTAGAGAAGATGCTCACGGTGTATTATGAGAAGCGGGGTTACGATGAAAACGGGCATCCTACGGAAGAGAAGTTGAAGGAACTGGGGTTATAACCCCTTCTTTTTTATCAGTACTTCCGAACGCCCCCGTTTCTGAAAGAAATTTAGGATAGCAACATACGCAACTACTGACAAATAATTTAAAAACGCAAACAGCATCGATGGCATACTCTCTTTCTTCAGAGATTTACGTTTTAAGTCCAGCTATGTAAGTATATAAGAAAGCCGCAATAATCGCTCCAATTACGGGACCTATGATATATATTGGGAACTGAGCCCAAAGATTTGGTCCTCCAAACAAAGTGTTTCCGACATAAGGTCCAAATGTTCTTGCAGGATTAAATGACGCCCCGGTAATGTTACCCGTAGTGATTATGCCCCCGCCTACTACCAGACCAATGATTAAGCCAGCGAACTGCTTTGGTGTCCTTTCATCAACTGCCAATGCCATGATAGTGAGCATCAAAAAAAACGTAATCACTGCCTCATTTAAAATCCCCTGCGCATAGCTGATACCGGGAAATAATGCAGTGGCACCGCAACATCCATCTGTTGCTGCACGTTTACCCACTATTATAACGAATAAAATGCTTGCCAGAGCAGCACCTATCAACTGGGAAATAATATAAGGAATAACCTCTTTCCCCGGAAATCTCTTTACTGCCCATAAAGCTAGTGTCACCGCGGGGTTGATATGACATCCTGATATATGCCCAAAGATGTAAATTGATGCGGCTACTGCAATAGCAAAAGCGATTCCTATTGAGAGCCAATCGGCAAGACCGCCGAGAGCACCTATTCCTTTACAAAGAAAATCGGATTGCCATGTCTCTCCTTTTGCAAGTAGAATAGTGATAGCAGCTGCGCCTGCTCCTATATACACGAGGATGAACGTCCCTATCAACTCTGCCAAACACTTCTTTAGAAGAATTCGTTCCGTTTCCATAAACTTTTCTCCGGAATTTATTCAAAAAATAAAAAGGGAGAAGCTGAGTATATTTTATCTATTAAAATGCCTTTACGCCAGCCTCTGCAACTTCTATATCCTGAGGTACAGCTCCTCCGCTGACACCAATTGCACCTACAAGCTCACCACCTTTCCTCAGTGGAATTCCTCCTCCGAATATTACCAATCTACCCATGTTCGTCGCATGTATGCCAAATAGCGATTTTTCAGGCTGTGACGCTTTACCCAGATCTTCAGTCGTCATGTTGAACGCAACAGCAGTAAATGCCTTGTTCATGGCTATGTTTATGCTCCCTAACCATGCATTGTCCATCCTTTCAAAAGCCACTAAGTTCCCACCTACATCCACAACTGCAATGTTCATCGGCACACCTATCGCTCCCGCTTTTGCTTCTGCCGCCTCTACAACCCTCTTTGCTTCTTCCAAGTTTAGTTCCATTTTATTACATACCCCCTATTTTTCGCCTTTACTTTGTACCGTTTTATGGCACCCATATCACTTTGCATAAGGGAGTTATAAAAATTTTTCGATTTTTGCTTAAAGCGAAAAAAATAAAATAAGAGGAATAAAAAATAAATCCCCTAATCTAATTTTTTCGTTTCACATTCTTCTTCGCAGCAATACAAAATATGCAACTACAAGGATTCCTGCCATGGCGAGGACAGCCCCAAAGCCTGGTGCTTGCGTCGGTGTTGGTGTTGGTGTTGGTTCTTCAGCCGTTGGTGTTGCCGTTGGCGTCGCTACTGGCGTTTCCTCAGGTGCTGGCGTTGTAACTTCGGCAAGCGAAGTAGCATCTACTACTTCTATTACTTCTACTTCTCCAGTATCGAGGAAGTATTTGGCGCCCACTATCTCCAGCTTTCCGTTTTCAACAAGCTCTTTCGTAACCTGGCTTCTATTCAGTATGTTTTGGATGACCAACTTCACGTTTTCATTCACCGTTTCTTCTATCAGTTCCGTGCCGGTTTTGTTGGTTTCTTTCGCGGTTTCCAGTGCGGGCTCGATTTCAGCCATGATGGTCCCAATATTTCCTTCGACACCGCCTCCAACAGCCGCGGTAACCGCGCCGCAACTCGAATGTCCAAGCACCACCAGCACAGGCGTGTGGCAGTGCTCTACGCCATATTCAATGGAGCCCAATTCAATGCCGTCCACCAC
>JANJFQ010000098.1 GCA_025435355.1 Candidatus Methanophagales archaeon | reverse complement strand
AAATAGGTGGAGAGGATATCATGCACCGGCATGAACTCACTTTCTTTAACCGAACAGCGCTTGCTTATGACGTATGGGATACGATGGAGGAAGAAGAACTGAGAGAGCGGGTAAGGAAGATAACGAATTGGAGTAAATTTTACGTTGGCGAAGTTTTAACCTTGGATGCGATTGCAGTTCGTTCTGTGTCTGGCGATGCAAAAACTTTTGCAGAATGCGTGAAGGATGTAGCAGAAGAAACTGATTTACCGCTCGTGCTTTGCTCATTCAATGCGAAAGTAATAGAAGAAGGTTTAAAGGCGGTTTCGGATAGAAATCCGTTGATCTATGCTGCGGACGAAACCAACTGGAAAGAGTTTCTGGAACTTGTTAGGGAGTATAAAGTTCCGGTTACGTTGTTTTCACCGGACCTCGATATGCTAAATAGCCTTGCTTTGACTTTCTCTTCTGCTGGCGTAGAGGACATCGTATTGGACCCGGGGACATATCCAACGGGCGAAGGGCTTGCGGATACATTTTCCGGGTTTGTAAAGCTAAGGCGTGCGGGAATAGTAGATGGGAATAAAGGAGTTGCATATCCTTTGATGTCCGTGCCTATGACCGCGTGGATGGTTCACGGAGAAGGAGCTGAAAATGCGTTGGAGGCTTCTTACTGGGAAGCGATTATTGCGGACTTGTTCATCATAAAATACGCGGATATAATGATTTTGCACTCGATGGAACCGCATTCGTTGATACCAGAGCGCACGCTCGTAGCAAACGTATATACGGACCCGAGGCGCCCGGTAAGTGTAGAGCCGGGCTTGAGGGAGGTAGGCAATCCAGCGGAGGAATCGCCTCTTTTTGTCACCACTAATTTCGCTTTGACTTTTTATACCGTGGAGAGCGACCTCACCTCTAACAAGATTGATTCCTATTTGATGGTGGTGGACACGGATGGTATAGGCGTGGAATCAGCAGTTGCGGGTGGGCAGCTCACCGCAGAGGCGATAAAAGAGACCCTGGAAACTTATGAAGTGGAAAAGAAGGTTAAGCACAAGGCAATAGTGATACCAGGTCTTGCAGCGAGACTTTCTGGCGATACAGAAGATGCTACCGGTTGGACAGTGCTTGTGGGTCCGAGAGACAGTGGAAGGATTCCCGGCTGGATGGATAAGAATTGGCCGCAAACCTTTTCTTAAAAAGAAAAGCTTTACTAAAAGAATTACTTAAACCTTTTTGCAAGCAAAAAGCTTTACCAAAAAAACTAACTTACTTTTGATAAATCTTTTCTTCCCCATTGAAGTTTCTTTGATTAAACTTTCTTTTGAAAGAAAGTTTGATGGGGCAGCCCAGATTTGAACTGGGGTCCATGGCTCCCAAAGCCACGAGGATAACCTGGCTACCCTACTGCCCCCCCTTTTTCTTTATAGCTTCACTTAAATATCATAATGTTCATATCTCTAATAGATATACTTTAACCTCGTTGTTCACACAGAAAGGCGTGTAGCCCTCAATAGACTGGTTAGTCCAGAGCCGATAGTAAGTAGTCTGATTTGTGAGATTGTTCATCCCAACCAATCGCCCATTATCATCGAAAGTCATCCTGATTGAGTCATTGAAGGATGTTGGTTTGTATCCTGCAGCGTAACCTATTATGGGTGCTATAAAGGCATCGTTTAGAAAAAGCATCAGATATACTTCTGAGCTATTATGTTTTTGTTTGAGAGTTCGAGCGATCTGCAATCCTTTGTCAGGGTCAGTTGCCAGTATGACCACAGAAACCGCCTTTACATCCTCGTCTGGAAAGTGCATCTGGTCAATTACGGGCCTTCGTTGTGCGAAATACGCTAATGAATTGCCATAGTCCCACCAGTGGATAAACAGAGAATCTGAGTCTGTATTGTGTTTGATGTACAATAATGCTTGTTTCCATTCGGGTTTAATAGTATAGGAATAACGCATATCATTTTTTAAAGAACCAATAACAGGATTTACGAGAGCGATGCCAAAGATTAAAAGAACAACTACTGCTGCCAGCTTTTTCCATACTAATTTTTGCTGTCCCCGCCTTGCTATTTCTAATATGAAGGAAGTTCCTATGCCGAGCGATGTGTACACGAAGATCGAGAACATGTCTATGAAATGATATGCTCGGACTGCCGGAATCATGGTTGCGAGCAGTGCAGCAAGGAGATACAAACCGTATTTTTCATTGCGCTTGTAAAGAGCATATACGCCGACTGCGGTCAGGGCAATCCCAACCAGCAGGAATGTACCAAAAAGAGCTTCAAAGCTTTCGGGTCTCGGTGGCATGAGGTCACCTGTGAATTTATAGACCAGAGGACCTTCTGTAAATCGCAGCATCTGTGCAGCCCTCAATATCTCCGCGGGACCACGCACCGGATAGAGAATTAACGCTATTATTGTTCCAAAAAGCATAGAAGAACTGATGAACACCCACGTTTTCAGCAAATAATTCTTATTCACCCTCATAGAATTGCGATGAAGCAAAAAGAAAGCAGAAAAAAGAAGTCCGTAGAAAATCAGTATCGCATGAAGGTTGAAGTATCCACCCCATGTGAATCCCGTAACGCCAATAAGAACTGCTGGAGCGAGAATTGTAGCCAAATAGACTGCTTTAGTTTTGAATTCATCAGGAAAAGGATTTTCGACTATTTTAAGCGCTTTCCAAACAACTATAACAGTTAAAATGATTAGAAACAGTGAAAGAGCGTCGTGGAAGACGAACCCTTTCATAGTTCTGAAGACTAAAAAATGAGAGAAGGAAGCGAGCAACCCGGCAACAACACCCGCAGATTTGTTGAACAGGCTTTTTGCAAACCAGTATATAACCAGCACGGTAGCTGCCCCGAGCAAGGGTGGCACCACCCCCTCAGCGATAGTCATGCTGGACAGTGTGAATTTGACGGGGATAAGGTCAATTATCCACCCCACGAGGGCAAGAAGATAAGCCATACCGGGCTGATATAATGGTGCCGAGCTGAAAGGGTCAGGAACTGCCGGGTGTCCAAGGGAGTAAATATATTCCGCCTGTCTTGCCATATAGGCATCGTTATCCCATTTAGTCTCCCATGCCCCGCCCATAAAGCGTATTGTAAATGAGAGTGCAAACAGTAAAACGATGGGAAGCAACTCTTCTTTAAACCTCTCCCACCTTGCACTTTTTGACATGGTAGTGCACCAATATTAATTAAATCCGGAGGGTTATATAAAAAAATATGGCCGAAAAAGTAGTAGTAAATCCTGAGGAAAGTGCATTGGTAGTTATAGACATGCAGAAAGACTTCTGCTACGAAGACGGCGCTTTGTTTGTAGGTGACGCAGTAGAAGAGATAATACTGCGAATAAAGGCATTGATAGAAAAGGTAACACGAAAAAATTTGATATTCACACAGGATTGGCATTCATCCGACGATGAAGAGTTTGATGTATGGGGCAGGCATTGCATTCGTGATACTAAAGGAGCGGAGATAATAGATGAGCTTTTTTTAAAAGAAGCTTATGCAGTAAAAAAGCAGAAGTATAGCGCCTTTTTTGGCACTGACCTCGACCTACATCTAAAAGAAAAAGGGATAAGATCGTTGATAATTGTCGGCGTTGTTACAAATATATGCGTGCTGCATACTGCAATAGACGCTTCGCTCAGAGGCTATGAGATAATGGTGCCGGGGGATTGCGTGGCTGCGTTAAGCGATTACGAGCAGGAATATGGATTGCGGCATATAAAATGCGTATTGAAAGGGACTATCACGAGTTCGGGTAATATCGTTTTTTCTTAAAAAGAATAAGTGTTTTTAGATTCGTATGGAATGGTTCATCCTGGCTCTTCTAGCTTCAACGCTATGGGCAGTAGCAATATTAGTGGATAAGTTCGTTCTGACACACCATATCAAAGATGCCTTCTCCTACCAGATTTTCCTCACAATCACACTGATACCCCCTGTTTTAGTTCTTTTTATCTTCTCTTCTTTTCGGATTTCTCCACTGTTTTATCTCACGATTCTCGTAATCGGGATGATTCTTGGCGTAGCTTTCGTTCTTTACAATAAAGCGCTTCTGGTAGAAGAAGTTTCGAGAGTAACACCGTTATTTTACTTATCACCGCTTTTCGTACTCCTTTTATCTTCTTTATTCCTTGCAGAGAGCCTGTCAACGAAAGAGTATCTTGGCATAGGACTCATGGTTTTCAGTGCGATTTCCGTCTCTATAAGAAGGACTGAACACAAATCCATATCGCTTTCACCCGCATTGTTCATGATTCTATTTCTGGATTTTATCCTTGCAGGCAAAGACGTCATCGCGAAATTCTTCTTCTATTACATGGACTTCTGGTCATACCTGTTCTGGTTCATACTCGGTAATATTGTAGGAAGACCATTTCTCTTACTCCTCCCAGGCATCCGGAGAAAATTCGTTGCAGATATGAAATCGCTCTCATCGAGAATATGTTTGCTTTGCTTTATCAACAGTTCCATCGTGTGTGCGGGTTATGTTTTATACTTCAATGCGGTTTCCCTGACCTATGTCTCTCTCGTGAGTGCAATACTGTCAACTCAGCCATTTTTGGTTTTACTCGTTGCCACAGTGCTCGCTGTTTTTTATCCGTACTCGCTAAATGAGCGCATAGAGAGAAAAGGAGTTATCATCAAGCTAATTGCAGTCGTTATGATTTTAATCGGGTCGTATTTAATTGTATCATGAATTTTTTTGAATGAGAAGAATGTTTTGGGTTGTATTTCTATATTTTAGCGATATGTTTATATTGCGATTTATCATAAGTAACTTATCTTCACACCATTCCTTTTTTCCTTTTTAAGTAGCTACCTCGCCTGATAGCAGTGTGGTCCCTGTTAATCCAATATTTATTTTATTGGGCTTTTCATATCCAATATTTTCAAGCGTCCTTTCAAGGGCGCTTCCAAGTGAAAACACGCATTTTGGCGGGTGTTTCCACAACAAATAAGCGGATATGGCCTCCAAAACGTCTTTAAAGCTCATATCCTTTCAAGGATGTTTGGAAGTTTGAGGTAAGTCCGGCAGGTTGGGACTCCCAAAAGCAGGTAAAATCTTGAAATATTTAACAGTTTATCCCGCCCTACTTTTTATCAGGAAAACAGACAAAGCCGAAAACCGAAACTCCTCTGACCGAGCAACTATACACTATCCAGTTGGTGAAAATCCTTGCATCCAATCCAATCGGATTGGTAACTAACAGGCTGTGATGAAGCCAAAAGGGATACTGGGCTGCAACGCAATAGTAGGGATTGGGTCCGAAATGCTTGTGACAGATTATTTTTGAGATGAAGATGCAATGTGATTCCCTTTTCGATACCTTTATATAGTTAAACATACACATAACTACACATGGGAACAAAAACAATAACAATTACGGAAGATGCGTATAAAAAGTTAAAAGTGGAAAAGATGGAAGGAGAGAGCTTCAGTGAGGTTATTAATCGGATTACCGATAAGGGCAGGAAGGATTTGATGGAATTTGCAGGAGCATGGAAGGATTTTGATGTTGAAGAAATAATAAAAGAGGGGAGAGAAAAGTTCACTAAAAATGCAAAGATACTGCCTTGAGACCTCTTTTGTCATTGATTTTTTGAGAGAAAAAGGGAATGCGATAGAGAAGTATAAAGTGATAAAGGAGCAAAAGCTTGAAACCACCTCTGTTGTTGCATGGGAGATATTAAGAGGACCAAAACTTTACGGACGTGTTAAAGAGTATAACGAGGCTATAAAATTCTTAGAGCGTTTGAATATTTTGCCATTTACGTTAACCTCTTCAAGAATTGCATCAGAGATCGAATTGGATTTGAAAGAGAAGGGGAGAGGCGTAAACCTGATAGATGTTTTAATAGCCGCTACTGCAATTGAAAATAACTCTAAACTTGTTACGAGGGATGAAGGTTACATGAATATAGAAGGGCTAGAGGTTGAGTTTTATTAAAAACTGGAGCATGAGTACTCTAATCGAAACGATACTGCCTGCGGAGGAGATTGAGCGTGCCGAGCAACTATACTATCCAGTTGGTGAAAATCCTTGCATCCCGTCTAGCTGGTAACAACCGTGAAGAGCCAGGGCTATGAGCTATGCTTGACAATAAGCTCTAAGGAAAGATAGTACATTATCAAGTATAGTACTCTATGGTTCTTATGCAAAGGGAAAAGAGACGCAGTAAAATGTTTGAACCAAAGTTTACAATCTCCAATAGCATAACCAATGCTCTTCTTGAAATTGAACGTGCAAGAGGGTTTTTGGACGCGGCGAAATTAAAAGAGGCATGGATAAAGGATATGCAGAGTGAGGCACTTATCCTTGAGGCACATCACTCCACGCATATCGAGGGCACTCAACTTACGTTTGCTCAAGCACAAGGAATCCTCACTGGTAAATCAGTAAAGGGTATAAGAGCTGATGACCGTCAGGAATTACTGAACTACAAAGCGGCAATGGATTTTGTCTCCGAATATTTGGGCAAAAAATCAGAGATTACAGAGGAGTTAATAAAAGAGATACATAAATTGTTAGTTAAGGACGTTAGAGGTGGAACGCTTGAACCAGGCAAATATAGAAGCATTCAGAATTATGTGGTGAACTCGCTAACGGGAACGATAATTTATACGCCTCCACAGCCCTCAAAAGTTCCTCAACTTATGAAAGAATTTGTTGACTGGTTAAATAAGGACTCGGGCATTTCACCGGTGCTCATAGCAGGGATTAGTCAGTATCAATTCGTTGATATCCATCCGTTTTTAGATGGTAACGGTAGAACAGCCAGAGTACTCTGCTCTCTTTGTCTTTACCAGAAT
>JANJFQ010000021.1 GCA_025435355.1 Candidatus Methanophagales archaeon | reverse complement strand
TTATGGTCCAAATGCAAATCGCTTATGAGGTATATCATCACGACCACCAGAGTATTCTTTTAACCTTAGCGAATGCTTTCCTAAAGAATAATTTCATCTCAAATCTTAAAATTGTTTTCTTCCATATTCTTTTGCTCAATGCTTCTTTTCGATTCAATAACTTTTTAAGCATCAAGTCATACTCATACAATATTTTACCATTTCTCAGAATTGTTATTCTCAAGAGATATTGGTTGATGTAGGGTTCTTCTTTGCTTTTCAAGTATCTCCAAATGTCAGAAAATTTGCTATCAATATCCTTAAAAGCGATTGTTGCGTGAAATGAGAATTTCTTTTTCTTATCCCATTCTTTGAGTTCAGCATATTTCATCAATCTTTTTGCTAATTCCCACCGCAATTCTTCGAGTTCCTTTGATGGTTCGATATCTGCGTAAATAACCTTGCCATTGGGATTATTGAAGTAACCAAAACCCTTGAGTTTAAAATTTACAAGATTATAATTTTTAGCTACGCTCTCTACATCTCTAATCACTCTTTTTATATCCCTTGTTTCAAATGGACCTGCCACTGAAATATGGGGAACAGGTCTTTTTCTCGTTACACCTCTAACATGAAATCTTCTTGCGACCTCAAAAATTCGCCTTCTAAGATATTTCTTAGCATATCCATGGAATCGGAATTCTATGAGGTAATGTGGCATTTTTATCTTATATCCTTATTCTAAACATGAATTGTTAATTTCAATATAAAAGTTGGTGAGCAACCTTCACAAGCTTTCTGTCCGCAGCCAAAAATCCCGGCACTTTTTTGTTCAAAGCGGTAACCAAATGCAACGCATCAGCCGCTGATAAGTGTTCTTTGATAATCATCTCCCAGGACGTCTTGACAAAGGCACTCGTATCGAGATATATCAGCTCATTCCTCTCTTATTTCTCTCACCGTGTCACTCATTTTCCCAATTATTCTCTTGTTTAAAATATCCCTCACCGCTTCTTTGGAATAGAAACCATATCTCACCGCCATTTCGTTTATTGCGTCTATAATATTAATTAATACTATTCCAGTAAGGACGTGCAATTGTGGCATTTGGTACTTCTTAGGATTATATTTTTTAAAACCTGTGCAACAGTAAAATAAATGACACGTAAGAGAAAAAGAGGGACAGCAATAGTAGAAACAAGTAAGGGTATTCTTTACTACAAAATCAATTATAGACAGAGATTACAAATGGAAAAAGCGAAGTATTTTTCATAGGCTTTTCAATATTTTTAGATAACCCTGATAACCGTTAAAATATTTTTTTCCCGTGATTCATTGACTTATCTAACCAATTTGTTTTAGACTTAAGCTTATTTTTATTTCCCTCTAAACCTTTCTTTGTCGCCTTTAGCTTGAACCCAAGATTGTCTCTTTTCACAAATCTTACAATATCTCCTCCAGGTTTTTACATTTGAAGTAGGACCATAATCTATATAGGTCTTCCTTGACCATTTATGTAAACCAATTTTACAAAGAAGCTTCCTAACTTTTGACATTTTCGACGTTGTCTTCTTCCTCTCCCTTTCCAATATCCTTCTGTCTCTCTCCTGATAAGGCTCATAAGTCCCCTCTAATTTTCTGGTAATGTGTCATTTATCTGTTTTATTCTTGTTGGAATATAAATAGTTGGTGAACTATCGCAGTTAAAATTTGGTGAAAATCGAAATACCACAATAATTAAAGCTTCAGTCACATTATTTTATTCTATGGAATACACAATATTAGACGCGTTGCTTGACGTAACAAAAAAGAAGATGGAAACATTTTGCGAAGAGAAGCTGATTAATGGAACGGACGCGTATGAAATCATTGACGAGATGACCGGGGGTCTAAGGGAAATCGGAAAAGGATACAAAGAGATATATTTTGATGCGGAACTGATGGTCGCGGGATGGAATGCGAAAAAAGCATTACTGATGCTTAAGCCGATGTTGCAAGAAGAGGTAAAGGTAAACGACAAGATAGGAAAAGTCATTCTCGGCACCGTCAAGGGAGACGTGCACGACATAGGAAAAGAGATAGTAAATATAATGCTATCTTCCGAGGGTTTCGAGGTCATTGACCTTGGGACAGACGTAGAAAAGGAAAAATATGCGGATGCCGTCCGTGAAACTGGGGCTGATATTCTCGCGATGTCCGCCTTATTGACAACGACGAGGGAATACATGGCAGAAGTAATAGAATATTTCATAGCAGAAGGTCTGGAAGTAAAGATAATGGTCGGCGGCGGCGCAGTCAGTGCGGAATATGCCGAGGAAATCGGTGCAGACGCCTACGGCAAAGATGCCGTTGATGCAGCCAGGAAGGCGAAGGAGCTTCTGAGTAAAACTTTTTAGAAAAAAGTTTTATCAAAAAATTATTTCTTTGGTAAAGCTTTCTTTTTCAAAGAAAGGTTTATACACGCTTCCAGAAACGCCTTGAACGGTGGTGAAGGTTTGTTCGGTCTCGATTTGAATTCAGGATGAAACTGCGTGGCTAAGAAAAAAGGATGCTTATCTTGAGAAAGTTCCAATATCTCCATTCTCGAGCCACTTCTGTCTGTGCCTGAGAAAACCACACCTTCACGCTCTATTCTTTCTATATACGCCGGATTCACCTCATACCTGTGCCTGTGCCTTTCCACTATCTTCTTTTTCCCGTACGCCTTCTCCGCTAACGTATCGACTCTTATGAACACCTCATAATCGCCCAATCGCATTGTTCCACCCTTTTCGACCACTTCTTTTTGCTCTTCCAACAGGTCTATTACCGGATGTGGAGTGTCACAAAGTTCGGAACTATTGGCATCCTTTAATTTTGCAACGTTCCTCGCCGCCTCTATCACCGCTAACTGGAATCCAAAGCACAACCCTAAAAAAGGTATTTTATTCTCACGCACATATTCTATTGCTTTTATTTTTCCTTCCGCACCGCGAACGCCAAATCCACCCGGAACAAGAATTCCATGAACTTCTTGAAAAAACGAGCCCACGTCTTTTTCGCACGCTTCCAAATCCTCCGCTTCTATCCATTTCGTCTCTACTCTGCAACCAAGTTCCGTAGCCGCATGCTTTATCGCCTCTTTTATACTCAAATATGAATCCTCCAACTCTGCATACTTCCCCACTATTGCTATAAAAAAATTTTTATCGCTGCATGACTTTCTCCGTTCTACCATCCTCTGCCATTCATTGTCTTCCTTTAGCTGCTCTAACAGCATCTTTTCGCTTATGTAAGAGAAAATGCCTTCCTTTTCCAGCAATAATGGCACTTCGTATATATCCTCCGTATCCGGTGCACTAACCACCGCTTCCTTTTTCACACTGCAGAACATTGCTATTTTCTGTTTCACATCTTCTTTTAACGTTTCCTTACCCCTACACACGATTATATCGGGTTGAAGCCCTAATTCACGGAGTGCCTTCACAGAGTGCTGTGTGGGCTTTGTTTTCTGCTCCTTCAGCGTTGTGAACGGCACTAAAGTGACGTGAACGAAAAGGAAATCGTTTCCGTTCTCCTCACCCTGCATCTGCCTGACTGATTCCAAAAAGGGCATGCTCTCTATGTCGCCAACCGTGCCACCTATTTCCACTAAGCATATATCTGCTCCACTTTTCGCCGCAACACGCCTTATTCGTGCCTTTATTTCATTCGTCACGTGTGGAATTATTTGCACCGTCTGCCCCAGATATTCGCCTTTCCTTTCCCGCTCTATCACTGCGGAATAAACGACACCCGTGGTTATATTATGCTCCCTTCCCAGTTCCACATCCATGAACCGTTCATAATGCCCCAAATCGAGATCAACCTCCGAACCATCCCCCAAAACGTACACTTCTCCATGCTGATACGGATTCATCGTTCCGGCATCTATGTTTATGTACGGGTCAATTTTTATTGGCACGGTTTTATATCCCCGGTTCTTCAATATTCTACCGATGGAAGCCATTGTGATACCCTTTCCAAGTCCACTCATCACCCCACCGGTCACTACGATATACTTCATCCTCAGTCCTCACTTACAGTATTTGTTTAGCTCCTTTTTAGAAATTATAAATAACGATAAAAATGAAAAGGAAAGAGGCGATTAAAGCACTGGCAAAATAAAAAGGTGAATTGCTAAGGAAAGGGATAATAAAAAAGAGCAAAATAAAAAAGAAAATCGCAGTAACTGCTGACACCGTCAATCGCATTAAGAAAACTCGCTCCTTTGGTGATAGCTCAAATTCCCTTTTTTCCTTTCTCCCCACCACTTCTAATTCCCGCTCTTCCTCCCGCTCTTTTTTCTCTTTTCTCTTTTCCGGTCCCTTCTCCTTTTCTTTTGCCTCCACTATCTCCACGGAAAAACTATTCTTCGTTGCTCCATACCCAGCACTTACGAATATTTCTCCGGCACCCAACTCAGCTACCGCTCCTGCATAGCTCTTTGGCAGTTTTACAATCGCTGCTATCTTCTCCTCGTCTATTACATACACCTTATCCTGCAATAACATCACTTTGTCTTTTATCTCCTCGCCAAGCGAAAAATGCACGTGCGTTGGCTCCCCATGATTAATTATAAATATCTCGAAGCTCGTCTCCTCCCCCACTCTCAGCGGAACCTTCAATACTTCGTGCTCAAATTCTATGGAATTCAAACTAGTTCTACTCAGGTATATTCTTTGCTGTATTCTTTCCATCCCCCGGTCCCAAATCGCCTGACGGCTGCGATGAAAAATGCAAAAGGTAAATTGCGAACTTACTCAGACTCTTGTCTTAGCTCAGGCGGCAAAAGATTTGGTATGCCTTCCTCTATTGGATACCGCTGCTCGCATTTCCGGCAATACAAACTGCCTTTTACAATCTCTCCCTTTTCATCTTCCTCTTCTTCTACACTCAACTCCAAATCCCCCTTGCACATCGGGCAGGCGAGTATCTCCATTAGCTCCCTTTTCATCTCTTCTCTTATCCTCCATTTTAAAGAAAAGTTTAATTTAAATAACACATAACCCTCTATTTTAAGTTCTCCCAAAAAGAAGAGAGGTATTTATTTACCACCGAGAACGCGGAGAGCGCTGAGATGACAAAGAAAGAATTTGAACTCACGGACCACCTGAAACTAATAGGCACAGATAATCTTCCGGAGATAAAAGAGGGTGACGCTTTAACATCATTATTTTTTGACGCACTGAAAGAGAAAAAATTGAAATTAGAAGACGGCGACGCAATAGTTTTCACCTCTAAGATAGTATCGAAGAGCGAAGGCAGAGTCGTTGACCTTTCTGGTGTAAAGCCGGGCTCAGATGCGGAACGGATTGCGAAAGAACTGGATAAAGACGCAAGGATTGTTCAACTTATTCTAAGCGAGACAAAGGAGATAGTAAGAGCAGAACGGAATGTCATCATAGTGGAGACAAAGGAAGGATTTGTATGTGCAAATGCGGGCGTTGACGAGTCAAACGTTGAGGAAGACAAAGCGGTTTTGCTGCCCGAGGACGCACAGAGAAGTGCTTCACGGCTTAAAAAAGAGATAGAAGAGAGAAGTGAAAAAGAAATTTCCGTTTTAATCTCTGATTCTTTTGGTAGAGCATTTAGAGACGGCGTAACCGGAATCTGTATAGGCGTTTCCGGCATCCCCGCTCTGTTAGACAGAAGAGGGGAGGAAGATAGATTTGGTAAAATCGCAAGGATAACAAAAGAGGCGGTAGCGGATGAGATATGCGCAGCTGCGAACCTCGTAATGGGCGAATTTAAGGAGGGAATACCAATTGTAATCGTGCGCGGGTTGAAGTTGAAAAGAAGCGAAGGCGACATAAAAGAGGTCTTGTTCAACAGGGAGGACGATTTCTTCCGGTAAGATACACGATGATATTGAAATTTCCGTGTGTATTTATTTACCGCCGAGATCGCGGAGAGCGCTGAGATGACGGAAAAACTACAAATTTTTCATCTCTAAAAAACATCTTTACTTCACGCACCCATCGACTGCGTAACCCCGCCTAAAGCCTCTCGTAACTGTTGTTGCAACTGCTGATATTTCTTCTGCACTCTTTCCTCCTGTCTTTCCAGGGTCTTCAATCTCAAGTCGTAGGTCTCCTTCTTCTCTGACAAGTCCGCCATTACTTCTTCCTTATCCGCCTTTATCATCAACTCGCCAACATCACGGTAAATAACGGATTTTTTATCGAGCTTTTCTAACTCCTCTAATGCGTTTTCTGAATCCCTCAACAACGCCTCTACCTGCATCTTCTGCCTCCCCACGGATTCTATCTGAACTTTTAGCTGCTGAAGCTGAGCAAGTTGATTTTGCACCTGGGGAGGTATTTCACCACTTCCACTCATTTTATTATCCTCTCGTTTTACTTCTTTCTGTATTTCAGTTAATCTATTCTTTAGACTCTATAAATATAAATTTAAAAATCATCATGGGTGAAGAACGAGAAAAAGTAGGAATATTGGTCATTTCGTATGGGTCGAGAGCGGCTGCGGTGATAGATGCACTAAGCAGAAGCGAGGTTTATAAAGCCCGTTTTTATGTTGCAGACAAGCAAAGAAACCCATTTAACGCGGAACACGCGGAGAAGCACGTGGTCATTCCTGATTTGGACGTAGGGAAAATATGCGACTTCGTTGAGGCGAATAAAAACGACATAGATTTTGGTATATGCTGCCCGGAGAAGCCGATAATAGAGGGTGTTAGAGACGCCCTTGAGAGTAGGACAGGTATAGCGATAATATGTCCTACGAAAAGATATGCGATAGAAGCGAGTAAGGTTTCGCAACGGCGTCTGCTCGAAGAATGCTGTGCAGAGGCGAATCCGAGGTTTAACGTGTTCCATCGAGCTGGATATGCAAATGTAAGCGAAGTGAAAAGTGCGGTATGGGCGTTTTTGGATGAGATAGGGGATGAAGTGGCGGTGAAGCCTGATAAACCCGCGGCGGGGAAAGGAGTGGGTGTGTGGGGCGACCACTTCACAAGCAGGGAGCAGCTATTCGTGCATTTCGCGTCCATCTTCGACAGTGGTAGCGATGTGATAATAGAGGAGAAAATGGAGGGTGAGGAATCGAGCTTTCAGGCTTTCTGTGACGGTAAAAGACTCTCCGTTCTTCCTGACACGCGCGATTACAAACGAGCTTTTGACGCTGATCTTGGAGCAAATACAGGTGGAATGGGCTCTTACAAGGATAAAAAAGATTGGCTGCCTTTTATGGCGGAAAGGGATAGAGAGAAAGAGGAGAAATTGGTTAAGAGGATATTCAACCGACTTAGAGGGAATGGAAGCAGCGAAGAGCTGAGGGGAATGCCCTTTTACGTTGCTTTCATGCATACCCGCGAAGGTGCAAAGATATTAGAGATAAACAGCCGACCCGGCGACCCTGAAATACAGAATGTGTTGCCTGTTCTGAAGAACGATTTTGTGGACGTTTGCTTTCGCATGATAGAAGGAAATCTTTCGAGGGTCGAGTGTGAAGAGAAGGCGACGGTGGTGACTTATGCAGTGCCGATAGACTATGGCGGGTATAGGGTGAAATTCAGTGGAGATAAAAAGGTGGAGTTGAGTGGTGCATACGAACTCACAAAGAAAAACAGATACGGAGATAACCTCCGAATCTATCCGGGGTCTATGGAGTTACGCGAGGATGGATATACTTATGCGCTCGGCTCGAGAACTGTTTGCACAGTAGGCATCGGTGAAACCATAGAAGAGGCGAGGGGGATTTCGCTGGCCGGCATCAGGAATATAGACGGCGCGTTGTGGAACAGATGGGATATTGGTGCGGAACATCATATACAGCGAAGTGTGAGGAGGATGAAGGAGTTGAGAGCGACCACACCAGCAGCATATACGGGGAAGCGTTAAACGAGATAAGAGGAGTTACATCACCGCCATATTTGGCTGCTGCTACAATAGGTACTACAGCTAACACGGCACTTTGCCCTGCGTTTTAGTAAAATTTGAGCGATATGGAGAAGCAGAAGATGTAAATGAAAGGAAAGCGATGACACTAAAGAAATCTGATGGGTGTAAGGTAGAAAAAGATATTAAGAAGAAATAATACAAAAATTTCGAAGAAAGCGAAAAGTTTTTATACTCAAGTATAAATCGACTTTATGATATTGCCACGCAAGAGCAACAAATGACCGCTATAATCTTAGCGGCGACAGAGATGGGGGGAATGGGGGGGATTATTTCGAGAATAAAACGCGCCATTTATTACCCATCGCTAACAAACCACTCGTTCAGCATCTAATTGAAAATGTTGGAGGTAAAGTTGAATCTACTAAACAATCCAAAATTAGAGAAGAAGAGATGGTGCCACCGAAACCTGAAGAGGGTATAAGGAAAAATGGTAGAAAAATCGTAAAACAGGTTGAAGAAGCTAAAAATGTTGAATTGAAAAGAATTTTATACAGAGAGATTGCAAATCATGTTGCAGATCGTGTCAAAGTCCCAGTAATATATTACATAGTAATGATTTTTGGATTGGCAAGTGCAATCTTTGGTGCTGTAAAAGCAATATCTCCTACCATAGATTTTACCATTATGCTTGGGGGGTTAGGTATATTTTTAGCAGCTTTTATCGGTTTTTTAGAAATAAAATTGTCAAAAAACGAGTTTAGAGAGATATAGTGTGTATAAATTGGTTTTTAAAAGTGAGGAAATACAGAGATGGATTTAAAAACAATTGAAATAGGAACAATAATCGTAGATATAACGGTTACGGTTATAGTTATTATATTACATCTTTGGGGGATTATAGTATTCCCGTATGAGGGAAATTTATCATTCCGTATATTTTTGATAGTGTTTCTCCTTATTTCGATTTCGATACATCTAGTTTACATATTGAGATCTAACCCAGACTATGCTAAAGCTATTAAATACATCCTGTTTGTGCTAATACCAGTTATCGTCGGAATTGTTATCCTTATGGAGGAGACTCCGGGACGTTTAAGTGACGCAAAGTTTGAAACTGCTTGTAATTTTTTTTTGAGTGCTATTGTTGCCATTGGGTTGATATTTGGAGGCGAAAAGCACTATGAGGATATTAAGGAAGCAATTCATGATTTCTCCAAATCTAGACAATTTCAAGATTCTTTATACCCCCTCTCAACCACATAAACCTCTGCACTTCTTTTCCGCGAAGCTGCAGGCGAATAAAAATTGGAAGGTCAACAAGAGAAAACTTTAAGACTATGAAAAATATTTAAATAGCATCTAATAAATGTAATCTTAAAGTGGGAAAAATGAAATACCAGAACCGCATCACCATAGACCCAAAAATAATGCATGGCAAGCCTGTGATAAAGGGAACTCGTATCCCTATCTATATTATCCTGAATCTGCTTGCAGATAATATAATGCCAAAGGAAATACTCGAAGAGTATCCTGACTTGACGATAGACGATATACTCGCTTGTTTGGAATACGCTGCTAAGTTAGCTGAGGAAGAAGTGGGCATCCTCGAATTAGAAGAGCTGTTATGAAATTTCTAATAGATGAAAACATCTCTCCTAAAGTAGCGGAAGAGCTGCGAAAGTTAGAATATGATGCTATTCATGTGCGGGAAGTGAGCCTAAAAGGACATATAGACGAAGAAATAATGACTTTTGCTAAAAATAAAGGGCGAGTTCTCTTAACCCTTGACATAGATTTCGCTGATATTCGTAACTATCCTATTGGCACACATAGCGGCATAATCAGGTTAAAAATCAAATCTACAAGGTCAAAAAGGATATTGGATTGTTTAAAAGCTCTGCTACCAGAAATAATGAACTATCCACTTGGGACAGGAGGACTCGTTGTAACAAACTGCATGACATACAGGGTTAAACTGCCAAAAGGGATATAAAACTCCAAAGACGAAATAGAAGGAGTTCTATATCTCTTGCCACTGTCGTGTTGTGCTACGATTCGATTGCAACAATGATAATTTACAACGTTTTATTTGGCTCGTAGGTGATAGTTCTGAGTTCAAAAGAAAAAAAGAACATAATAGACTTGTTGCTAATTAAAGATTATCTCTACGCAAAGGCTTTTAATTGGAGATGACAAGTACTATAAATCATGATATCCATTAAGAGGGCCTTAAAGAACGATAGGGTAATGAGAGCCACAACTGGGCTATCTACATCAGAATTTGATCAACTGGCGAAGAGTTTCGGTCAGGAAATAGAAAATGAGGGGTGGATTAGAATTTAACACCGATATTGGAGAAAGTGCTTGACAAAAAGATGGTTCTGCCAGGTAGGAAAATTAACAGCTTGGAGGAGTTATTTGAGATATTTTTCACTGGCGTTGATAAAGATTATCCGGAAGCGAGTGTTATGATGCCAAAGAAGAAGCCTAGAGGAAAAGAATTGACGGATGGAGAGAAGATGCAGAATAAGGTTATCAGTGGCATAAGATTATCATTTGATGTGCTGCTGAATCGAAAATGCGGGCAAGAGTAAAAGTAACTCATTTTTTCCCACAGGGTTATTATATCGCAACAAGTCTAATATAAAGTCTTATCAGCAATAAATTTGTGGAGGGTGAGTAGTTACTAATAAAGAAAGCATTAAAGAAAAATACAAAGAAGATGTGATTAGGATAAGAGGAAGCAAATGAGAAAAATCGGATTTCACAACCGAGAAAGGGAAATAAAAGAGATAATGAACATATTGGGCGTGGAGCCCAGATTGATTACTTTTGTTTACGGTCCTATAAACAGCGGGAAAACCGAACTGATTGCCCATCTTACGAAACAACTGCCAAAAGATTACATCGTCTTTTACATCAATTTCAGAGGAAAGTTTATCTCCGATTACAGCGACTTCATCAGGGTTCTGTTCAAGGTGGAGCGAGAGAAGGATTACAGGGAAATTGTAAAGACTATTTCGGAAACACCTGTGGAAGCGCTGCGGTTTAAAGGCATTCCCGTCACTAAAAGTATGATAGATGCGGTATTCAAAAAATCTTACGAGGATGTATTTGAATTTCTCGAGGACTACTTTACAAAACTATCAGAAAGCAGGATACCTGTGCTTATTGTTGACGAGCTGCAGGTGATTAAGGACATAAAAATAGATGAGCTGTGGATATATAAACTCTTCAACTTCTTCATAAGGCTGACAAAAGAATTACGTCTTTGTCATGTCTTCGCAATCACTTCCGATTCCCTTTTCATAGAAAAAGTTCACAGCGATGCGATGCTTCACGGAAGATGCAGATATTTGCTCGTTGATGACTTCAGTCAGGAAGTAACCACGAATTTTCTGGAAAAGCACGGCTTTAATAAGGAGGAGAAGAAGATTGTGTGGCACTACTGTGGCGGTAAGCCCCTATGTCTGGTCGAACTGGTAAATAGTGAAAACAAAGTAGGAAAGGCTGAAGAGATGCTCAAGATAAGAAAGGGTCAAATAGAAGAGATAGTGTATTCGTTGAAAGAGAAGAACAAAAAAATGTTTGCTGCAGTTTTTGATGTCCTTTCGGAATTTGAAGACAAGGATAAAACCGGATACGAATATTTAAGGGAAGAAACCAAGTTTCTGGTGGAAAAAAATATCCTTTTCGCAGACCCCGTGAATAAGGAGTTGAGGGCACAGTCAATGCTGGATTTGCTCGCTATAAAGGATGCGATTTCCAGGCAGAAAAGTCGCTTATTCCTTTTGAGAATAAAGCGAGGAATTCGCAGTGGACATGTTCGGTGAGAGTTTTTTGACGAAGGAGAACTGGGACACACAGCGTGGTAAGAGAAATTTCTCGAAGGCTGGGAGTTAGCAGAAATAGAAGCGATTTGCAGGCACCAAGGACAAATTCACTCTGTTGGTCGCTCATCATCCTACTATCTTTCAGTTCTAAATTCTGCAAACTTTTCATCAATCTCATCCCTCAATTCTTCTCCTACACCTTGAAACACATCTAATAACTCTCCATAGATGTTATCGGAAGCAACGAAATTCCAGAATTCCTCATCAACTAAAATTTCGCCCTTATCTAAATCGTACAACCCCTTTAATGTCCACCGCTCGTAGGGTTCTGGATGATAAGGATTGTAAGGAATAGCGAGTCTCGTAAAGACCTGGGTCTTTTTATTCTGGCTCAGCCTTAAAGCACTCCATCTCAAAAGTTTTAGTTTTAATTCTCACGAACAAATCTACAACTGAATCTGGGTCAATACTTAGCCTCTCCCCCTTTTATTTTCTTTCTAATCCGTTCTATTTCACCTATCTTAATTGCAGCAATTTCACCTTTCCTTAATTTGTAGTGAATTTCACGGATGAGTTCTTCCGTTTCATCATCTATCTCACCACGTAATTTATATTGCCTCTCTGCATAATTGCCAGCACCTTTAGCCAAAATAACAGCAATCTGTTCCCAGATAGAAATGCCAAAAGTGGTGTTCAATGATTGAATAAAAGAGAACATGGCATATCTGTCTTTTCCAAGAAGTCTATGATGAAATGGCATGTGTATAGTCTCAGGTTTGTATTTTCGTAGTTTTTCTCTTACGGTCATGGTAAGAAGTTCGGCTATTTCGTTTGCAGCCCTTGATGATAAAACCATATTTATTCCCCCTTCTTCATTAATGCTTCAAGCCCCGAATAATATGGATAATGCGTTTTTAAAGCAATTGTATCATCTGCATTAATAATCTTGTTTTTAATATCCTCCGAAACATTCTCTAACACACATGTATAATGATAATGTAACCCATTTGCATAGTCATGGTGCGTATATTCAAATGTTAGAGTTCTATTCCGCGAATACTTAGTATATGGGCATTTCCCTGCTGCAATTTCCTCTTTGGAATAGATGTTGCATTCTTCTAAGCATCTAACCTCAGCTTTTGTTATTTCCGTATCAAAGTTGGAATAGTTCTTTATTACAAAATCACAAAACGGAATCCATCTTTTGCAGATAGGGCATCTGTCAGATACTCTTGAGTTTTCAGTGTCAATCGTTGTCGTTGGGATATTTGTTTGTAAAGAAAATAATCCTGATTGAATCTCTTTTTTTGTTCCCACTTCGATGCCGTACAGATTTTTATCATGAGTAATAACCAAAAAGTCCGGTGGAATGATAGCATCTTGCATGCTCATTAATCGTTGCGATAGCAACAGAGGGGCAATATGTCCTATATTATTTCTGATTAAAAATACATACACCAATAATTCATGCCATAAGCCACCCGCGGTTTTTGGAAGAATAGAGTCAAAATACCTATTCAGATCTTTGGGAGCCTCAGATTCTCCCTTTTAAGACCCACGGTACCACTAAAATCTTTTAATTTATTATAGTGGTCTTCATTTCTAATTTCTGGATTTTCTTTTCCCAGTTTTTCTAAAACTTTCTCTCTTAGATTATCAGAAACCGTCATTGCTTCATAGCACATTAATAGATTAACAAAATGTAAAATAGCTCTAACAAAATTCTCTTTGTCCTCTTTTGATTTCACTGAGTAATATCCCCTTCCCAAGAAAATATACTCAAGAAGATCCGCCAAAATCATTTGCCGACCTTTCCTATCATATAGTTGGCTACCAAAGTCCAATCTATTCAAAATCTCCTTCAGCTTTTCTTCATTTTGTCTATATATCTCGTAATCTAAGTTTTCTTCAGGTTTAAAATTATCCTCATTTATGAAAATATCGTGAAGGGTTTCAAGATGCTTCAAGGCTTTATTCATTTTCTCAAAGATGTCTTTCATTATTATCCCTCTTTTTTGAAATAAAATATAGATTCAAAGTATTTATTTTGATCCCGTTCTGTCCTCATAAGCACCGGTCTATGAAAAACATCCAACAATTCGAAGCCACAAGCTTTACCAACTGTGGGGTAGAGATTGAATTTGTCGTTTGCTACAATGAATATTTTTGCGTCATCTATTAAATACTCAGAAACGTTTTTGAAAACCTCGATGATGCCTCGTTGGTATTCTTTTTTTGCATTTCCGTTTTGTCCCTTAGTGGCTGGACCTATTTCTAATTCATCCAGTCTTGGAAAACCGAATAATTCATACGCATATCTGTGCTGTTCGTGATAGTCTATAATCCCTACGTAAGGCGGGGAGGTAAATATACCCTCTATCTTTAAATCTTCTGGTAATTTAATTTTTCTGGCGTCGCACTGGAATAATTTTTATAGATGCATCTGTTCTTATCCTGTCAAATTCCTTCAATCGCTTTATTGTATCATAGGAGTAACGATTGATAAACTTCAATGCTTCATCAATAGGCGTGCAGTATCTCTTATGTTTTATACACCAGTAAGTCTCTCTCACAGGCTTTTTAGGTCGTGCCAGGTCATAGTGAGGGATAAGTCTTGCTGAACGGGCGGACCTCGAAAGAATAATCATCAGTATATCTTGGTTTTTATAGTCTTTTATGATACTCCTGTAAAATAAAATCTCTTGTAATGCCCTATCAGAAAACCACTCCTTCAGATATTCGCTATCTGTTTCAAATCTTTCTACTTTGTCATCAAAAAGAGTTTGCCCTCGCCCCTTAATCTGTAATCTGTGGGAAAAACCCTTTAACCGTTTCAATGCATCTTTTATCTCTTTTTCGACTTCCGGAATATTGTATCCTTTGGCTTTTACTTCCTGAATCAGCACATTGAACGGAGATAGCTCTATTCCAACCGAATTCATCCCTAAGACATTTGCCTCAATTAAAGCAGTTCCAGAACCGGAGAATGGATCAAGGATGGTATCTCCTCTTTCAAAATATCTTCTCAAGAAAACTTCGACAAGTTGTGGAATAAATTTGCCAAGATAGGGATGTAAACGATGAACATGTTTTGTTCGTTGAAATTCTCTGACACTGATAAAAGTCAGGTCATCGCCGAGAATTTCGATGCTCCTTTGAGTATCGGTTTTTTCTTCAATGCGATGTGTATCTATGCCAAACTTTATCGCTGCTGCTTTATTTACTTCAAGCATATTAATATACCTCAGTTTTAGTATTAAGAAATCTTGACAACCACACATAAAGATTTCTCTTTTCGTATAGATAGAGAATGACTTCAATAAAAACTTTGGAACAGAGAGAATGGAGCTAAATGAGAGCCTGGAATTTGAAAGCCGAATAGGTATATGGTTTTACTTTACGAAAGCCGATGGAATAGGAGGGCTTATAAAAACAAAACCCGCTGACTTTTTCGTTCGCGAAATTACGAATAGAGAAGAGAAGGAAGAAGGAAAATACCTGATTGCCGAATTAACGAAGGAGAACTGGGATACGCATAGCGTGATAAGAGAAATTTCTCGACGGTTGGGTATCAGCCGGAATAGAATCGGTTTCGCTGGCACCAAAGACAAATTCGCAGTTACCACACAGAAGATAAGTATTTGGGACATGGATGAAAAAGAGCTGGAACGAGTAAAAATCGCAGATGTGGAGTTAAAGGAAATCGGAAGGTCAAACAAAGCTGTTTCTTTAGGCGACCTTTGTGGAAACGAATTCGAGATTGTTATACGGGGCATAGAAGGTAAGAAAGAGAAGATAAAGGTAAAAATTGCTACGATTTCAAAAGAAATAGAGAATGCTGGTGGGATACCCAACTTTTTTGGCGTTCAGCGTTTTGGCACTCGCCGTCCGATAACGCATGTGGTAGGAAAACGGTTGATAAAAGGTAAATTAAAGGAAGCGGTGACGTCTTACATCGCGGATATTTTTCCTGAGGAGAGCGAGGAGGCGAAACGAGCAAGGATGTTATGCAAGGAAGGGGACCTAAAAGAATGCTTGAAAAGAATGCCACCGTTCTTGCGATACGAGAAGGCGATGCTGAATGAACTTGTAAAAAATGAAACAGAAGAGAAATTCCTTTCTGCTTTTTTCGTGCTTCCGAAGACCTTGCAGAAACTTTTTGTCCATGCATATCAAGCTTATCTCTTTAATCTTGTTTTAAGTAGTCGTAAAAAGCAAAACATACCTTTCAACGAGGCGCTGGTAGGTGATGTGGTCTGTTTTCGTAACGAGTTTGGATTTGCAGATGTGGACAAGGGTCGCGTGGAGAGAGTTACAGAGGAAAAAATAGAAGGAATAAACAGGCTGATAAAACATGGTAGAGCTTTTGTCACTGCCCCCCTCTTTGGATATGAAACTGAATTTGCAGAGGGTGTGGAAGGAGAAATAGAGAGAAAGGTTTTGGAGGAAGAAGGCGTTGAATTAAATGAGTTTTATATCGAAAAGATTCCAGAAATAAGTTCTAAGGGGATAAGAAGACCTATTTTGGTGCCTGTGAAGTTAAGCAACGAAGAAGTTAGCGATGATGATATGAATCCAGACCGAAAGAAAGTGAAGTTAAAGTTCTTCCTGCCAAAAGGGTCGTATGCAACGGTTGTGCTGAGAGAATATACGAAAGTTTAGAGGTTTAGCAGATTAGCGGTTTAGAGGTTTAGTGTGTTGGTGGTTTAGATTTTATTTTGGAGTAGAAGGAGGATAGCATTTTTGAAAGTTCTTCTATCTTTGGAGATAAATTATTAAAGTTGTCTTCTTGAATAAAACCCAACTTATACGAAATAATTATTTGTGTCTCTAACTCTGCGCAAGAACCCCGTGCAATGGATAGAAATTGCTTAAAATCTTTTGCTGTTTTTCGCAAATGCCCTTCTGCAATAGTTGATGGAATCGAAACTGCTGCCCTTCTCATCTGTGCACTCAAACCATATTACTCTTCCTCAGGAAATGAGGCGGTAATTTTATAGACTAACGCTACAAGTTCAATTCCTTTTTGCCACACTTTCAATTCCTTAAAACTCTTCATCGTCAATCCTTCTTTTTCAGTAGATTATAAGTTTGTCTTTTTAGCGGCTTAGTCTTTCGGTTATCTAAACCGCTAAACCGCTAAACCGCTAAATGGCAATCCGCTGAATAACGCGGTTTGCAATTCCGTCTCTGTTCTCTTCCGTAACCTCAAACATCCCGAACTCCCTTTTTACTTTCCTTACCAACTCATGCTCCGACTTTTGGTGAACTGAGACGAGCATAGACTTACCACTTTTTATTGCTTCTTCCACTGCTTCTATGAATTTCTTTGACTTCAATTCCATCGGTCCTATTTCATCCACGATGATTATAATTGGCTCGGGATATATCAGCGCATTCTTTATCGAGTTAGCACCTAAAGCATCCAAATCGGTAAGATTTACGACATATTTCCCCACTTTTACCTTCGGACCTCGCTGGTAGGTACGCACATGCGCCAAAATACCCTTTTCCCCTGTATTTATATCCTCTATGGAGAAGCCTACCCTTCTCCCTCCTTCCTGAACGTCGGAAGTAAGCATGCCACCCACGGCTATTCCTTCAGCTTTCAATCTTTTTATCACTGCGTTTATAATCGTTGACTTCCCTATCCTCGGTTTTCCGGTTATTCCTATTCTAAATCTCAATCACATCACCAAAATATATCTTAAGACGGTCACCATGATAAGGTAACAGATGACGATCCCGATAAACTTTATAAAAATATTATGCAAGCGGAAGTTGAAGAATGGAATAGGGAGGCATTTGAAGCGAGTGTAGAAGAGTTCTCTGCTGTGATTGATGAAGCAAAGGGGGTGTTGGAAGCGGAGAAAGAGTCGAGAGAAGGAAGCGGCTTGGTTCGCATAGCTCCACAAGCTGTGAGGAATGTAATAGTCGTAGGAGATATCCACGGCGATATGGAAAGCTTGGTACACATATTGAAGGATGTTGAAGACCTAAACGCCGGCAGGATTGTTTTTCTTGGCGACTATGGCGATCGCGGCGAGGAGAGCGCTGAAGTGTACTATCTTCTTTTGAAGTTAAAAGTTTCGGTAGGAGAGCGAGTAATATTGCTGAGGGGGAATCACGAAGGACCGCCGGACATGCCGGTTATGCCACATGACCTGCCTTTTTTATTTACGGCGAGATACGGAGCCAAAGGGAAGGAGATATATGAGAGAATAAAAGAACTTTGGGGATATTTCCCTCATTCTGTTTTGGCGGAAGGTAGATACTTGCTGTTGCACGGTGGATTGCCCGCAAATGTAGCTTCTATCGAAGATATTGCGTATGCACAAGAATCTCATCCCGCATCGAGTAACTTTGAGGAGATACTGTGGAATGACCCGGTGGAGGGGAAAGGCTATTTTTATTCGAGACGTGGTGCAGGCAGGATGTTTGGGGAGGATGTAACAGAGAAGGTTTTAAGGGCTGTGGGTGTGAAAACGCTAATAAGAAGCCATGAGCCTTGTGATGGTGTGGAAGTGCGACAGAGGGGTAAGATTCTAACGCTGTTTTCAAGAAAAGGTTCGCCTTATTTTAATGCCCGTGCTGCATATTTAGTCCTGGATGAAAATTCGTTAAGGGAAGCAAAAGACGCTGAAGAGTTAGCAAGAAGTGCTGCGAGAATTTGGTAACAAGTTGAGTTATTTTTTCACTATAAGAAATCCTTTTGGAAAAACTACCGTGAGTGTGTTCGGAACACCTGTTAAAAAACCGAAAAAAATATAAGAACTTATTTCGAATTTAGCCATATACCAAATTAATTCTAAGGGATGAAAGAGGCGCCTTAAAGAAGGGGCTAAAAAATGGGTAATATTTTAACTCGGAAGCTTTATGCTGGCTTTGCAGTGCTTATGCTGGTTATGAGTGTATTTAGTGGCGCTATTTCTGCTGCTGATATGGATACAAATTCGGACACGTTGCCGATCGCCGAGGGTTCGAATGCGCGAAACATGAGATTTGGTGAAGGCGCTTATGTTAAGGCGGCACCCGGCACAAAAACCGATAATGGTATCACCGTTTTATCACCAGAAGACGGTGTAGCTTTAAAGAATCAGACGAAAAAAGTGCATGTAGCAATAAGCAATGCTTCCGCGCGGGGTAAGTTTACGATGGGCGGTTATTACAATGAACAATGGCAAACGTTGTTGTATGGGTATCCACGTAATGGAAGTACCTCGTATTTAACGATTCGAGTTGAAAACGCGACAGCATCCGTGAACTACACAAATAAAGGTACTATGATGGACCCGTATGTTGTTGAACCGGTGCACTGGATAGGAGAAGACGCAGTTTCTATGAAATGGCGTCTTCCTGATGATATAGTAATTGAGCAAAACATTCGATTGGTCCAGGACTTTGCGAGGATAGAGATTGACGCAACTAATGAAGGGAGCAGCACGAAAAAAATTGGTGTGAGATATTATTATGACACGATGGTTGCTAGATCTGATAAAGCACCCATATATATTCCGGGCGTGGGCGTAAAAACAACAGAAGAGGAATACGTTAATCCAACATTTACCTATTGGAAGGGGTATGACCATCCCACGGAGCCTACTGTGGTATCCGAAGCAAAAATTTCAGGCGATGATGCCACACCACCAGACAAACTGCAAATTGATAATTATAATAGTTACTCAAAACCATGGGATAATTATGTCACTCCAGGAAGCTCTTTTTCTGATAGCGCTGTGCTAACCTATTGGAATCCATCAGATGTGGCACCAGGTCAGTCAAGACAAGTGGTAACTTATTATGGTATAGGAGAGCCCGTAACGAGAGGTCCGTTCAACATATCAGAGATATTGGTGGATCGGGTTGACGGGAACTACTGCCCGGAAGAAACTGTTACGATTAAGGTTGATGTCATAAGCATTGGTGAAACTCATGAAGGTTCGGTGAAAATAGAAATCTTAGATGATGGTGATGTCCTTCATAGCAGCCCGCTTAAACCCACTGAACTTGTTCCGGCAGATGGCGCAAAAACTGTTGAGTTTAACTGGACTGTGGACGTGGAGGCGTGTGGTAAGAGTCTGGACATAAAAGCTTCGCTACTCAACAGCTCTACGCAGTCTTTGATAGACGAAAGGACAAAGTCATCTCTGATAACAGTTGATCCAGGTTGTCCTGGATGTGCAATAAAGCCTGATTTAACGGTTACAAACATAACATGGGCGCCAGCAGACATCGTTGGTGGTGATACAGTCACGTTCACTGCTGCTGTGGAAAACATTGGAGCGGGAAACACTGCCAGTGATTTCTCTGTGCAGTTTAAGATTGACGGCAACTATATTGGAGATGCAAAGGTCTCTGGAGGTCTCGATTCTGGCAGTTCTATTGATGTTACTCAGACGTGGACTGCTACCTGGGCAAATACGGTTAATGTATCGGTGGATGAATATAACGCGGTTGAGGAATCCGATGAAACAAATAACACTATGTCCACGAATTTACCCGGGATTCCGTTCCCGGATTTAACTGTCTCACAACTAACATGGGAGCCAAAGGAGAACGTTAGTGCAGGCGACGACATAACATTTACAGCAACAATCGAAAATATAGGGGGGGCATTTTATAGTACTATGTCTAATCCACTTAAGGTGGCTTTCTTAGTCAATGATGAATATGTCGGAAGTCGCAACATTGTCGGAGGCATTCGTGTTGGGCAACCTCTCAACACTACTTTTACATGGATAGCACAATCCGGAACCAATCCCACGATTTGCGTAAAAGCTGACTATTCGAATATAATCCCTGAATCCAATGAAACCAACAACGAGTTATGCGAGACCCTGAGTTTGGTTATTAAGAGCCCTGATTTGACAATTACGCACTTGACATTTGAACCTACCGGCAGTCTCCATGTAGGCGATACAGTGAAATTCACAGCAAAAGTAGAGAATATAGGCGAAGGAGACTACAACGGTGATTTTGATGTTGGTTTCTCTGTTAATAATGCCTCTGTGGGCACTTCGCAGGTAATTAATGGTGTCGCTGCTGGCGAAAGCGTCTTCAGCTCGTTCAACTGGACTGCATCATCCAGTAGTAACCCGGTTATTAAAGCGAACGCAGATTTCTTTGATGTTGTTCAAGAATCCGCTGAAGACAATAATGAGAAGACAGAAACATTGATTGCAAGCATTCCTTATGCAGATCTGGAGATTACCGGCATTAATTGGACGCCAATAGAAAACATAAAAGATAGAGACCCTGTTACGTTCGATGTAACAGTTAAAAATAACGGTCCTGAAAATGTTGTTACCGATTTCAAGGTACAATTTGATATTGATGGATATTTCACCAGAACCAATGTAATATCAGGTGGGCTTGCGGCCGGCGAGTCCACGACGACCTCGTACACATGGAAAGCAACGCCCGGCGATGATCATAATGCAACTGTAAAAGTAGATCCTGAGAACGTTGTACCGGAATCGGATGAAACAAACAATAACAGGATACAACTACTGTCTTTCACTGTTTCGTTGGTGGAGATATTTGAAGTCAAGGTGGAACCAGCAGAAATAACAACTGGCATCGGAGGACAAACGAGCTGTAAACTAAACATAAATAATTACGGCTCGGCCTCTGGCAATTTTGATATAAACGTATCTGGACTTGATTCCGATTGGTATACGTTGAGCAAAACTTCAGTGTATCTATCAGCGGGTCAGCAAGAAGTCATTGATTTGATTATATCTGTGCCCGAAGCATGTGAAAACAGTGGAACATTTCCTTTCCAGGTCTCGTTCACCTCTCAAGAGACCGCGATAACCAGACAGGGTTCAGCAAACTTGATTGTCGAGCCTACACCGGTAATACATAATTTGCAGCCCAAAGAGGGAGCTTCTTTGGGGTCTGATACCGTTACTTTCTCCTGGACCACATATAGTAACGCAACGACAAAGATATACCTGAAATCAGAAGACGAAACAGATTATACCACTTATACAGGTGCAGAAGGACAACGCCATACAGTGGTTGTGAGCAATTTAGCCAGGAACAAGAATTATTCATACTATGCAGAGAGCGCATCTCCATGTGGTTCTTTCAATAGCTCTATAAGAACATTCTATATTGGTAATGGAATCAGTTTTACAGAAGATGTCTATGAATTTACCGTGGAGCGAGACTACAATCAACGTGTAACGATCGGTGTGCAGAATACGGACAATGAATACCATGAGTTGCTGGTTAGAGTGCCTACCACCTATGATGATTTGGTGCTCGGGTTTGTTGGTGAGGGAAGCCAGGACAATATTATCCCACTGAATCCTGGTGAATCAAAAGACATTACCCTGGCAGTTCACCTTCAAGATGCAATGAACGCGGATTATGAACTCATGGCAAACCTCACAAGCACCAAAGGAGATGAGATACTTACAGATACCGCACAAATTAAAATACATGTCCATGTGCCCCGTATAGATTATGAGATCGAGGAAATAAGCGTTGATGAGATAACTTTGATGAAGACCTTTAAGCTGACAAACCGCGGTGACCCCGTTACAGACCTGACGATTTCAATCGCGGACAATCTAAAAGATAACGCATATATCGAACCTGTGATAGAACACTACCGTTTGGATGAAGAAGCTTCTGTTGAATTCAATGTTGTACCGATTTTGTCATCACCCGACTTTCAGCCAGCATCGCCTATTCCTCCAGTGGGAGGAAATATCAACGTAAATGCTGCAGGGATTGAGTCGAGAAAAACTGTGCAGTTTACCGTACCAGAGGGAAAGCAGCCATATAAAGCTACTGTATCAAGTCCGGGTGTCATATACCTTGGGTATGTAAGAACTTATCACTGCAACAATAATCCAAACATTAAGTTCCCCTTTACTATACCTCCTGAAATAAAAGATAAAGTCAGAGATGACCCACTGATCATAAAGTTTTCATCTCAAGGGTGGGAGGTGAAACCGCACGATATCTATATAAGCATCAACGGGCATGAGGTTGGTTCTCTAATAAACACCATACCTGAAGGCTATTACAAATTCGATGTTGACCCCTCATTCTTGATATATCCGGAGAGAGGTGTTGCTAAAAATTACATAGAGCTGCATACCGTTCATCAGAATGGAGGGCATTATCTGGTTAGCTCTGATGTAGAAGTGCGTCTCAATCT
>JANJFQ010000097.1 GCA_025435355.1 Candidatus Methanophagales archaeon | reverse complement strand
CTGCATCACGTTGCCGGATTGGCGGTTACATTAGTGGAGATGAAGCATTTTGGTGCGGAGTATGCATCTCAGATACTATCAAATGCAAAAGTGTTAGCGGAGAGTTTATACGAGGAAGGTTTCGAGGTTTTATGCGAGCGTAAAGGTTTTACCGAGTCGCATCAAATTGCGGTTGACGTTCGTGGCTATGGAGGGGGGGATGCGGTTGCAAAGAAATTAGAAAAAGCAAATATAATAACAAATAAGAACATGTTACCTTTCGATGAAGCGCCCGAAAAGCCATCCGGGATCAGGTTTGGTGTGCAGGAGCTCGCTCGGATAGGGATGAAGGAATCAGAGATGAGAGAAATAGCGGCTCTTATAAGAAGGGTGGTGATAGAGGAAGCAGAAGATGAAAATAGGATAAAGGAAGAGGTTATAGAGTTAAGGAATGGTTTTCAGCACGCGCAGTATTGCTTTGATGGGAAGGATGCGTATAAATTTCCAGAAGCACTTTCATTCTGAAGAAAAAAGGAAAAAAACGAAAAAATATTTATGTTTATAACTATAAATGTGAGGTATAAACAAGAATGCTTGAGGAATTAGTGGAGCGGAGAGCGGAAGTAATAAAGAGAGCCGACGAGTATAAGGGTAGAAGGGCGGAGTTAAATTCTGAGGCGAGTAAGTGGTCAGAGTTAAGAGACGAGTTGAACGGGCGAATAAAAGAGGCGGTAGAGAAGGCGAAGGGTTTTAAGAAGCAAAGAGAGGAGTATGAGAAGCTGATAGAGGAGAAGAAGGAAAAGCGCGGTGAGTTGAACAGAAAAGCATCTACGTATTATTCGATGGTGGAGAAGTTGCGGAAGAAAAACGACTTAAAGAGCATACAAGTTTTTGAAAGGCTTAGGGCAAGGATAGATGAGTTAGAGTTAAAGCAGCAGGTGGAAGTGCTTAGCAAGGATAAAGAGAAGAAATTAGTGGCGAAGATAACGGAGCTGAGGAAGGAATTCGATAGAATGCAAAAGGAATTGGAGAAGGACAAAGAGTTGAAGGAATTGCTGAGAAAGGCGCAGAGATACAAGAGAGAAGCAGATAAATACCACGAAGAAGCGATAAAATACGTAAAACTTTCCCACGAATGCCATGATAAGATGGTAGAGTGGTTTAAAGAAGCAGATAGGGTAAGAGGGAAGGCTGATGATGCGCACAGGCTTTTTATAGAGGCCCAGGAGGAAGCTGATGATGCGCACAGGCTTTTAATAAAGCATCTTCGCGACATAAAAGACTTTGACCGTGTAATAAACGGGCTGAGGAGAAAAATAAGAGAAGATTTTGGATTCAGGAAGAGAATGGAAGCGAGGAAGAGGGCTAAAGGTATTTATGAGCGGTTTAGAGATGGAGAAAAGCTGAGCACTGAGGATTTGCTGGTGCTTCAGAAATCTGAGATGTTATTAAAATAAAACTTTTTAGAAAAAAGTTTTATCAATTTTAAAGAGAGGTTTGAGGTGATTGGAATTATAGATATACACTGCCATCTGACGTTTGAGCAATACGATGAAGATAGAGAGCAAGTAATAAAGGATGCGAAGAAGGTATTAAAGGGTGTGGTGACAAGTGGGGTAGAGGCTGAAGATGCGAAGCATGCGTTAGAGCTTGCAGAGATGCACGAAAGCTTCGTTTTCGTTACGCCTGGGCTTCATCCGATACATGTAGTGGGGAAAACCGACCAGGAGATTGGGGAGTATGAGGAGTTTATAAGTGAGAACAAGCGAAAAATCGTGGGTATTGGTGAGATAGGGCTTGACTACCATTGGGTAAGAGACCCGTTAAAGATAAAGAGAACGAAGGAAGTATTTGTGGAGTTTCTGGAGTTGTCGCAGGAGCTTGATTTGCCGGTTGTGCTTCATTTGCGGGGGGAAGGTGCGGGTACAGAAGCAATAGAAGAAGGTTTGAAAATTGTCTCGGATGAGGACATAAGGAAAGCGGTTTTTCACTGTTTCACGGGGAAGCCGCAACTTGCGGAGCTGATATGCGAAGAGGAATATTATATATCGCTGCCTGCATCAATAGTGAGAAGCAAGAGCATGAAGAAGGTGGCGAAGCGGATACCTCTTTCTCTTTTACTCACCGAGACAGATGCACCTTATCTCTCGCCTACCGAAGAAGAAAGGAATGTTCCGCAGCACGTAAAAGTAGTATATGAAGAGATTGCGAGGCAAAGGAGGATTGACGTGCGTGTAGCAGAAGAGGAAATAGAGCGGAACTTTGAGCGGTTGTTTAAGGTTGTGTTGAGATGATAAAGTTTGAACTTAATGTCGCTTAATTATTTTGAGAAAACCCTTTACGAAAACTTTATGCAAGGTTTTTTACCATTTTATCTTTCTCTCGAAATAAAAGCAAGGATGCTGACTGGTATTATTAGAGAAACTATATTGGCATAAAAGTAGAAAATTGAACTTAACACGAATGCTAACGCGGTAATAGGTGCAAAAACGAATTTTGTGCAGCGGTCAACCAATAGATATTGAGGTGATAAATCTTGTAGCGAGTTTTTTTTGTTTTAATTGCAACCCGTTCCATTTTTATCTCCCTTCCCCATCTGTCTTTTTCTCTAACTCTTTAGCCATATTTAAAACTTCGTTTGCATCATTAATTATCCTGTTTGCCGTCTTTTTGACATCGGTAATAACCTCCTTCTTAATGCTCTTATCTCTGTTTTCAGAAAGGCAACCTTTTATCCTTTGTTGTATTTCTCTTACAAGCTCGTATATGTTATCAATACTATATTTCATGTGCAGTATTTTTTTATTTTTTAAAAGCTTTTCCGCTCAACTTTTTCCATCTCACACTCCTGAATAGCACTTCTTATTGGTTCAACATCCAAATTTCAGCCGAAGTATCTCATCCAAATTTCCCATATCTTCTGGCTCTATGCTTATTAGCGTCAAATTCGCTTGCCGATACAACTCTTCTTTTACTCTTCTCGCCGCTCTATACCACTCTTCATCCATCAAACCCCAGTATTCCACGTATATATTCCTCTGGGGCAAGAACCAATCACAATACATCTCCCTATCGACCGGAACTCTTCTTTCAACTTCATGTTCTCCTATACAGTCCCTGTTCCGATAAAACCAGTCATCAATCCGCACCTCATCAGAAGAGCGCAAAAGGTGAGTATCCTCTGCGTTACAGTTTCGTGGTCTCTCCACCAAGAAATTTCTCAAACGATGTAATGAATAGCAGTTCCAGCAGTATCGGTCCATGTATCTGTTTTCCCATTCATGAATAACCCTGCCGCACTCCTCGCACTGGCTCTCCGTATCATATCCCCTGACAGGTCTGTCCGCCACACAACCCACATTTTCGATATGCTCATAAAGCCTTCTGTACATCTCCACACTATTGAAGAGGTCTTCGCCACCTATAATTATAAACTTCTCCTTTGCTCTCGAAACCGCCACATTCAGAAGATTTTTGCTCGTCTCCCCCTCTAATAAATATCCAAAATCGTTGCTTCTTCCACCCCAATATTTAGTGGTCGCGTAAATGATAACACTTTTCTCCAGTCCTTGAAACGTATGCACCGTCCCGCACTCGATATCGGGAATTTCATCCTCTATTATACCTATTTGCGCCCTATACGGCGATATTATTGCAATCTCTTCACTTTCACCATATTCATCCTTAAACTTTTCGATTATCTTTTTGACAAAATCAACCTCGCCAATAGAAAATGCAGAACCACTTTTGTCGTAATCAGTCCAGAATCTTCTTGGAAAGCATACCATCGAATAGCGATTGCTTATAATGTCATCATCCTGGCATTCACTTAGCCTTTCACCAATTTCTATCTCCGCTGGCGTATTCAATGATTCATCATAGAAGGATGAACTAACAAAATCTGCTATCTCTCTCTTCATCCTGTATTGAGATGTTAGCATAATTAATTGATTATCCCCATAGTTGAATTTGCAGAACCTTTCAAAAATGCTCAACCGCAATCTCGGATTTTGCTCGACAAAGTCACTGATTTCTGGTGGTTTGTCCACTAAAATAGGCGGAAGTTGTTTGGGGTCACCCAGCAATATGAACTTATTGCCTTTTAGGAAGGGGAGGACGGCACCCGGCAAGTCAATAGCGCCCGCTTCATCCATTATGACAAGGTCAAACTTAATGCTCGCAAACAGCTTGTCGTATGCTCTTAAATTCGTCGTTGCGATAATCTGCTTTTCGTTGAGAATAGCCAACCTTGCTTCTTCCATTTTTCTCTTCATTTCCTCCTGCATTTCCTGTTCCGCCGCTTTGATTTCTTCAATTTTTTCCCTGACCGAATTCATAAGATTTTCAATCAACCCGCTCAAAAAACTGCGCTTCTTCTCCATTCCTTCCAAAACAGTCTCTTTCTGGTTCTTATCGCTCTGTTTATTGCTTAATTCGTTGTATAACTCACGTAGTTCTGATTTTTTTCTTCTTAACGCATCGCTGTCATATTCTAATTTGCCGTGAGCAAGCGATTCAATATCCCTTTTTAACTCTTTCAGTTTCTTTTCGCCAGATTCAATATTTCCTGACAAACTCGCAGGGCTTTTTTCAATAGTGCATAGTTCTTCTTTTTTACGTTCCAATTCATTTTCCTTTTCACTTATTTCGCGTTCTCGTGCATTTAAATCATTTTGAAGTTTTGTTATCTCCTCTCTTTCGTTTTTCTGTTCTTCCAAATTCTCCTGGAGTATTATCTCCAGTTCGATGCGCTGTCTTCCTTCTAATTGCAACTCTGTTATCTCCTGTTTATATTGCTCATATAACAGTTCTGAGCGCCCACGTATGAAATCACTCAAACCATTCCTGATCCTATTATTTTTCCAGTTTAAATCATCGTATAACGCACGCAATTCAGGATTTTCTCTTATTAACGCATCTTTGTCATATTCTAATTCACCACGAGCAAGTGAATCTTTGTCTCTTTAAAAATCCCCCAGTTTCTGTTCCCTTCTTTCAATAGTTCCTGACAAACTCGTGTATTTTTCTTCGACGGCAATTAACTCTTCCATTTTACGTCTCAATTCCTCTTCTTTTCCTCTTAGTGTGCGTTCTCGTTCCTTTAAGTCACTTTGAAACTTTTTTATCCTCTCTCGCACCTCGTTCTGCTCTTTCAATTTCTCTTGTAGTATTTTCTCCAGTTCGCTACGATTTCTTCTTGCTACTTGCAATTCCGTTATTTTTTGTTTATACTGCTCGTATAACGGATTTCGCCGCTTAAATACGTATTTTTTCCAAAGAGTTGCAATTTTATTCCTTCTGGCGTATTCCAGATAAGAGCTTACAATGTGGATTATATTGGCTATATCAGGTTCATTATTCTCCAAATTAGCCAACTGTTCACGAATGCTGGCTATATCACTGTTTAATCTGAGAATTTTATTTTCTATTCCCTCTATCGCTTTGTTAATCTCCTCCTTTTCCTGCTGGAGTTCATCAAGATTCTTTTTATAGTTCCGCAATTCGTTATCAATTCGGTTAATCTCCTCCATGAACTGAGCGGTGAGCAATGAGTGCTCTCTTTCCGCTATCAAGTTTTTAATACGTGATATTTCGGCGCTTAGCGCTTCAATTTCTTGTTTTGGTCCTTCGGCGAAATCCAGATAATACTCTATTATGCGAATAATATTGGCGGTGTCCTTCTCTTTTATATCCCATTCCGCCAACTGCCTATTAATGTCCGATTTGACATCTTCTAACCTGCTAACATGGATTTTAAGTTCTTCTATCTCTTCGTTAATTTCTCTCTTTTTTATCGGAAGCTCTATGAGTTTCTCTCGGTATTCCTGCAACTGTCCGTTAATTTGGTCTATCTCCTCTTCGAACTGAGCAGTGAGCAAAGAGCGTTCATTATCCGTTATCTGATCTGTAATATGGGTTATTTCAGCGTTTAATGCGTTAATTTCGCTTTTGATAGCTTCTTTGTCCTTCTCAACCGTTTCCGCCTCTTTGTTCTTTGACTTGCGTTCTTTTTCAATCTTCTCCTTTTCCCGAAATAACTGGTTTATTTTCTCCTTAAACCCACCTAACTCGTTTTCTATCTTTTTTCGCTTCTTTTTAAGCTGTTCATCAAAGAGTGCATCTTTGTATTCGTCCGTAAGCGTGGAGTAACCAAACCTGACGATGATATTTTTACATCTGTTGTTATCGAACAATTTCTTCACCACGTTATCTACCGCTCTGTTCGTGTAACTGCACACCAGTATCTTCGGGTTGCTGTCCTTGTGCAATCTGATATAATTGCGCACAATTTCCGGGACAATTGTCGTCTTTCCGGTGCCGGGTGGACCCCAGATGAGATATACATCTTGAACACCGACTGCATATTCAACAGCACGCTTTTGCTCTTCATTTAACTCTTCTTCTTCAAATACGCATTCGTTTCGGTCACCTCCTGAGATTTCTCTGTCTCCAAATAATAAATGCCTTTTTCCAACGAAGTTTTCCTCCCTTAACTGCTGTAAACCATGCATTTCTCGATTTAAGATGTTACTCGTATCCACGTTGATTGCTCCGTTTTCAATACGCCCGTGCCTCGTATCTAAACCTTCTATCTGCAATCTCACTTGATTTCTTGTTAACTGGACGATATTGCATTCGCATTCTCCGCCACTGTACTTAAAGTTATACTCGCCTCTAATTTGCTCCAACTTCCTGTATCTGCTCGGTGTTATCGCAAAAACGAATTCTTCTGAAGATTTTCGTCTGCCATTAGCGATAGGAATTTCTGTCGTAAATGGATGTTCTAACAGCAGATTCATTAATTCGATATATGCATCGAGTTCATCAATCCCGTTCAATTTCCTCCACCTCTCGCACCTGCACTGCCACGCCCCGACGGGATTCCACCATCTCGCTGCCGTTCATCTTTGCTCTACCCACGCCAAACGCTTTCTCGCC
>JANJFQ010000096.1 GCA_025435355.1 Candidatus Methanophagales archaeon | reverse complement strand
AGCCACATTTTAGCGCATGCGCTTGCACTCGCAGAAGATAAGAAACAATTTTCTATTTGTTGCATTTTCTATCTTAAAAACAGAACTAAGATAGATGATAAAGCAGTGAGAGAGCTCGCTTTGAAATATGGTTGTCTTGAGCGATGGCTTGATGTAAAAGCGTATCTCAGCAGAAGAGAAGAAGAGATAAAAAATAAGGATTTGTTTTTGCCCTGGGTGGAGTTTGTGGAGAAAGCAAGAGTTTATGGGATAAATCTGGCTGAGGATAAGAAAGAACGGAAGCATTCGTCTCAAGCTTTAGAGGAGCAGTTAGAATTCCTCGGCAGGGGGATAGAGAAAGAAGTAGAGGTATATTTACTTGGTGGCGCTAACTTAATTTTTCGCTCGCTAAAAGGCTCGACAAAGGATATAGACATAGTAGTAAAAGAAAGAAGGGATTTTGAAGTGATTGAGGAAAGATTAAAGAATATGGGATATGAGAAGAGGGTAGAAATGATAGGGGACATAAAGAGTTTTGTTCTCGAGAAGGAAGGTGCGCCGATATTCGATATTTTCGTCTCGCAAGTTTGCAGAGGTTTGATTCTATCAGCGACAATGATAGAAAGAAGTGAGCGAATAGGAAAGGGGTATGGCAAATTAAAAGTTTATTTGCTCTCACCAACAGATATTTCCCTTTTGAAGTGCGTTACGGAACGCGAAGGGGATATAGAGGACGTGGGTGTGATAGTGAAGAAAGGAGAGATGGATTGGAAAGCGCTAATGAAAGAGATAGAAGAGCAGGAGAGAGCTACTGGCACTTTTTTCTCTTTTTCTGTGCTGGATACGGTCGAAATTTTAGAAGAGCGGAGTGGCATAAAGATTCCGGTAATGAAGAAGCTTTGTTCATATTGCCTGGAAAAAGCGCTGTTAATCAGTTTAGTGGACTCAAAAACGATAAAAGAGCTTAAAAAAGAAGTGGAGTTCCCAGAACATCTCATTTATAACAACTTAAAAAAATTAGAGAAAGAGGGTAAGATAAAAGTAGATAGGGCGGGTAAGTTAAATAGATACGTTGTAGTTGCAAAGGATTACAAAATAAACGTGAAGAAAAAGTGCGGGATAGAAGATGATAAAGAGGCTAAAAGAGCTGCATGAAAACAAGGATTTTTTCAATAGAACGCTTGACATAGCGGCAGTTATGCCGGTTGTAAAAGAAATAATCACAGAGGTAAAGGACAGAGGAGATGTGGCGCTGCGGGAATACACCGGGAAATTTGACGGCGTAAAACAGAAGGAAATAGAAGTGAAGCCGAAAGAGATTGAAGCTGCAAAGAGGGGCGTGGCTGAAAATACGCTGAGGTGTATCGAAGAAGCATCTGCGGCGATAAGAAATTTCCATTACCGGCAGAAGAGTCGAGCATGGGTAGAAGAATTTGGAGTGGGTGTGTTCATTGGCGAGAAGTACGTGCCTTTTGACGCGGTTGGCGCTTATGTTCCCGTGTCATATTTCAGCACCGCTTTGATGTGCGTGATTCCTGCGAAGATAGCGGGTGTAGAAGAGATAGTGGTATGCACACCGCCGGGGAACGATGGGAACGTGGACGCTCTTACTTTAGTTGCGGCGGATCTCGCAGGCGCGACGAGGATATTTAAAGTGGGTGGTGCACAGGCGATTGCTGCTCTCGCTTTTGGAACTGAAACAATTCCAGGGGTGCAAAAAATAGTCGGACCAGGGAACGTGTATGTAACCGCAGCGAAGATGCTTATTCGCGAAGAAGGTGTGGAGATAGACTTCCCGGCTGGACCATCGGAAATTTTGATAATCGGAGATGAAACTGCAAATCCTTCTTTCATTGCTGCGGATATGCTTGCACAGGCAGAGCATGGAGAGAAATCAAAAGCTGTTCTTCTCACGGACTCTGCGAAGATAGCCGCGGAAGTGGAGCGAGAAATTATGGTTGAGGCTGGCGAGGAGCAAGAACAAAATTGGATAATACTCGGAGATGGCATAGAAGAATGCATAGAATTTGCGAACGAATATGCACCGGAACACCTCGAGATAATGGTAAGCGAGCCAATGGAAGTTTTGAAGCGAATAAAAAATGCGGGGTCCGTTTTCGTAGGTAATTATTCGCCAGTAGCAGCGGGAGATTACGCAACAGGAACAAACCACGTGCTGCCAACTGCGGGCTATGCGAGCTTATTCTCCGGGCTCGACGTTGACCATTTTATGCATCGAATTGCTATACAGTGGTTAGATAAGGAAGGTCTAAGGAGAATAAAAGATGTAGTGGTGAGTTTATCCAAAGCGGAGGGTATGGAAAAGCATGCACGGTCAATAGAAAAAAGATTTTCGCCTGCTTCTTCGGACTAAACTTCACCAGTGCCACAATACGTTCAAACCATGAAACTATAAAACAGTATAAACTTATGCCTTTATGATGGTGCAAGATGCTGTCAAAAAGATTAAGTGGGATAGAGGAATCAGCAACCATAAAGATGGGGCATATAGCGAAGAAACTGCAGGAAGAGGGAAAAGAAGTATTGAACTTCTCGCTTGGTGAGCCGGACTTCAAAACTCCGGAACATATATGCGCAGCGGCGAAAAAGGCGTTAGACCTCGGATATACGCACTATACGAGCAGTGCAGGCATCGAGGAGTTGAGAGAGGAGATAGCTAAGAAGATACGAGAAGAGAATAAGGTGGATGCGTCTGTGGAAAATGTGATAGTGACACCTGGAGCGAAACAGGCGATATACGAGTTGATGATGAGTGTTTTAGATGAAGGGGACGAGGTAATTTTGCTTGACCCTGCGTGGGTTACGTTTGAATCTGCGGTGAAAATGGCAGGAGGGGAGCCAAAATGGGTGAAAAGGGTGGACGAAAGCGTGAAATACGAATCGCTGGAGTCCGCGGCATCCGGGAACACGAAAATGGTGATAATAAACAGTCCAAATAATCCGGCGGGGTACGTTCTCGGCGACAGCGAGTTGAAAGAAATTGCGGAATTCGCCGTAGAGCATGACCTTCTTGTGCTTTCTGACGAGATATATGAGAAGATAATATATGGGCGAAGACACGTGAGCATTGCTTCTTTTGACGATATGAAAGAAAGAACGGTCATCATAAATGGGTTCTCGAAGACTTATGCAATGACTGGCTGGCGAATAGGGTATGCGGTTGCACCACCGGAGATAATGAAAGGGATGCTGAAGATACAGCAGCACTCGGTGACTTGCGCATCGTCTATTTCGCAATTTGCAGCTTTAGATGCAATGAGAGGTTCGCAGGAATGCGTGAAGGAGATGGCAGATGAATTCAAAAGGAGAAGAGATGTTATTGTGAAACGGCTAAACGAGATAGGGCTGCGGTGCTTAAACCCGGAAGGGGCTTTTTATGCCTTTATAAACACGTCAAATCACGGAAACGATGTAGAATTCACGGAGCGGTTGTTAAAAGAGGCGTATATTGTCGTTACGTCGGGTTCGGCATTTGGACTCGCGGGAAAGGATTACGTGAGGTTTTCGTTCGCAGCTTCAATGGAGCACATTTTAGAGGGTATGGAAAGGATAGAAAAAAAGATACAGCCAGGGGGTTAAACTCCTGCACTGTTTACCTGGTTGTCACCTCACAACCATCCTTTTTCACGATTACCGTATGCTCGGCTTGCGAAACTAACCCTTTCTCTTCTTCTCTCAATACGGGATACTCTCTTAATGCACCAGTGTTTTTTACAGTTCGGAGTGCTAAATCAAGCCTCTCTCTCGGCAACCATCGCTTGGCGAACGGCAATCCCTGATATTTTTTAATTTCCTCTAACAGCTTCTTCGCCTCCCTCAACCTAACAGGTTTCGCTTTTATCAGACTGTATATCTCTGCGTTACCACTTTCTACTACTTTCCCGGCACCGGCAGTTGCAAACGGTTCTATTGCAACGACATCGTTCTCCTTTAATATCACTCCGTGCTCATACTTCACATTGGGAATTGTAGGTGGAGCATGAGAATTGTATCTCATGAGTCCATGCCCAGTCAGATTAACCACGGGTTTATATCCATGCTCTCTCATGGTATTTTCGATTACTTCTCCTATCTCAATGGTGCTTATCCCATCATGAATTATCTTTATCGCCTCGTTTAACGCCGCTTCTGATGCACTCACCAGCCCTTCGCTGTTGCCACTTAAATCCACAGTCACTGCACTATCTCCAATATAACCGTCTATGTGCACTCCAATGTCTATCTTCACGAGGTCATTGCCAAAAACGGCTTTGTCGTCTATCGAAGGAGTAGCATGTGCCGCTTCATCGTTCCTCGATATATTACAGGGAAATGCAGGTTCCCCGCCCTTTTCCCTTATGCCGTTCTCAACGAATTCCGCAACCTCCAATAACGAACTTCCTTCCTTTACGAGCTCTATTACCCCTCCTCTCACCTCTGACAGAATCCTACCCGCACTTCTATACTTATTTAATACGAGTTCCAGTTCTTCTTCCATTTTTATTACTCCAAAACTCCTATTGTTTGTTTTACTTTATGATAAATCGAATATAAATTATATATATCGATCGCAAAACCCAGAAATGCAACCCAATATATTCGCATCGTTTTCCAGCCCTATCCAAAAAGCTATCTTGGAAAAGGGTTTTTCCGCCCCTACTGAGCCACAAATTAAAGCAATTCCTCCAATAATAGAAGGAAAGAACGTATTATTGATTGCACCAACGGCGAGTGGAAAGACCGAAGCAGCATTCTTACCCGTGATAGATGCATTAATCAAAACGGAGCGAGTGCCCGGGATAAAAGCACTTTACATAACGCCTCTGAAAGCGTTGAACCGCGACATGCTTGAACGATTACAATGGTGGTGTAAAAGGCTTGACCTGCGGTTGGGCGTAAGGCATGGGGATACATCTACGAGGGAAAGAGGAGCACAGGCAATGGTTCCTCCAGATATCCTGATTACAACACCGGAAACTTTACAGGCGATATTACCGGGTAAGATTATGCGCCAGCACCTCACTTCGGTAAAATGCGTAATCATAGACGAAGTGCATGAACTCGCCTGTGATAAGCGTGGCTCGCAATTAGCACTTGCATTGGAGCGGCTTCGCTACCTGAAGAATGGCGATTTCCAGGTCATCGGCTTATCGGCTACCATCGGCTCGCCAGATAAAGTGGCAAAATTTTTAGTCGGAACAGATAGGGGTTGCGAGATAATTAATGTTCCCGTATCACGGTCAATGCAGGTAGAGGTTTATTATCCGCGAGCCGATTCGCACGATTATAAACTGGCAGAGGAGCTTTACACTTACCCTGAGGTCGCCGCTCGGTTACGATTGATGAAAAAACTCGTTGAACAGCACAAATCCACATTAATATTCACAAATACTCGCTCGATAACAGAAATCCTCGGTAGCAGGTTCCGAGTTTGGGATTTGAACTTCCTCGTGGGCGTTCATCATGGCTCGCTATCCAAACCTTCGAGAATTAACGTTGAAAAGGGTATTAAAGAAGGCAAGCTGCATGGGATTATCTGCACGAGCTCCTTGGAACTGGGGATAGACATCGGAAGGCTGGATTTTGTCATTCAGTATAACTCACCGAGACAGGCGACAAGGCTCCTTCAGAGAATTGGTAGAAGCGGTCATAGAATTGGAGGTATTGCAAACGGTGCGATAGTAGTCCAGGATTCTGATGATGCTCTGGAAGCTTTGGTAATTTGCCGTCGTGCTATTGCAGAAGACCTGGAGCCCGCCGATATACCACAGAAACCGCTTGACGTATTGGCGCACCAAATAGCGGGATTGCTTCTGGCAAAGAGAAGATGGAGCCTTGAAGAAGCATTGGGCTTGATAAAAAAAGCATATCCATATCGAGACCTTGCGGAGCAAGAATTAGTCACCGTTTTAAACTACATGCATTCACGAATTCCAAGGCTCGTGTGGTTCTCTGCCGAAGACAGAATATTTCTGAGACCTAACCGTATAAAACCTTTCTACGGCTATTATTTTGAGCATTTGTCAATGATTCCTGTGGAAAGACAATTTCTGGTCATTGATGAAGGAGATAAACCCGTAGGCGTTTTAGATGAAGCATTTGTCGCAGAATACGGCAATCCCGGAAACAAGTTCATAGAAGGTGGTCGTGTGTGGAAAATATTGCATCTGTATGGCGATAGGCTGTATGTAAAGCACGAAGATGACCCAACAGGCTCCATTCCAAGCTGGGTAGGCGAAGAGATTCCGGTTCCTTATGCTGTTGCCGAAGAGGTAGGAAAGCTTCGCCGCGGGTTCGTGGAAAAAGAGCTTGAAATTGACAGAAGTAGTGAAGAAATAGAAATAAGGATAGGAAGGGAACTCATAAAGAAATATCCCTGTAGCGAGGAGACCATTGATAGAGCATTAGACGAGGTTGCCCAGCAAGTGAAAAGAGGTTATCCAGTACCGACGGATAAACTGTTAACCCTCGAACGATGGAATGAATACATAATCCTGCATTGCTCGTTTGGGCTTCTTGCAAATAGAACTTTAGCCATGCTCTTAGCTACTGTAATATCTGACAGGATAGGCGCTCCTGTGGGCGTGCAACAGGACCCTTACAGGATAATGCTTAGAATCGAATCCGAGCTGGAGCCAGAGGATGTCGAAGCGATTATCCTCGATTTGTCAACCGAATCGATCGAAAAGCTCGCATTGAAAGCATTAGTCCGAAGCAGGTTATTCAAACGGAGGTTTATACATGTGGCGAGGAGATTTGGAGCTTTAGCGAAGGATGCGTCATTGAGTGCCCTCGACCTGGATAACCTGATAAGGAGCTTTGAGGGTTCTGCGGTCTTCGATGAAGCTATTAGAGAATCTCGTGATAAGGACGTGGATATAAACATGACTGTGCAGCTTTTAAACAGGATAAACGAGGGTGAGTTAAAAATCGCGGTAATAAAAGGAACTGCAGGCAGTCCTATTGCGGGAATCGTCGAAGTAATAAAA
>JANJFQ010000020.1 GCA_025435355.1 Candidatus Methanophagales archaeon | reverse complement strand
AATCACGCTTGCAGACGATTTAAGTCTGTGGCGAATCTACCTTATTTATTTGATTGCCGTGGGTCGTGGCAAGGAGATTTCTGAGGCTTGTTTATCCACGGATGAGAACATCCGGTTCTTTGACTACGTGGCAGATAAACAAAAGGAAGTGAAGGTTTGGCTTAAGCCGATATGTAATCCGCAGTACTGGGCTTATCTGAAGGATAAGGGGCTTGTGAACCATGAGGATGGAATTGAGTTTACAGGCTGCACGGCTGGTATCACTCGCTTCCATATCTTTCCTAATGGTGACGTAACTCCATGTGCATATTTGCCGGTAAAGACCGGGAATGTAAGGGAGCAGCGGTTTTTGGACATTGTCCGCGATTCCGAGATGTTCAAGGCTTTGAGGGCGAGAGAAGTGAAAGGACACTGTGCCGCCTGCAAATACAAGCAAATATGTGGTGGGTGCAGGTCAAGAGCATATGCTACTTCGGGTGATTATTTGGCTGAGGACCCGGTGTGTTCTTTGGGGGATAAGGGGCGGTGGGATGCGGAAAATATATATTCATGGGAGCAACAATGATATAGGAAAGATGGAGTGTCCTTTAGTAGGTTATTTGAAAATAGGAAAGGGGATGATGTAAAAGGATGATTTTTGGATGTTTTGGAGAGAAAGGGGTTTCATCCAGAGGGATATATATACGAAGTACTTCAGATATACTGCCAAAATGGAAGGATATGCGAAGTATTGCAGATATACAGGAGTTATGCGAAAACACTATGGAGATGAAATGGTTAACGACAGAGTAAGAAAACTGGCTGAAGCGGCACAGATCAGCGATTCTGACGAGATTGCATGGCTTGAAGAACAGGTTAGTCAGCCGCGCATATTTACTCCGATTGAAATCTCTCCAATTGATGAATTTAAAGAGCTTGTTATGAAAAATCCAAGAGAAGCAATGGAAGTTTATTGGAAAGAAATTGACCAGAGGAATCTTTATTTTCGTACTTCTATGCACCGGATGATAAAGGAACATTCTGATGCATTCCTGAATTCATTTGAACGCCCGTTAACCTCAGCTGCGTCCTTGCGAGGAGTGATCGAATGTACAGTTAAATTTGTTGGCATAAACTGGGCTATAGTAGCGATGTACAATCAGATGAAGCGTGAGATGTCTAAGGGGCCAAAAGAAGTTCTAGTGACATCTCAACAGTTAGAGAATGTCCTTTTGTCGTTTTCTCATTTCACAAAAGCTGAAGTAGAACCATTAGTTCTTATATTGAAATATACCCTCACATTGGAAGAAGCTCTCTCAAAAGTGACAAAGGAAAGTGAACACAAACGATCCGTTCCAACAATAAGTAAGTTATTCGGGATAGCCAAATTTCTAGAACCACAAATGGGCTCAATGCTTCACTACATTTATAGTACGATTTGCGATCTGATTCATTCTGGGCCATTGGCTTTGGCTCTTAAAGATGCTGACGATATAAAGAAAATAAAGAATATAGACATAAATGATGTGATAGCTTTAGAATGCATGGTTTTTTGCCTGAGATTTTGATGCTTACCTACCCAATACTTGGATACAAGGCGCTGTTGATTTGTTTTCGATATCTTGATAAGTATCTCTTCTCAATACCCCCATTTAGTTTTTTAGAGGTGATTAAACCAATGATTTCAAATGATCCCAAAGGTATCATCAATATATCATTTGATTGGGCTGATCAGTTTCTTAGAGGAGATGATAGCATAGCAGTGCAAACGACCAAGGGCAAGGTGAGAGTTTACAAGTAGTGTTTTCGCCTAACATTCCTTAGAACTCTCTTCCCTTTTTGCTATATATGTGCTACATGTTTATATATACCTCCTCTTTTATACCTTTTTCGGTAAGGGCTTAATCCACAAACATTCCTCGGTGCTCGAAGCACAATTTGGTAAGTGGTTAAAGGGCCCCCAATCAGCGGGCAAGAGGTTCGCTCTAAAAGAGCGTCCTAGTTAAGCGACGGGGGTGCCCTTACCTTTTTGTCCTAAAAGGACCATCATGCCTGCTATGATGCCATCCTGTAAGGTTCCTCCTTTGTGAGCATGTGCCAGACGATCGTCAACATTTTCCTTGCCACTGCTCTTCTCGCTGTTTTGAATTTGGATTTGCTAACTTTACCTCATAGCCAAGTTCTCTGAATATATTGTATGCTCCACGCCAGATCCCACAGGCTTCTATCGCTATCTTCATCTGTGAATTCGGTATGCCTGAAGTAAATTTCTCGGCTGCTTCCCTTGTCGCTGGAAAAGAATGTTTCCTGAGTACTCTTCCTTTCTCATCTACTATGCAACCTGCAAAGTTTTCCTTATGCGTATCTATGCCCCCATATAGTTCCTTCATTTCCATTTTTATCCGCTCCAAAGTGCTTATATGGTAATAAGCACTCATTTATTTATTTATTCTGAAAAAGAGTTCTACTACCATCAGCGGATAAAAGGGAAATCAAAGATTCTCGCAAATTCGCCTATCGGCTTTTATTTGCAAGACGCTATACGCCATTGCAAAAAATCGGAAGTCATTTATATGCTCTCATCTATTCAAAAGTCAGGAGGCAAAAAATGAGTGTGAGAAGTTTCAGCTAAAAGGAGGGTATATGCGAACTTAACTTCGGATATAATGCCAAAATGGTGGTATATCGAACTCGAGTTCGGATATACCGAAGTTATACGCCATGCCTAAGAAGAATGAGAAGTAGACGAAGATGAGAAGAAAAATGAGAGTATATCTGGACACTTCGGTAATTTCAGCGCTATTTGATGAAAGGAATCCAGAGAGGAAATCACTCACAGAAGCTTTTTTCACGGAAATAGGAAACTTTGAGACTTTCATCTCCGAAATTACGGTTGCTGAGATTGAACGTACTCCCGACATGGAACTCCGAAGCAAAATGAAGGATGCAGTATCACGATTTTCAGTGCTCTATTTAACCGATGACGTTGAATGGATAGCGAGCGAGTATATCCGCCATGGTACGGTTCCTGAAGGTTACTCTGAGGATGCCTACCATATCGCCATCGCTGTTATAAACGAGGTAGACTATCTTTTGAGTTGGAACTTCAAACACATAGTGAGGAGGAAGACGAGAGACATAGTTAGGATGGTAAATACTTTAAATAATCTGAGACAAATAGAAATTATGACACCTGCGGAATTGCTATAGGGGAAAGTATGAGCAAGATTAAAAAAAAAGATATCGAGGAAATAAGAAGAGCGGTAGAAAAGGAGTTCCCTGACGACCCTGCTTTACAGCAAGTTCATATCGCAAGGAAAATCATTGCTAAAGAAGCGCAACTTGAAGGATTAAGTTTCTTTGAATACATCAAATTGTTGGGAAAGCAAGTTAAGCATGTCTAATAAAGGCACGGCGTATAACAGAGCGTATCTGGCTTCGGCTATCGCCTTCGCCCAAATTCCTCTTCGGGAAACTTCAGATACGCTCGTGACGTTATATGACCTATTACTCGGCGAAGATACAATACAAAAAATTCAAGTTTAAAAATATATAATCTAAAATTTAATACATAAATTCTATATAACTATGTCAAGAAGAGAAAAAGTATGGCTCTATAAACCACCACGACAGCCAAAACCCAGAGTTCCAGAGTCAACTAAATCAGAGGTAGAAAAAAGATGTAATGAATTTGTTGAGTCTATATTGAAGCCAAAATACATTAAACCACATCCAAAAAACGAGCGTTTTAATTATATTGTAGATATTTTTACAAAGTGGTACAGAAACTATTTCTATTTCTGTGCAAAATACCATAGTCCCGGCCCAAATGCCATATCGCCTTTTTTTGAAACAAAATTTGCACGGATAGAGTATGTGAGCAAGGATCAGTTTAATTTGTCGTATATGAGGCATACAGGGCAGTGGTGGGAGATTTTTAGAGGATTATCTCTTAACGAATGCATAGAAGATATTAAGGATATGCCTCACTTTACTCCGTAACCTAAAATCATAGAGCAGTCGCTGCAGGTACTGTTATTAGGCAAATAACATCAACGAGATGAGCATAATTAAATCGCCTGCATCATACGTCACATAACAAGCGGATATGCGATTCCGCTATCGCTCCATCCAAATTGCCCGCATAACAAGAAAATCAGATGCGGGCAACTTCGCATATCCGCCCTCCGTTAGACGAAATCGCAGAACTTGAATGTTTTTATTAGAAGAAGTTATCTTTATTAGGGGGTAAATTAAATGTCTCCTGGAGAAGCAAAATCTGCTTGGTTTAAGAAAGGGGCTACCCTTAGTGATAAGTCTGCTCGAAAAGAATTTGGACTTACACAAGAGGAAATTATTGAGGCCATTAATGATGGCAAGCTGCAGTACCGCATTAATAATGTATTCGGGAACCCATATTTGAAGCTGGTCCGAAGTGAAGTAGAAGCATTTGTAGATGAAAAATACGGTAGTAACTACCTTAAGAAGAAAAAAATCAAGAAAGAGTTGGCACAGGCCAATAAAGAATTGAAGAGGTTGAAAGCTCAAGTGGTCACTCTAGAACAAAGAAAAGCAGAACTGCTAGCTAGTCTTGATAAATGAATATGCCTAACAAGAGCATCAACACGGACGGTCAAGAATTTTGTTGTGCCATCGTGGCATTGAAGAACAATAAACATAACTTACCAACGTATAATCCATATCCAAAATATTTAAAAATTCTAAAAACGCTTCTAGGGGGGACGCTTATTTCCTTTATCCACTTTCTGACTGCTGGGCTCTTAAAGCACAGGGAGAATAATTTACTCCATGCTCCCAAGTAGTCTCTAGGGTTCATTTGTCTAACTTCACTAGCCCATTGACGTAAAGCACTAGTTTTGTAAACCCTTGCTACTATGCCTGTAAGCCCCGCATCCTTCAATAAATCCGTCCAACCATCAGGATTTAAGAATTCCGCTTGGCCCAGAGCGCGGGACATGTATTCAACCAATTCTGGCGGCGGTATCTCCACCCAAGTCACCTCATTCATCCCCACGTACCCTCCTGGTTTGGTCACTCGCGCATACTCGCTTATCACCTTCTGTTTATCCTTTGGAAATGCAACCACAGACTCGCAAATAACCGCATCGAAAACTCCGTCCTTGAAGGGAAGATCTTGTGCGTCCCCTATCTTAAATTCAACCTTGTCCTCAACATTTTTTCTTTTAGCTCTTTCATTTGACCTCTCAACCATCATCTTAGAAAGGTCTACAGCGACCACTTTACAGCCATACTCCTTGGCCATATAGCAAGCAGTTATTCCAACACCGCAACCGACATCCAAAACATATGAATCTTTATCAATATGGCATGCCTCAATTAGCTCTCTAGTGGCATCCAGGCCCCCCATGTGTTTAGTCAGACCCCAAGAAGCTTGCAATTCGAAGTAGTAAGATTCTGGTTCTGCTTTCGCTTCTCGTGATAATTGTTTTTTATTTTTCATTTCTTTCACTATGAATGGATAACTTTTAATACTTATAAAATTTTCTAGCGGCTCGCTCGCACTCTCCTCACTCCTTCGGAGTTCGTCGGCACGTTGCACTCTCACCTACGGCTCGGCTCACTTAACAGCGACTATACGGAAAGCACGTTGCACTTCGCTTTCCCAAATTTGCTTTGCCAACTTCGTATAGTCGCATACGTTATCTGCAATATTTTGCAAGAAATATCAACACAACATTATAAAACTCAATACTTTTATAAAGGATGAAGAGGGAACAAATAGCATGGTAAAATTGCTTGTAAAAATTTAATAAATATAAAAATGCAAAATACATGCAGATAACACAGCATATACGCTGCGGGCTTCGCCCTTGCCCTTCGGGACATTGCTCCCTTCGGTCGCAACGTCGTATATGCTCGGGACGTTGTCCGAAATTCTGAACCCCTGATATGAGAGGTAAGAGATATGAAGGAAGATCAGATTGATGAGATAAAGAAGACGCTCATTGAAGTGTTGAGGAAACATGGTGTGAAAAAAGCCGCCCTTTTTGGCTCTATAGTAAGAGGAGAAGCCACTGAAGACAGTGATATTGACCTACTAATTGAATTTGAAGGAAGGAAGAGTTTATTAGATCTTGCAGGTTTAAAATTAGACCTTCAAGAATTGAGTTGATTGAAAAGACATTCCCAATTTAAAGAAGAAAATGTTAAGAATAAAGGAAGAATTGAAATGAAAGTAGGAAAGGAAGATGAAGCGAAAAAAAGAGAGGAAGTTGTTATGAATGTTTTACTCACCATTTATTGTCTTGAAATGTAAGATGCCCAAATACAACATCAACTGGAACGTCACGAGAAAATGCAATCTGAGATGCAAACACTGTTACTATGACGCAGGTGCGCAATTAGAAGACGAACTCAGCACAGAAGAATCAAAAGCGCTTATAGACGAAATAGCGAACGTATTTGGTGATAAAGCGAACGTCACCCTTGGTGGCGGAGAACCGTTGATGAGAAAGGACATTTTTGAACTCATTTCATACGGAAGCGAGAGTGGTTTACGAATGGTGCTCGCATCAAATGGAACACTGCTCAACGAAGAAGTTGCCACGCGTTTAAAGAACTCAGGAATTGAGGAAGTCATAATAGCTATTGATGGAACGCAGAAGACACATGACGCGATAAGGGGAGAAGGTGTCTTTAAAAAAGCTGTAAATGGTGCAAGAGCATGTAAAGAAGCGGGATTGAGTCTGGTGATTGACCCCTGTATCATGAAACAGAACGAGGGTGAAACCGCAATGATTATTGACATAGCTGAGAATTTGGGTGCGAGACAGTGCAGGTTTTTCCATTATGTTTCTATGGGCAGGGGTAAAGAAGAGCTGCCAGAAAGTGAACTCGGCAGTGTCCAGTATGCGAAAAACCTGATGCAGTTATATGAAGAACAGAACAAGCGAAGAGGACTCGAGATATGCACAACGCAGGCATCGCAGTACTGGGTGGTATTGAAGAGGAAGGAAGAAGAAGGTCTTTTCGTTCCCGATTTCTTTTACAACGATATTCCAGGCTGTCGAGCAGCCACGGGCATGCTTTCTATCAAACCAAACGGCGACGTCGTGCCATGTCCGCTGTTAGAGCTAAAAGCCGGGAATGTCACTGTGATGAGTCTTCGTGAGATACTGAACTCGAAAGTCTTCGTTGAACTAAGAAATCGTGAGGTGAAGGGCAGGTGTGCAGCGTGCAAATTTAAACATCTATGCGGTGGATGCCGTGTGAGGGCATACCTTCATAGTGGCGATTACATGGCTGAAGACCCCTTGTGTAGCGAGTTCTTTTTTGAAGAAACGCAGATGTAGATTGATAAATTTGTTTAGCTAACCACAAGATTACACAGATTTTCACGAGAAAAGAATAAAAGCATTTTTCCATATAAACGCTTTTGCAAGCAAAAGCGTTTATTTTACATCTCCTCCGGCGATTCTACGCCCAACACATCTAACACATCACTTAAAACCGTTTTTGCACAGTCCACAAGAGCCAGCCTTGCTTTTCTTAGCCCCGCGTCGGCGTTCAACACCGGACAATCTTTATAAAACAAGTTAAAACTTTCCGCAAGTTCTCTTGCATATTTAGCAACCAGATGCGGCTTTAACTCTGAAGACGATATAACATACCCGAGCTTGGATAACTTTTTTATCAATTCCTTTTCGCTTTCTTCACGCAACAGCGAGGCATCGTAATCGTCCGCTATGACATAGCCTCTTTCCTCCGCAGCCATTAATATGCTGCAAGCACGTGCATGCGAATATTGAATAAACGGAGCACCTTTCTTTTCTATGTCCAGCGCATCATCAAAATCAAACGTTATATGCTTATCCGGCGATACTTTCACCATATCATACCTTAATGCACCTATTCCTACCTTCTTTGCAATCTCCAGCTTCTTACCCTCGTCCAAATCTCCCCTTCTCTTATCTACTTCTTCATACGCCCTTTCCTCGATTTTTTCCATTAGCTCGTCTGCCGCGATATATCTACCAGCACGAGTGGATAAAGAACCAGTCGGCAAAGAAACGAACTCGAAAATAACAAATTCTGGCACTTTTACTCGCAATATTTCCAGCGCTTTTGACAATTGCTGCGAAACCAACTCGTGGTCTTTACCAAACACGTCTATCACCCTGTCACATCTATCGCTTTTCCATCTGTGATATGCCAGGTCTCTCGTGGTGTAAAGCGAAGTTCCATCCGTCCTTTGTATCACCAGCTCCTTTTCTATTCCCTCCAGTTGCAGTAAAAGAGCAGAGCCGTCGAATTTAATATTCCCCTTTTGCTTTAACTCTTCCATTACCTCTTCTACCGCTCCCCCTCTCACAAATTCACTTTCCCAGACGAATAAATCATGCTGAATATTTAGCCGTTGCAAAGATGCCTGGATTCCTGAAAGACATTTCTTCACCACTACTTCATATTTCCGCATCACTGCTTCATCTCCTGCCTCGTATTCCCGCATTAACTTCTCCACATCCTTCAAAAAATCACTGTTCTCCTCTATCAGCCGGTTTGCCGCGATGTAAACGTCAGCAACGGCATGGTCGGCTTTTTTATTCGCTGCAAAGGCAATTCTTTCCGTACCACACACTGCAACTGCTATTTGCCTTCCCATGTCATTCACGTAATAATGCGTTTCCACATCGTAACCAGCACGTTTTAACACCCTCACCAGAACGTCACCGATAATAGCGTTTCTGAGATGCCCTATGTGGAGTGGACCATCAGGATTCGCAGAAGTATGCTCAATTATGATCTTACCTTTCTTCTTCTCCGCGGCGGGCTCTATTCCTTCTTTTATCTTCTGCAACGTCTTATGCAAGAAGAAATCGTTCACATAGACGTTAATATAGGGACCGGCTGCAACTGCATCCGATATTAACGTGTTTTCAGCAGGTATCTCAAGATTAAGATGATTTACAATATCCGCTGCGATGATTTCAGGTGGCTTTTTGTACGCACGAGCTAAAGAGAAAGCGACTCGTGATGAAATATCCGCATGTTCACTCTCCTCTAACTCCAACTCCTTATATTCATAAGAAGCTTTTTTCAATGCTTCTTTCAGTACTTGCTCAACTTCCTCTTTAAATTCGAGAAACATGTTTCTCATAAATATAGATGGTGAAAGATAAAAAGCGATATGTCGTAGAGAGTACGAAGTAAGAGGTTGACAGTAAAAGTATTGTGTGAATAAATTCTTAAAATATTTTTTCTAATGCTTGTTAATAAAATTCGATTTATCAGAAGCTTTTTATCTACTATTTTTTATCAATGTCAATATGAGATATACAAAATACCATTATTTAATAGTGGTCTGCATACTATCAGTAGGTGAAGAATATGCTAAATAGTCAAGTCTCACTTCGTGGCATCTCGCCGCGTTTAAGTAACTCTTATATCTTTTTGGCTATTGTTTCAATAATTATAGGGATTTTTATCTTTAATTTCTTTATAAAAGTCCCGAATGTTGGAGTAATTGCCATTGATACGCATATTATGGACGAAGAAACTAAGGATGAAATCGTTAAGATGTTAAGATATGCAAGGAACGACAATTCAATAAAAGCTGTTGTATTAACGATGAATTGTCCTGGTGGAGAGGCTTCAAAGGTTGAAGAAATTTATCTTGAGGTACTTAGACTTAGAAGCGAAAAGCCAGTCATTACTTCAATAGATGCGCTGGGTGTATCGGGAGGGTATTATATTGCAGCAGCTTCAAATTTTATTTACGCGAAACCATCATCCGAAATTGGCAGTATAGGTGTTATTTCTGTGCTTCCCAAGCCAGAAAGTTTAGACGAGGAACTCATAATTACTGGTCCATACAAGTCTACGCAATCAAAAAAGCATTATGCAAGCCAGGTTGAGATGATCAAGCAATATTTTGTCGAGTCTATCATTGCTCAGAGAAATGGCCGATTGAACATTGATAAAGAAACGCTAACCAAGGCGGATATTTATACGGGAATCGAAGGAATGAGATATGGACTTATAGATGGGATTGGCTCGAAGTCCGATGCTATTGAAAAGGCAGCGAGTTATGCGTGCATTGCCAATTACGGATTAGTTGATATTAACAAAGAGGTAAGCATCAACGAATCTGCTCCAAATCTCATATCTCCGTATTCGAATGATACCTTATTTAAAACAAACACAGTGCCAGCTAATTACTATTTTTATATGGAGGGGCTATGAGAAAAATAATGTTCTTGGTGCTAATTGTATGTATTGTGATAGGAGCACAAACGCTGTTTTTTTATAGAGGGATATACTCTGCGCCACCAACGAATATCTATGATATTATGGATATACCGATTCCCCTGCATCTCCCTACCGAATTCGTTGATGTACATGGAATGGGGGATGGAACTGTTCTAATAGATTCATCGCATGATAATGGTTTCAAACCAGAAGAATTGAACTTACTTGCGTATAGAATTATTTCAAGAGGATATTCGATAGAGTATTTGGAAGCGAATGCAAGCTTAGAAGAGCGATTAGCGAATGCGAATGCTTATATAGTTATATCACCAGCAACCGCATTCTCCAGCGAAGAAGTGGAAGAAATAAAAAAATTCGTTGACAATGGTGGAAGGCTGATGCTGATTGATGACCCAACCAGACCTGTGCCTGAATCGGAAGACAAGATGAATACACTGTCAACAGCGTTTGGAATCGTCTACTGGAACGATTACCTTTACAACTTAAAGGATAATGATGGCAACTTTAGATATATTTATCTAACTGATTTTAAGGACAATAGCATAACAAAGAACCTAAATAAAATAGTTTTCTACATTGCGTGTTCAATTAGCTCTTTAGAGAAGGGATTAATATTCACCGATGAAAACACGTATTCGTCGACGAGAGAAGTGCCCGGGAGATATTCACCAGTTGTACTCACCGACTCGAATGTGTTAGCTATCGGCGACCTGACCTTTTTAACAGAGCCATATAATGTTTTCGATAATAATCAATTGATTTCTAATATAGCAGACTTTTTGACTAACACCTATGCCGATGAGTCAACGAATCAGTAGTTCCGAATGCACGCCACCTTTTTAAACGTATTGGTGAGACATACTTTTATTATCTCCCCGTCACTATACAATAATATATAATGAGTAAATGTGAACTATGCGGAAAAGAGGGAAGTAGATTGGAAGCGGACCACAAAGAGCATGGGCGCATTATGGTTTGTCAGGAGTGCTGGTCAAACTTATACGCTGAAAACCGTATGACATGCAGTATCGGCGCTTCTGGTGGCAGTTGCCCCTGTTGCAGGTGAGGAGAGGTATAAGAATATAAATCCGCTCTTTCTTTCGCCCTCTCTTTTTTATAAAAAAATGGGTGGTTTACCGGAGGGTAACCTTCATCGCGCTACACATGCTGCGGATACGCTAAAAGCTGCAATCGCGGATTACCGGAAGCCCCTCGCATTCCTCAACCAGTCCATATCCGAGTGATACAAATCCCGTATGTCAGTCAACCCTAAACTAATCATAGCTAATCGCCCAATGCCGAGTCCCCATGCTAAAACCGGATATTTCACACCCATCGGGTTCGTCACCTCTTCCCGGAACACACCTGCACCACCCAATTCTATCCACCCTCTCGCGGGCATATACACCTCCACTTCCACTGATGGCTCGGTATAAGGGAAATAACCGGGACGAAATCGTATTGACGGGAACCCCATCTTCTTGTAGAACGTCAAGAGACAGCCCAGCAAGTTGCTGAATGTCACGCCTCGGTCCATGACAATACCTTCTAACTGGTCGAATTCGGGAATATGCGTTGCGTCAATTGTTTCACGACGATAAACGCGGTCAATGCAGAAGACTTTCACCGGTGGCTCGGAATGCGATGCCAGGTAACCCAAAGTAATCGCAGTGGTATGCGTCCTCAGTAGTAGCTCTTCTCCTAACTCTTTTCTCCATTCACCACCCCAACCTGTAGAATTTAACGAGCCACCGTGCTCGTGCATCTGTTTAACATTTTTTATCAATTCCTCGCTTGCTTCTATCCGCTTTCTCGTTGCCAGATAGAACGTATCCTGCATATCTCGTGCCGGATGGTCCTGTGGCACGAATAACGCATCGAAATTCCAAAACGCACTTTGAACGAGTTCTCCTTTTATTTCCGTGAAGCCCATCTCCGTAAAAATTCGTCTCATCCGGTCTAAAATCCGCTGATAGGGATGTATCTTCGCCGCGAAAGTCTCCTTTGATGATAGATTCACATCGTATCGCTTGAATTTACGCCCTTTCCACGACCCGGTTCTTATGAGCTCAGGCGTGAGCTGCGCTATTTCCTCTTCAACCGAGATACCCTGCGATAAAATTTCTTTGCCCACTCCTGTAATTGATATTCTCCTCTCTACAATGGTGTATCTCTCTAGCAAATCCCTTTTACCGACCAAATCGCCTAAAAAACTCTTTATTGATCTATCCTTTATTTCTGGAATCCTTTCCTTTAGCCTGCTTAGCAATATATTCTCTTCTATATCCCCTGCATCTCGTGCAATTCGCAATATCTCCTCGTCAACACCAACGCGGGAATACCTATCTTTCGGAACTTCGGGAGGAATCCAGGAAGTATTTCCCGTTGGCGTTAAAAATTTTTCACCCTCTTTCTCCTCAATTCTTGCCCAGCCCTTCCTTAATAGCCAATTTGTTGAAATATTCGCTTCCGCCTCATCTGGAAACGCGTTTTTCAATTCTTCAAAAGTTGCTTCTTCCCTATCTATTAATAAGTCCAGCCCCCTCCTCTCTGGCAATCTCTGCGCATAATACACCACCCCCTCTGCGGTTAAGCGATAATAATTTTTTTCCCACTCGTTTATTTCACAAAGCCCCTTCTGAGCGAGCATAAAAGCTGTTTGCATCACTGCATCTTCGTTTATATCCGTTTTCTCGGATAGGGTTTTTTGGTTCCACTCGCCACGCTCTTCTCCGAGAGCGAGCAAAACCCTCTTTTCGGTTGCCGTTAGTTCATCAGCAGTTGCTTTTGTATTTGTCCCCCCCATTTTTCGTCCACGCTTTAAAAACTATACACTCGTATTTACTATTCGTTCACCATATATTTTTATTTGTTCTCCCAGGAATTTCTTTGTCACAAAACAAACCATTTCCACAATGGTTTATACGTCACCCACTTACCATTGATATTCTCTCGCCCCTCCATGTCCTCAGTAATTATTAAACCCTCTTCCAACTTCAATTCATCCATAGCCTTTACCAATGCCACAACTTCCCGCCTTCTTGTCTTCTCTTCATCAACCTTCCAGCACACCTGCACCAGCTCGCAGACGTTGAGTCTTTCCTTAACGACAAAATCCACTTCCCTCCCTGCACGGTCTCGCCAGTAATCTTATTTTATGCCTGTACCTTATAATATCCAGCCCACCCTCTATCGAGACGCCTTTGAAATCTAAAAATTCCATGAATGATATTATATAAATGTATCGGCAGGTTTTACTTGCAAATTCTCAAATGTATCGGTAGGTTCAACCACGCAAAAATTATATCTTCAAAAATTCCAAATAAATAATTACGGCTACTCCTTCCTTCCAATCATCTCACCATATAACTCAATAGCTTTTCTAATATCTTCTTCCTTTAAGAACCCATGTGGTGTCGGAACCTCAAAAATCCGCTTCGGTATACGAAGTTCTGCGAGGCTAAACCCTTCTCTGAACTTGAAGTCCATTTTGGCACGATGGATATCTCTCCCCAGGTCATCTAATTTCTCCGCGGTCCAGTTTTCCATCCCTATCGCATCCAAAGCCTTCGTTATTGCTTCCGCCGTGTAAACTTTCCTTGCAAAGAAGCACACCACGAGGCTTGACAATATTTGCCGCCATTCTTCTTCCTTTAATAGCGCGTTCACTATGTCCTCAATGGTAAATTCTTTCCCTATTAACTTCTGGTCGAGGTCGTATCCTGCGGAATCAAGATGGCTGTGCCTTGCACCCGTAAGATTGTTTAAGTAGCATGCAATCCCGGTATGGTATTCCGGCATCTCGTTACCGCCAAATGCAAGTGCATAATCCTGCCCGCCATAAACGCTTGATGCATAATCAGAGCCCTTAGCCAGATTTTGATAGAATTCATTTGGCATCTCCACGATTTTAATTATCGCTTCAGAATAGACCTGAACGTCTCCCCAGCGGAAGTCAAGACCATCAGTATGCTCCTTCGTTATTATCCCTTTCTCATACGCCTCCGTCGCCCATGCTAAGGTCACCCCGGTGCTCATCACATCCATGCCAACGCGGTCAACCGCATCCATCAGCCTCAGGCAATCCTCCGCTTTCTTCATTCCAAGCATAAATCCGGTTGCCCAAATTGGCTCGTTGTCGTAAGAAATGATCGAGGTCTTGAAATAATAGCCGGGCTCATAAAGTTCCCTGAGCGATGCTAAATGAACACAACCTACCGGGCAATGCGAGCATGAAACTCGCTTCGAAAGAAACTTCTCGGCAAAATTCTCGCCCGATAATTCTTTCGCAATCTCTTCCGGTGCACTCGCAGATTCTAAATTCTTATATGCCATTCCACCGATTTTATTCAAATCATATAGCTTCCCTGAAGTGCCTAAATCATGATATTTCTCCATTGCATCCGTTTCAACCACAACATCCTGTATCTCATCGTAAACCTTCTTATATTCCTTCCTCGTAGCTTTTGGTATCTCTACGCTCTTATCCGCAGATACAATTAGGGCTTTCAGTTTCTTCGAGCCCATCACCGCACCCAGGCCGAGTCGCCCGAAATGGCGATATGTTTCGCATACCGCACATGCATACCTCACCATTTTCTCTCCCGCTCTTCCAATACGCATAATGGTTCTTACGCCTGAGCCCTTCTCCGCTTCTCTTAAAATCCTGCCCACCGTTACCGCTTCAACACCCCAGATAGAAGAGGCATCTCTAAAGTGTACATCATCGCCATGTATTGCCAGATATACCGGGATGTCACTTGACCCTTTGATGACTATCGCTCCATAACCCGCAAACTTAATAGCCATCGCACTTCTACCACCGCAATGACTTTCTCCAAGGTTGCCAGTTAATGGCGATTTGAACATCGCTACGGTCTTAGAAGCCGAAGGATATAAAGCCGTAAGAGGACCAACGGCAAAAATTATCGGGTTCGATGCACTTAAAGGGTCTATCCCCTTCTGACATTCTTCCTCCAGAAGCTTTATCGCAACACCCGTACCACCAAGGTATGCATCAAATAAATCCCCTCGCGCCTCTATTTTTATGTCCTTTTTCGTCAAATCTATATTCAGAACCCTGTTCATATCTTTTACTTTCATTGACATTTTTTTATCCCCGTATTTATTTATTTATTTCAATTTATTCATGCCTTGAGATGATATAAGTAAAATAATCCCTGCATAAATTATAAAAGCAATTAAAGTATGAATAGTTAATGTGAAAGAGGTTAAATGAACGCCTATTTGAACTAACTTTAAACAACAAAGGGCAATCCCAAGTATCGCACCCCATTTTTTCATTACCCAGAGTCCATAACCTGCGACAATAAAACCAATTCCGATTAGAAGAGCAAAAATTGCCTCTGGCGTAAAATCTGGAAAATTGAATTGTACTATATTTACTGTAATTACTATTCCGAGGACAAACAATACCAAAGAGGTCCAAAATGTTTTTGGTTTTTTGCTTTTCATCTTTCTTCAGCCTTGATCCCCACCATGCCAATGGCATTATGCACGCAATAATCTTCGCACTCTCCACAGTATTTACACACGATTGGTTTGTTTCTTTCGTTATCCCAGAATATAGCACCCATGATACAGGATTGCGTGCAAAAACCGCACCCTATACATTTATCCTCTTTCAATATCACACCACCTTCTTTTCTCGCACTTAAAGCATCCGTGGGACAGACTTTTGCACATGGCGGATTCTCACATGCACGGCAGACGACGATTACAAAGCCTCGCTCTATGCCGCCGGCAGACCTCACTCTAATCGCCGATTTGTCAAAACCACCTCTACCTACTCTCCGCGAACATGCAAACATGCATTCCATACACCCAATACACTTGTTCACATCAAGTGCCGCCAACTTTTTTTTTGCCATATCTATTATATGTTATGCTAAAGTAGTATTGAGTTTAGCCCCTTTTATAACCACATGATTAGCTATACAACTCACACTCCCATCGCACTACACCACATCCTCCAAATCTTCCAAAAACGTCTTCACCGTTTCTTCCTTCACGTGCGGCATTATCACCAATCGAAGCGCTTTTGGCACTCTTGTTACGGAAACTCGCCATCCCCGCCCTTCTAACGCATTCGCCACCCTTCCTACCTCTGTCGCCGGGAAACTCAACGTTACCACGTTCATAACGGGCTCTATCACAGGAGGAATGTCTATCTCCTTCGCCCCCCGCACTAACATCCTCGTTAGTCGCATGCATTCACTTACAATTCCCTTTAGACCTTCTCTGCCGAGATATTTGAGAACCGCGAAAGTAGCCGCTACTGATGCACCACTTCTCGTCCCTATCAGCGAACACTGCTCCTTAGTCGTCAGATAGGGTGTAGGCACCGCCAACTCTTCCAAATATAACTCTTCCCGAAACAACATACATCCTGCGGGAATCGTGCTCATCCCCATCTTATGCGGGTCTATTGAAATTGACGATACGCCTTCAAGCGAGAAATCGAACTCGTATTTCTCCTCTAAAAACGGAATCACGAAACCGCCAAAGGCGGCATCAACGTGCAAGAAAATGTCTTTTTCCTTCGCAATTTCCGAAATCTCCTTTAGCGGATCTATCTGCCCAAATTCAGTCGTCCCCGCTATTCCCACCACGCATATCGTTTTATCATTTATCAATTCTTCCACCGAATTCACAGCTACTTTCAACTCCTCGTCCAGAGCCGCTTTCCGCACTTCTATGCCCAAAATGTCCGCGATTTTGTCAAACGAGAAATGAGCTGTTTCCGGTACGATTATGTTCATCTCACTCAGCCCTTCGCGCCTTTTCCGGTTCCCTATCGCCCTTATCGCCTGTATATTCGATTCCGTTCCGCCGGTGGAGATATATCCGAAGGCGTTCTCATTTCCCAGTAGCGCCCCTATCATTCGTATCACTTCATCTTCCATCTCCTTAGTCCCGGGAAAAAGTCCCGAATCGCCTAAATTCGATTCCAAGAACTTATTATGTGCATACGCAGATATTTCATGCGGATACGTGCACATCGAACTCAAAACACTTTCGTAAGACAAATCCTTCAACTTCTTCTCCTGAAGCAGCGATTCTATCCCCTCTCTGCTCATACCGTGCTCTTCCATTTTTATCACCCCCACCCTTTTTTAAAAAAATACGCTAACGCTTTCCCTTCACCGCTATCTTCACCATTGCAGGTCTTACAACCTTTTCACGACGAGCATATCCCTTTCTAATCACCTCTATAACGGTATTCTCGGGATAAGTCTCGGTTACCTCTTTTGAAACAACTTCGTGTCCGAAAGGGTCGAACTTCTCACCTTCTGCCTTTATCTCTGTGACGTCTTCCTTCTCCAAGACAGCTTTGAACCGCTTCAATGTCATTTCCACCCCTTTTACTAAACCTTCTGACTTCTCATTCTCTTTTGCATGTCCTGTTGCTGCTTCTAAATTGTCCATAACATCTACTAATTCCATTATCACGCCCTCGATGAGATAATCCGCAAATTCTCGTTTCTCCTTTTCCACTCTACGCTTGTAGTTCTCGAATTCCGCCTTCAAGTATTTTAAATCGGTCAGATATTTCTCGGCTTCTTCTCCCTTCCCTTTTAATATCCCCTCTGTTTTCCTTTTCTTAGTCTTTGCCTCTTCTTCTAGAATCTCAACGGCATCCCCTATCTCCTCCAGCGCTTCATCGCTTACCTCTAACTCCTCCTCTAACATCTCTTTTCTTCTTCCCAGCTCATTCATTATTCCATTTAATTCGCCCTTTACACCACTTAGTTTGCTTAGCTCTTCCTCTACCGCCTCGATACAGCCACCGACTTCGGTTAACAGCCGCTCTACTCCTTCCTTAAATTCTTTTATCCTGCTATTCCCACTGTTGCTATCGTTGCTCATACAAACTTTCTTTCACAAAGAAAGTTTGATCAAAGAAACTTATATTTGTTTTTCTTTTAGCACAGGTTTTCTTTTTTCTAAAAAGAAAAAGTGTATGATAGTAGGCATGGATGTAGGAGGAGCGAATACGAAAGTAGCAACCCCGGATGGAGATGGGTTTATAGATACAATTTATGCACCTTTGTGGAAAAATGAGTTAATTCTATCTGACGTGCTGTCGGCAGTGAAACAGAAGTTTGAGAGAGGAGAAGGGATAGAAGCAGTAGGTGTGGTGATGACAGGGGAGTTATGTGATTGTTTCGAGACAAAAAGAGAGGGTGTTTTATACATAAAAAAAGCTGTTTCCGATACGTTTACGGATGCGAAATTTTTCAACCAGACGTGCACTTTTAAAAACGGTTCCTACGTTGATAAAGACCCTCTTTCCTTCGCATCTACGAACTGGCTTGCCTCTGCGAAGCTCATAGCTGAGCAATACGGAGATGCGATATTCGTGGACATCGGCAGCACCACAACGGATGTAATTCCAATAATAGGAGGTGAAATAAAGGCGAAGAGAACAGACCTCGAAAGACTGAAATCCGGCGAACTAATCTATTCAGGCATCTTAAGAACCAACGTTGCCACAGTGCTGAAAAAAGTCGCGATGGGAAGCGAAGGAGCGGGATGCAGTATTTCCTCAGAGCTTTTCGCAATAACCGCTGACGCTTACTTCGTCCTTGGATACATAACCGCGGATGATTACAGTTGCGAAAGCCCGGATAGTTATGCCTTTGCAGGCCGAGAAAAGGAGGGATTAAGCAGAATAAGTGCGATGCGAAGGCTATCCCGAGTAGTATGCAGTGACCTTGAAGAGATAGGAGAGGATAGCGTAATCGGTATTGCGGAGCAGGTGAAGAAAGCACAAGTGGAGGAGTTAGTTGCTTCGATGACGCGATTAAAAGAGAAGTATGGATTGAAGATGGCGATATCAGCAGGAATAGGAGATTTCATCGCGAAAGAAGCTGCGGATTCGTTGAATATCCAATTCATATCACTTTCTTCTATCTACGGTAAGAAAATATCCGCGGCATTTCCCGCTTATTCGGTAGCGAAGTTATTAGAAACCTTTTCTTAACAAAAAAGAAAAAGATGTAGAAATGCAGGTCGTGGGCATAACCGGAGGAATAGCAAGTGGAAAGAGCCTCGCGTTAAATACATTTATGAAACTTGGCGCTTATGCAATAGATTGTGATGCGTTGAGCAGAGAGGTTGTAATACCATGTTCAAAAGCATGGTGGGAGATAGTGAATTTCTTTGGTAAAGATATATTGAGGAATGATTTAGAGATAGACCGAAAGAAGCTGAGGAGAATAGTGTTCGGCGATTCTGAAAAACTCGAGGTATTAGAGAAGATAATACACCCGGAAGTAAGAAGGAAGTGCATGGAGAGAGTCGATGCGATAAAGAAAATGGAGCCAAACGCGGCGGCGCTTGTTGTTATTGACGTCCCGCTGTTAATAGAGATAGGAATTCAAAAAGAATTCGATAAAGTAATTGTTGTTTATGTCAGCGAGAAGGTGCAGATAAGAAGGGTGATGGAGCGAGATGGGGTAACGAAGGAGGCGGCAAAAAAATTGATTGAAATACAAATGCCCCTGAAGGCGAAGCTGAAATTCGCTGATATTGTTATAAATAACGAAGGCACGCTCGAAGAAACGGAGAAGCAGGTTAGAACGGTATTTCACGCACTATCTTGTGGGTAGAACTCCTAAACAAATTTTTTGCGAAGCAAAAAACTTTGGGTTTTGGAATTTTTCAAGACAATATTTTTGAGGACTTATTATCTGCTCAATCCTAATTCCTCAAGAACAAGTAAATCTATTTCCTCAGCTAAATCAGAAAAACGGCTCTTAAACTCAAGTATCTTGTCCCTCTTTTCTTTCTCTACCCCCGCTTTATCAAGCTTATCTTCAAGTTCCACCTCTTTATGAAAGATGTCATAAATCAACCAAAAAACATCGACTTTTTTGCTTCTATACTTTTTCAAGTCTTCCACAATAGCCCTACCCTTCAAATAGCTGCCTAGGATTTCATCAAATTCATTAAAAACCATGTCACCGTCCCTATAAAACTCGTTCACTGTTTTCAATAAGGCTTCTGGTACTTTTCTCTCTTTCTCTGTCATGGACAATATCAAATAATATTTTTAGCTATTTAAATGTTTTTCGATTTCTTTAATTTAAGCCATAAATAAGGAAGAAAAGATGAGAAAAGAAGTAATTGGTTTAGGTGCTTTGAATTACGATGTTTTATATGTCGTGGAGCGAATAGCAAGCGGCGGTGAAGAAGTAGGGATTATAGATGTAAAGAAGGTGCCGGGTGGCTCTGCGGCAAATACGATCGTTGCATTGTCGAGATTAGGCGTTGATGTTGGTTTTGTAGGAATTGTAGGAAACGACGAAGAAGGCGAATTAATTTTGGAAGAATTCAGGAAAGAACGCGTGGCGACGCGGATAAGAAAAGAAAAGGGTTATACAGGTGCCGCAATAGGATTCATTGATGCCAAAGGAGAAAGAGCGCTTTATATTCATCCCGGTGTGAATGATCGGTTATGCATGGCGAATATAGATATGGAATTTGTGGACAATGCGAAGTTTCTGCATACGAGTTCGTTTGTAAACACAGAGCAATTGGAAATGCAATGCGAATTGGCGGATAGAATTAAATCAAAACTCAGTTTCAGTCCTGGTATGCTCTGTTTCAAATACGAGCTTGAGGATTTAGCTGAGCTAATAGAGCGAAGTGAAGTGGTTTTTCTCAGCCTTAAGGAGTTGAAATCATTGATAAAAAACCTTTCTTTCTGTGGGGCTCCGCCCCACGACCCCGCAAGCCCTGTAAGGGCTTATAAGAAAGCTTTACCAAAGAAATATTATAGTTTAGATAGTATAAAAAGGGAGGACTATGAAAGAGGAGCTGAGGCTCTTCTGAATACCGGTGCTAAGATTGTTTGCGTGACGCTTGCCGAAAAGGGCTGTTATGTCGCTGATAGCACGGGTGAATCGCATTTGATAGCTGCATGTCCCACAGATGTGGTGGATACGACAGGAGCAGGTGATGCATTCGCAGCAGGGTTTTTGTTTGCGTTGCTACACGAAAAGGGGATATACGAAAGTGGTAAAACAGGTAATTTAGTTGCTTCGTTCTGCATACGTGAATATGGTTGTAGAAAAGGGCTGCCTTACAAACTTTCTTTAGAGGTAATGTCCACTAATTAATTGTCAACAGTTGATTATGTTAAAACATGTTAAAAACAAACATTGCACGTTATAACCGCCCTCCATGCTTCCTCGCACTCAAAAATATGCAATTGCTTCTGGTATAGCCACAAGTGTATTTCTTTATTCCTTCAGTTACATTACAATTAATCGAGGATGATACCTTTGATGATCATACATCAGATTCTCACAACAATCGATGATATTGTCTGGGGTCCGTTTATGATGACTCTGCTCATCGGGACCGGTATATTCCTTACCTTCCGGTTAAGGGGGCTTCAAGCGCGTAAACTGGTGTATACCTTTCGACTCATACTCAAGCATAAAGAAGAGGGAAAGGGAGACATATCGCCCTTTCGTGCTTTGATGACCACGCTTTCGGGTACCATCGGCACAGGCAATATCGCGGGCGTTGCCACGGCAATCTCACTGGGCGGTCCTGGAGCGCTTTTTTGGATGTGGCTAACCGCCGTAGTGGGAATGGCCACAAAGTTCGTTGAATCTACACTTGCACTGCATTTCAGAGAAGAACTGCCTGACGGCACCATGATAGGCGGGCCATTCTATTATCTTGAGCGTGGGTTGAAAAATCCACAACTGGGATTGGCCTTGGGTATGGCTTTCGCCACCTTTGGCATCTTTTCATCCTTTGGCATAGGCAATATGGCCCAGGCCAACTCCGTATCCTTTGCATTGAAGGGGACGTTCCATATTCCCGGGATTGTCACTGGCTTACTCCTGGCACTGATGGTGGGACTTGTCGTTATTGGTGGGATCAAAAGACTTGGGTATGTAGCCGGAAATCTGGTACCGCTCATGGCAAGTCTTTACATTTCAGCAGCCATGGTAGTTTTGATATTGAATTTTGAAAAGATGCCGGGAGCTTTCTGGCTGATAATCAACAGCGCCTTATCAGGCCATGCCGCAGTCGGCGGATTTGCAGGAGCTACCGTGGCCCATGCTTTACGATTTGGCATCGCTCGAGGGGTATTTTCCAATGAAGCAGGTCTGGGCAGCGCACCCATGGCGCATGCCACGGCAAAGACACCGTACAGCGTCCAACAGGGATTAATCGCCATGCTGGGCCCATTCATCGATACCATTATGGTCTGTTCCATGACGGGTCTGGTCATTGTGTCCACAGGGGCATGGGAGACGGGCAAGACCAGCACCTCACTAAGCATCCATGCATTCAACTCAGAGATAGGATACGCCGGTGATATGATAATAACACTGGGCATGGTGCTGTTTGCCTTTACCACCATACTGACATGGTCGTTCTATGGCAAGCAGTGCCTCTCATACTTTGTGAAGAAAGTGTCAGGAGATGTAGGATTATACAGGTTCTTTCTCAGGGTATATTATTCGGTATTTCTGGTGGGGATCATCATAGGTGCTGGTGTGGTAGACCTTCCGAAGGCAGCTACATACCTTGGGGATATCTGGCTGTTCTCTGATATCACCAATGCTTTGATGGCAATTCCCAACCTGATAGGGTTACTTTTGTTGAACAGGATCGTGGTGAATCTGTTTAAGGATTATTTCAAGTCCCACTCATGGACGAAGGTTTAGCAGCTCTTGTGGAAAAGAAAAATGAGAGAACCAGTAAAAATAGAAACGTATGACGCACAAAGAGCGAGAGACATCGCAGAGGAGCGTATGAGCTTCTTAAACAACTTATTAAAGTATAAAATCCATCGAGAAGACTTTTCTTGGTCTGATGAAGCCCGTATATACGAACTGCTGCACAACGAATCGGTGCATATGACCCCTACAGTGAAGGCGGTACTTAGGAGAATAGATAGGACCTCGGAGGA
>JANJFQ010000095.1 GCA_025435355.1 Candidatus Methanophagales archaeon | reverse complement strand
AGAAGTAAGAGCGACCTTAAAACGTTCCTTGTATGCTGCATGGCTGTTCCTGGCACTTGGGATAGCTCTTGGTGGGTGGTGGTCCTACGAAGTTCTCGGTTGGGGAGGATACTGGGCTTGGGACCCTGTGGAAACGGCATCCTTACTGCCCTGGCTTGCTCTCACCGCATACTTTCACTTGCCTGCGAGGAGTAATGATATGGCAAAAGAATTCACGCTCATGATTACGTTTTTTATGATCATCTTCGCCACCGCTCTGACCCGGGGTGGGTTATTGGAGTCGGTTCATGCCTTTGGCGAATCCCCTGTCGGACCCGTGCTCCTGGGCTTCGCTTTTTCCGTTGCTCTTTACTTCTTCTATCTAACTCGAAAGGCGAATAGACCTCTTTATTCTTTTGACATTGACACTTCTTCTCTGTTCTCTATCTCTATCTTCGTCGCTTACTGGTCGTTGATGTTTTTGTTACTTATATGCTTCTTTGGAGATGCAGCGCCAATAATCGGTGGCGTTTTCAGCGAGAACCCCATGACCACAAGTGTGGAATTTTATAACAATTGGTGCTTCCCTTTCACGCTCGCATTCGCAGCCGCGTTAATGGGCTGCAACACCGGTCTGAAATTGAAGAAATACACCATGTTAATCGTAACGGTGCTGAGCATTGGCGTTGTTTTAGCATTGCTCGGGCAACCAACGCCAAATCCACTTGCAAACTTCGGGCTACCGCTTCTACTCGCAGCAGGGGTTGCTATCGCTTATAATTTCGCCCGGGTACTGCCAAAGAAGAGCTCTTCACGATTGTGGGGCAAAACACTCGTGCATCTCGCAATCATCATCATTTTAATAGGCGTTTTTGTCAGTTCCGCGGCGGAAGAAGAGAGTGAAAATATTATCGCAACACCAGACTCCGTTATCGAGTCCTTAGGGATGCAAATTGCATTGAATGATTTCACGGTGTATCCCGGCACCGGAAGCGTTTACTCTATAAAGGCAGGACATTTTTTCACTTTACCCGAATACTCAGCGCTGAAAATGAACGTTGATATTGAAGGAGAAGGCGGGAAGGTTCACCATGAATCGCTGTGGATATATTACTATACAAACTACGGCGTGGTGTCTGAACCTTTAATCATTTCCACTCCCTCGGGGGACGTGTATGTTTCCATGCACCACACAAACTCCTGTTATAATTCCCTATTTTATGCTCTTATGGGCGAGGTGGTTCAAGCAGAAGATTTTATCATTGTCGTAAAGAGAATCCCCTTGATATGGCTTGTTTGGGCTGGTATTGTATTACTGGGAATTGGAATGACTGTAGTACTATCCGGCGAACTCCTGAAAACTGGCTATAAAAAATAAAAATAAAAAAATAATTGAGTTCTCTATGAATGTTTCTCTGGTGGGTGGCAGATATTACAGGTTTCTTCCTTAACATTTATATCGTGGTCGTTGTGACATGCAACACACTCGTAGCCGGTATAATCAGGACTCTCGTAACCTATGCCACTATAATCAGGCTCGTAGCCTCGGAAGTACTCACTAATCCTATGTGTAGTGTGCTCAATCGTAGAATGACATTTGAAACATGAAATAGAGGCATCCGAGACCTTTTCTGATGGTACCGCGTGTTCACTGTGGCATTCCATGCAATATTCGACCTTTGGAGATGCGGGCGGCTTATTCTCGATATGTTTAGCCATTTCGTCGAAAGTTTCGTCTAAACTCTTTCCTTCATCCATTCCTTCAACCACTCCTTCAACATGGTGAAGTGCTTCCCCTATATACAGAAACATTTCCGGCTTATGTGGTTTATGGCATTCATGACAATCCACTTCCGCATGCGGTGAAATCATCAAAGAGTCATAAAAAGGTTGCATTTCATGACAGTTCTTGCCGCAACTCTCCGGTTTGTGCATCTCTTCCTCCATGATCGGCATCCCAAATTTAAGACCGACGATAGCACCGACGAGGACTCCAAGGGTGACCACTACGACCAGCGCAATAATGACCTTCTCACCTGTTTCCATACCCAACCCTCCTAATCCTATTCTTAACTTCCATCTTTTATACTCTCCCGAAGGATGTATTCAACATTATGCAGAATACGATATATAAAGCTTTCGATTTTTTTGCGTCGCCGGAAAAATTAGAAAACTTTATATAGTGTAATTCATCCTTAGTAAAAAGTGATGATACAAATGAACGTCCTGGGAAAAATACGTGGCTTCGCGTTCAATCCTGCAAAAGAATTCGCGGCATCCAGGGAAGATGCGCTCAGCGATGTATTCAAGTATTACGTCCTGTTGCTGGCGATTCTCGCTGCGATTCTCGCAATCGCGGTGACCGCCGTGGTGGCAATGCTTGGATTACCTCTAATCAGTAAATTCGCACCACTGCTCGGTGCGGGGGCTTTTGTGGGCATAATCGCCGTGGGCATAATCGCCGCCATCTACATCTCTGTTTGGCTCCACATCTGGGTGTACCTGCTTGGCGGTAGAAAGGGATTAAAGCAGACTGTAAAAGCGATTACGTATGGTTCAACTCCGTGTCTGGTACTGGGCTGGGTTCCCGGACCGAACGTCATCATTGCACCGATATGGTCGCTTCTCGTGGTAATCAGTGGTGTGATGGAACTTCACGAACTATCTCCGGGAATGGCAATCCTCGCTGTGATCCTTGCAATCCTCGTACCTCTGATTATCCTCGGAGCAGTCATCGCCACGCTTGTTCCAACAATGCTCGGATGAATAAAACTTTTTTCTAAAAAGTTTTAGTATACCTATACCCCTTCTCACCTTCAACTTTCTCTACAAGACCGGAAAACCTGAGCCAGTTCAAAAATTTCTTTGCATACGTCTTTTTTGTCAATCCTGACCATTTTTTCCCGTACTCCAATTCCAAGGCATTTCCGATTGACTTCACGGTTATTTTATCCCCAGGCAGCTTATCTATAACCCTTTTATACGGGGAATGCACTAAATATCCAGTAAATTTTGTTTTGCGTTCGTCATCGCTCATATACGGCGATATTATTGCCTTTCCCGCTTCTGTTAATTCATAAAAACCTCTACGCGGACGTTCAACAAGACCAAGAGCATGACAGCATGCAAGTTCCTGACTCAGTCGTCTTTCCTTGGTCTCGAGACTCCTCGACAGAGTATAAATATCCACACCTGAAGGAGATAAAGCGTTCAGTATCCTGAATATCTTCTCTGCGCTAAGATAAGGAGCCGGCATAGCCTTCTCTCCTCCTTCAACCTTCTCAACACTTATAACACCTCCTTTGTAAAACCCCAACCCAACGAAATCGAGGATGCTTGCAATGGCTGCCCCATAAGTCTTCAACGTCAGCGGGTTTCCCCATTTCTTATCGTACTGCGAAACTATCTGGCTACCTATCTCCAAAATCGTCAGTTTTCCTTTTTCATCCAGCTTTTGCCTGATTACTTGGAAATACTCGATATTCTCAACCTGGTGTTGTAATACCTTTTTAGCCTCTTCTTCTTCATTCCTTATAAATATCGTATATCTGTCTCCTTCTGCGGTAAATCTGAATTTTCTTTTACCTTCAACAAAATCGAGCGATTTCATTGTAGCTATCAAGTTACTAACTGTGGTTGTGCGTGCACCGATAGCCTCGGCTAACATCTGGACAGAGAACTCGTTCACTTCGGAAACGAGTTGTAAGGGGATTCCTTTTAAGATTTCATTCATTTTACCGATACGTAAGTAAGGGAAATACCCGCTATTTGTCATGCCCATCTTATACCTCCTTTTTCCTCCGTCATTTTTTTACCTTATACTATATCTAATTCGGGAAGTGATATATTTAAGGAGGAATAGTGGATATGGAACTGGAAAGAGAAGAGATTTTAAGTGCAATATATAATACCTTACAGCACGGGCAGAAATGTAAGGGGATTATTTCAGATATGGTGTGGGTCCCGATTTCACCGGGCTTTTCTGCGCTCATCCCGGCACGTGCGGCGTAGTGACCGAATTGACCGCAAAGCTTTATCGGTCTAAAATGTTTTAGTGAAGATCATTTATGAGCGAGCAGAGGATAAAGATAAGGAAAGCAGTAGAGACTGATTTGTCTGACATTGTAAACGTATGGAAGGGGAACATAAAAACGATAAACACAGCTTCAGATATCGCTGATTTATTCCATTCTTTCGAGAAATATTTCTTTGTAGCTGTTTATACGGATACTGCACACAAGGACACGAACAGGGAGTGGTTTGAGGACGAGGTCATTGGTTTCGTGGGTGGCGCCATAAGAAGAGGGCATGGGCATATCTCTGGGATTGCCGTGGATAGAGAATATAGAATGAAAGGGGTGGGGAAGTGGTTATTACAAGTTGTGAGTGCGGAATTTCTCGCGGATGGTTTCGATAGAGTTACGCTGGAGGTCAGGAAAAGTGATACGGGTGCAATAACATTTTACGAAAAACTGGGCTATAAACGCTCATATATTGTAAAAAGATATTATGCGGATGGTGAGGATGCAATAGTGTATGAGAAGAAGATTTGTGCTCAAGAAGAAGATTAGCATCACTCAGATAGATTGTTGGGCTTGATCCAGAAATGAGATTGACTCCTGTTCCAGCGCACCCACCGGGCAGATATTCACACAGGCTTTACAGTTATTGCATTCAGCCTCCTTTATCTCTATCCACATTCCTATCAAATCTATTGCCTCCGTGGGACATACCGTAACACACGCACCACAATATCCACATCTGTATCTGTCTATCTTTATCATCGTTTTTCTCCCTCTCTAAATATCTGACCCTCAAACGTGCTGACTTCAGTATCTTTCTCCAGCCATGCATCCTGTGGCAAGCCCGCTTTCCAGCACGTCTGGCATAGAAACTCCTCCGCTGACCAATTATACTCAGTAGCAACTTGAGGAAGCAAAAGCCCTTGATATATTCCACTCTTTACGATTAATCCATGTCTGCCTATTTCTATTTGCTCAGGCAAGTCCTTTGGCTTCACTTTTAACATCCGTGGCGTGCTGAGTACCGTGAGCTCAATAGTTATATCCTCAAACTCCGCTTTTGTTACCGACGGAAATCTGGGGTCGCTAACCGCCGCGGATATCGCTGCATCTATAATCGCATCTTTCAGCTTAAATACCGGATACGGATAGCCAATACAGCCTCTCAGATTGCCGTATTTATTCAGTGTGACAAAAACACCCCTTTTTTCTTCGAAGCTTGCAGGCAAGTCACCAGGAGCATTTAGGCTGCTGTTCTCTCTTAAATATTTTTCTATTGCAGCGCGTGCAAGTTTTAAGCCCTCTGCTCCTTCTTCTTCCGTTAGCATTGACATGGCATATTTTTATTGTCGCTTTCAATTTAAATAGTTTATCGGTTAATTAGTTGCACCGCTACTATCATTGACGGATGGCTTAAAGCAGAGAGGCGGATTATCGAAGTTTGTTATATTACATTAGTAATAAATATTTTAAATAGTTGACAAAAAAATTACATATATCGTAGTATTTAAATACAACGTTTTCAAATTTTTAAATTAATATGGTAAGCATAAATATAGCATTTGCGCATCACAAAGGTGGAACCGGCAAGACAACCTCTTGCATAAACATCTCCGGATACCTTGCATTATGGGGTAAAAAGGTGCTTGTTATTGATTTGGACCCGCAGGCAAATGCGACATCCGCACTTGGCATTGACAAAAATAGTATAGTGGAATCAATGTATGACGTGATGGTTAGAGATGTGAAGATTGAGGATGCTGCCTTAGAAACGGAGATAGAAAACATCCATCTTGCTCCTGCCACTTTCGACCTTGTTGGCGTTGAATCCCACCTTTACAGAACAAACAACCGAATATTCATCCTTAAACGCAGCATAGAGGGCTTAAGAAAATACTATGACTTCATATTGATAGACACGCCACCAGGTCCGGGTCTTTTTATTATTAATGGCGTGGTGGCATCAGATTGCACAATTGTCACGCTTGATCCCGGCGTGTTTGCATTAGAAGGGATTGAGACACTGAGCACGATTTTTGATGACATTAACGAAATCAGCGGCGTCAAGATAAATCCGCAGCTCGCTATTCTCACGAGATGTAACCATACATCGTTGTTTTCCAAGATGGCTGGTAAAAAGGACCCGGTAAAGGAAATCAGAAAGGGCATGGACGGGGTTTTTAATTCTGTCTATGCAGTGCCTTACTGCGTTGAAGTTTATGAGGCGCAGTTGAAAGGCGTGCCAATATCGCATTACAAGCCGAAATGTAAGGCAGGCGTTGCGTATAAAAAAATCGCCGAGGAGGTGATGAGGCAGGATGCAAGATGCAAGAGGAGGTGACGGGGTATAAATATGGAAAAAATAAGGAAACAGGGTAGGAAGGCATTGTTTGAGGATGTAGAAGAGGAAGGAAAGGAGGGGGAAAAAGAGGTGAGTGAGAATGTTAGAGAAGGAGAGCCAGAGAAGGAGTATATAGAAAGGCAGTTGAGACGTTTGTTAGAGGCGCTGGAAGCATTCAGGAAAGGTGACACGACAATAAGGCTGCCAAAAGAGAAATATGACCTTTATGGTGAGCTTGCAGATTCATACAACAAAATGGCTGAAATGGTGGGTGGCGTGGCGACAGAGGTGAGCCGAGTGGCAAAGGTTGCAGGTCAGGAAGGCAAACTATCAGAGCGCGCTTCAATACCCGAGATTGCAGGTAGTTGGAAGGACATTGTGGACAACTTAAATGGTTTAATTGACGCTATCGGCAAGCCCACGCTTGAAATCGGAAGAATGCTTGACAACATTTCCAAGGGTAATCTGACAGAGAAGTTTGCAATACCTGTGGCAGGTGATTTCAAAGTAATGGCGGACACTGTCAATAAAACAGTTGATGATCTCAATCTGTTTGGCAGTGAAGTAACGAGGGTAGCGAGAGAGGTAGGCGTTGATGGTAAGCTCGGAGCACAGGCGGAAGTGCCGGGCGTTGCAGGGACATGGAAGGAGCTGACGGAGAATGTGAACATGCTGGCTGCTAATTTGACCAATCAAGTGCGGAACATCGTAGAGGTTAATACCGCGG
>JANJFQ010000094.1 GCA_025435355.1 Candidatus Methanophagales archaeon | reverse complement strand
GTAATTGCATATGGGTGGGAAAATTCCAAATTTTACGCGGATTGGTTTGGTGATAGTGACCCATGGGTCATAGAGGATTTAAAAGGTCCTGCATTAAATGTAGGTAGTCATCAATCCGAACTTGCTCCTCTATTATTGGATAGAATTAAGTACGTTCTGAAGGATAGGTATTACATTGAAAGAATAAAGAAACATTATTGGATGTTCAAGGATTTGATCGAAAAAGAAAATAGAAAAGAAGCATCAATAAAATCAGACAAGAGGGCCAAAATAGGGAGAAATGCCCCTTGTCCCTGTGGCAGCGGTAAGAAGTATAAGAGATGCTGTATGAATAAGAAAGCCTAATTTCATGATAGTTCTAATGATGAAATAGGTTGAGCATAATGAGGACTAACATTATGCCAAAGAAGGTATATACGAAGTAAATTTCGGATACCCTTCTAAACCGGAAGGATATACGACATCGATGTCGGATATACCGAAGTTAGCTGAAATGTCTTTAATATATGAGACATATATATCCAATTGGTGGTATCAAAAATGGAAAAATTACATCTGCCCATAATCATTGAGATGGACGAAGATGAGTATTACATAGTAAGTTGCCCGATGTTCCGGGGTTGTCATTCTTACGGCGAAACTATTGATGAGGCACTGGAAAATATAAGGGAAGTCATAGAGATGTGCCTCGAGGAGACAAAAGTCGAGGAGCTTAATAAGTTCGTAGGATTTAGAGAACTGGAAGTAGCTCAGAATGTCTAAACTTCCTGTAATCAAAGGCAGAGAACTTGTAAAGTTTTTGGAATCCATGGGCTTCAGGGTTACCAGGACAAAAGGTTCTCATGTAAGGTTGAGATCAGAAGATGGAAGGGTAACCACCGTTCCTGCGCATGGAAACAAGGACATACCCAAAGGGCTTCTGCGTAAAATAATCAGAGAAGACTTGGAAATAAGTTTAGAAGAATTTTTAGAGTTATAAATATTCCAGAGCTAAAAGAGTTAATAAAAAATGCCCTCGCTAACCTTCTACGGCGGAGTGAACGAAATAGGTGGCAACAAGATACTGTTAGAAGTGGAAGACACAAGAATATTCCTCGACTTCGGCATGAGCTTCAAAATCGCCAACACCTACTTTGCCGAGTTCTTACAACCGCGAAAATGCTCTGCGTTAGCCGACTTTTTCGAATTAGGTCTTCTTCCTGATCTCAAAGGTATTTACCGAGAAGATTACCTCAAGCACATGGACCGTCCGGAAGAGGAGAGAAGCGTAGATGCTGTTCTTCTTACACATGCTCATGCTGACCACGCACAATATATCCATTTCTTGAGGACTGATATTCCGATTTACTGCACGAAAGCGACAAAAATCATTCTCCAGGCAGTAGAAGAAACGGGAAGTAATCCCTTTTCAGACCTGATTACCGCCTGCGACGCGTTTACCTTTTACAAGACTAAAAAAGGAACCTTGGGCAGAGTAACGAGGAGAAACACCGATTTTCTCCACGAACGAACGTTTCACGTGCTGGAACCCGAAGAAAAAGTTACAATTGGCTCGTTAGAACTCGAAATGGTCCCCGTAGATCATTCGCTGCCCGGCGCATGTGGCTACCTTATTTATTCTGACGAAGGAAATTTAGTTTATACCGGCGATATTCGGTTTCATGGCTCCAATCAAGCATTAAGTAAAAATTTTGTCGAGAAAGCGAAAGCCGCTGAGCCGAAATGGCTAATATCCGAAGGAACACGAATTGATAGCACGCAGCAAGACAGTGAAGCTGGCGTAAAGAACGAACTCACGCAGTTGATTGCCGCTAAGGCAAAAGGGTTGGTCTTTGTTGAACATCCAATTAGAGACCTCGATAGAGTAAATACGGTTGTTGAAGCTGCTAAAACAAATAACCGCGAGTTTGTGGTTACCTTAAAACTTGCGTACCTTATAGAAGCATTGGGCGCTTTAGCTCCGTTCTCGCTCAGTGACGTGAAGATTTTAGTCCCTAAGAAGAGCTGGGGTTTAATTTGCAAGGACGGACTTGATGCTAAACAGGTCGAGCAGGATTATGCAACCTGGGAAAGAGAATATATCAACAGAGCGAATTCAATAACCTGCAACGCGTTGCAGAAAAATCCCGCGCACTATGTAGTCTCCATGAACCTATGGGAAATAAACCAACTTACAGATATCCAACCAGAAACAGCTATATGGATAAAATCGTCCTGTGAACCATTCAGTGAAGAGATGGAATTGGATGAGGAACGAAAAAGGAACTGGTTAGAACATTTTGGCATTAAAGAATATTTTGCTCATGCTTCCGGACATGCTTCTGGAACTGAACTAAAGGCGATTATTAAAGAGATAAATCCCGAACGTGTATATCCCGTTCATACTGAACACGCGGAGATGTTCAAGGATTTTTCAAAGAATGTGACGATAATCAATACAGGAAAGAAGTATACGTAATTGCTCAAAACCTTGTGTATTCCGAGCAATAAACCTTTTATTATCGCCATCTGTCGAATTTGAGTTCTGTACTTTGCCATTTTCATTATTCAATAAATGTCTTCCTGACGAGCTCTTCTAAGTTCTCTCTTTTAGTTATTACAATATTTTTTTCCTTACCGTCCATGTTAACCGTAAGTTGCACCTCTGGAATTTCTTCTTTTATCCCCAATAAGCCCTTAATTATTCCGGCAAAAATGTTTTGCGCTTTTTCATCACTAAGGGCAACATATCCAAAGTTTCTAAACCATATTACAACCGAAGTTTCACCTTTTTTTATTGTTACCTTTCTTATCCTATGTTCCCACCATAAATGAACATGTATCTCTATTTCATCATCCATATTTTACCCCGCGGCCATCAGCACCCCCATTACTGTCTTTCCATCTTTTATCTCGCCGGTTCTTATCTTTGCCCGTAACTCCTCCAGCGGCACAAACGTTATCGAAAGTTCCGCTTCTGCATCAGAAACTTTCTTCAGCCCGCTTGCTTTGAAAATATGTATTATCTCGCTACTAAAACCCGGCGAGGGGTAATATTCTATCAGTTTGTCCAATTTCGACGCTTGAAAACCAGTCTCCTCAATCAGTTCACGTTTAGCACATTCCTCGGGCGACTCGCCTTCCTCAAGTGTGCCTGCGGGTATCTCTAACGTTGGACTGGCGATAGCTTTTCGATATTGCTCCACTAACAATACCTCTTCGTTCATCAAAGGAACAATAGCTGCCGCACCTGGATGAACGACAATTTCACGCATTTTTGTCCTTCCATCCGGCAATGAAACGGTATCAACTCGCAGATTAACTACTCTGCCTTTGTATATCTGCTTACTTTCAATAGTCTTCTCTTCTTTCATGGGTATATATTCAGGAGAATGCTAATTAAAATTATTTGCAGTATCGATATCTCTGCTTACTGTATGTAAACTTCTCACAGTTGCACTCTTTTCAGGTATTTTTAAATTTAGCCGTCCTCCAGGACTTCTTTCACTTTCTCCTCCAATATTTTACTTATCACCTTCCCATCCACTTTTCCACGCAATTCCTTCATCACAACGCCCATTAACGGTCCCACAGCCCTTGCACCCTTCGCATGTATAAAATCCGTCTTCGAATTCACTATATCCGCTATAAGCTTCTCCACCGCTTCCATATCTGCTATAAGCCCGATTTCTTCTATTGCCTTATCTACACTCGTCTCAGGCTGGTTCACCAGAAATTTCAAAATAGCCGGTATTGCTTCCTTCGCAAACGCATTCGATGCGAGTTGCTCGAACGTATCCACGAAATGACGGTCTTCCAACTTTTCCACTTCTATTCCTTCTTGCATCAACTCTGCTAACGTATCTGTAAGTGTCCTGACCACTAACGTTGCTGGTAGGTTCTCATACGAATCCATTACGCGTTCAAAAAGAGAGAAATTAACGTTCCGAGAGATTTTATCCGCGAGTTCGTCATTTAAGCCGAATTTTTCCTTATAGCGTGTTTTTCGATGCTCAAACGTCTCAGGAAGCTTACTGTTTATCTCTTTCAGCCTTTCTTCATCTATTTCTACCGGCGGCACGTCAGTTTCTGGATACATCCTCGCTGCACCAGGTAGAGGTCGCATATAAGCGCTGCTTCCGTTTGGCAACGCTCTTCTCGTTTCTTCTGGTATTGCTCGCATCGCCCCCTCCACCCTTCTCAGCACTGCTTTCAGCGCTTCCTCCGCACGTTCTCTCTCCGCTGCAACTACCACCACGGCATCATCTTCAGTAGCGTCAAAAGTTCTTTTCATTCGCTCTACCTCTTCCTCGGTTATACCATACGCCGGAAGTTCATCGGTATGCATCAAACCCACGCCATACTTAGTTGCGAAATCCGCTAATTCACTGCCAAACCTTCTTCCCGGTTGTATCTCTGTTCCCAGTATCCCTGAGAAACCACGCAGGCATACACCAAACACGTTCCCGCCTGCTTTTTTTATTACCCGTGAAGAAGTAGCATCAAATATTTTAGATAAATCTTCAATTCGATGTTCAACCCTCGCGGCTCTTTTATTCAACGCATCTTTTAACTCTATAAGCTTTAACTGTCGAACGATTTCGTTTTTCACTATTTCTCCTATCAACCTCAAGTTCTGAACGCCCTTTATCTCCACACGAGCGCCGCCTTCTATTGAAACGTTTATGTCCTGCCTGATTGTTCCTAATCCACGTTTCACCTTGCCTGTGGAGCGCAATATCATGCCTAATTGCTCTGCTACTTTCCTCGCCTGCTCTGCCGTTCTTATATCGGGAGCAGTGCCTATTTCTACTAGCGGTATGCCCAGCCGGTCTAAGGAATAACCAACGGCGTTGCCTTCTGTTTCTATCTTCTGTGCCGCATCTTCTTCTAAGCAAAGCGAATCCACCCTAACAAGACCTTCTTCGGTCTCTATCCTGCCATCCGTCGCTAATAACGCAGTCCTCTGGAACCCACACGTGTTAGACCCATCTATCACGATTTTTCGCATCGTATGAATCTCATCTCCAGGATTCATGTTCAGAAGCAGCGCTACTTCCAGCGAAATGTCAATAGCTTCACGGTTCAATTCCCTCGGCGGCTCTTCGTCATTTTCCACCAAACAGGTGCTGTCATATCCTTTATAAATAAACGTCCGGCTGTATTTCTCCTCCTCTCGCGCCGCTTCGTCCACCTCTCCCATTTCACTCTTTGACGCTCTCAGATATCGGTTAAAAGAGAACCGGGATTCTTTCTTGTCTATCAGCGTGGTGGGGCATTTACAGAAGAGTTTGGTTCCCGTGTCGAGCTGCTGGTGTATTTCCAAGCCTGCTTTTAGTCCTATCTTATGGTAGTCTATTTCCATAGATGATTATAGTTCTATTATAAGTATTTTTGATTGAATACTTTGCTTCTTCAGGGCATCTTTCTTTGCGAACTCAGCGTTCTCTGCGGTAAATTTGAAATGTGACAAAGTCAAGTTACAATCATTCTATTGCCTCTTCTATCCACGCTAAATACGTATCATATCCTGCCACAATCGGAAGCGCGATGATTTCAGGCAATTCATAGCTGTGTATCTCTTTTATCCGCTCTATAATCCTATCTACCTTGCTCTTTTCTGTCTTTATTATCAGCAAAGCCTCGTTATCCTTGCAAAATTCGCCCTTCCACCTGTAATATGAGTCCACCTTTGCAACATTTACACACGCTGCCAGCTTTCCCTCCACCAAAAGCCGTGCTATCCCTTCCGATTCTTTCACGCTCGCCGTGCACAACACTACGAAAAAATCCTTCTTCATCACTTAGAGCTAAGTTCTTCCAATACTTCCTTTGGCAGTTGTTTGGCAATATCTATTTTCTTCACGCACGCAGTCTTTATCCCTCTCTTCTTCGCTTCTTCCTTCAAAGCCTTCGCTTTTATCTTCTTCACCAATTCTTCTAACTCTTCTGTCTCCATGCTGATACTTATCACCTATCTTTATTTTATAACAATTGTTATATAAAAATTGTGTGTGAATAAAAGCAAAGGAGGTGATTGTGATGTGTAGTGTTGGAGGGGGCGATTTCGATTTAGAAATAGAGAAGATGGAAGTAGTGAGATACGGGTGCAAAGACTGTGGAAACAAGTTTGATTCGTTGGGAGAAAAAGTAATCTGCCCTTCATGCCAGTCGGAAAACATTGTGAGAGTGTAAAGTATAAAGTCGGGTAGCAACGTGCGCGCATGGCGCAGTATCCGGCATTAGCGGAGCAGATGAAAATGAAAAAGGATTTAGATACGTTGTTAGAGGAATTGACACATATACATTCGGATTTTAAACTCTTTTCCACCGATAAGATTGAAGTAGGGGATTGGGTGAGGTGGAAATGCAGATATGGGTGTAAAGCATATGGCAAGCATCTGAACTGCCCGCCCTATGTTCCACCGCCGGAAGAGACGAGGAAATTGATAAAGTGTTATGAGCGGGCGATAGTTGCGAGATTTGACGCTAAACCAAACCCCGGAGTCCAGCCATCGCATATACACCATTTCCTCTGGGATGCCATCAAAGAGTTGTATGACACGATGTTTGAGTTTGAACGTTTTGCATTTCTGTCCGGGTATTACAAAGCGTTCGCAATGGTCGGGCTTTGCTGTGCGTATTGCGATGAATGCATACCTGAGCGGCAGGATTTTGTTTTGGATCAAGTCCCGAAGCGATTTTGTAAACATCAACACAAAATGAGACCCGGGATGGAGGCATGTGGGATAGATGTTTTCAAGACGGTCAGGAATGCGGGATATGAAATAGAAGTGCTAACCTCGCCTTATGAAAAGATAACCTTTTTCGGGCTTCTTCTGTTAGAATAAACTTTCACCACCATATCTGTTTATATAGTTTTAAATTCAATGTAAAGTAAAAGTAAAAGAGGTCTAAGAGGAGGTGAAGAGGATGGAAAGATGTGATAGATGCGGTAAGGAGATGGAAGAGTTAATAGATATGGGAGGCTGTCCCCCAATTCATTATCAACAGTGACACTTAAAATTAACTATTGGATGTACTCGCAAGAAGTTCCCTACTTTAGATGCCGAATTGGCTACTAACGTCCGAATCTTACCGATGACCGGCAC
>JANJFQ010000019.1 GCA_025435355.1 Candidatus Methanophagales archaeon | reverse complement strand
GTCCTCTTCAATTGCTCCTTCCTCCTCCCCTATGTCCAATATCGTCTCCACCTCCTCTTCTGTCATTAACCGCTTCCGATGCAGTTTCATGCCTAAAAGTCTCTCAAACGCGGCTGTAATCAGGGAAAAAACTTTAATAAACGGCTGGAAAACGAAAGCCATGATTTTCATGGGCTTTGAAACCATAATGGAAATTCTTTCCGCATGATGAACTGCAATCGTCTTGGGCATGATTTCAGCAAACGTAAGGATTAAAAGGGTCATCACCCCTGTGGCGATGGCCACGCCGTAATTATCAAAGAGGTCTATTGCGATAGAGGTAGCTATTGCCGCTGCTGCGATGTTCACTATATTATTTCCGATAAGCACGGTAGTGAGCATAGCTTCAGGCTCGCGGACCAATTTATCGATTGTTTCTGCTCCTTTCACGCCTCGCTTCAACAAAGCCCTCGCTCTTATCTTACCTATTCCAACCAGAGCGGTCTCGGAACCTGAGAAGAACCCTGATAAAAGTAATAGCACAAATAGAAGTAAAAGTTTTGCAGTGAGGAGCGACAACACTTTCTTCTTTCTCCCTCCAATTATAATTTATATATCATGCTTATTTAAAAAGCTTTACCCTTTGCACTATTTTTCTTACATACTCGTCTGCATTCAGGTCCACGGTTTTAAATTCCGAGAACTTTTTTATTACCTGTTCTTCAATCTTTCCAAGTCCTTCCTCGGTCCTCGCCTCCATCCTCAAGATTATCACTGGTGAAGTGTTCGAGCGGCGCACAAGCGCCCAGCCGTTCTCTTCCAGAAACTCTATCTTCACTCCATCTATATCTTTTCCACTTTCATCAGTTCTTCTTCTGTATTTTTCAGGCTCATTTGCAGCAAGCTCCCGGTAATAGTTCTCCACGACATCGGAAACCCGCTCCTTTTCTCCATCGCTTACCACAGGAATCCTTATCTCCGGCGTGTTCACGTATCTTTTCAAAAAGTCTGCAAGCATTTCATCAACTACCTTCATCGCCCTTTTGAAACGTAATTCTTCGGCTGTAAGCAGTAAAAGCTCAGAAAATGCGAATACCGCATCGTCTGCACGATTATTCTTCCGAAAATACACATGTCCCGACATCTCGCCGCCTGCAACCGCACCAACCTCATCCATCTTCGTCTTTATAAATGAGAAGCCCGTCTTCCACTCCACTGGCACACCGCCATTACCCATGATTATTTCCTTTATCGCATCCGAGCATTTCGTATCGTAAACGATTTTTGCACGAGGATGCCCTTTTAAAATGTGTTTGCAGAGCAGAGCGAGGATTTGTTCGCCGATTATCAGCCTTCCACCCGGCGATACTGCACCTGCCCGGTCGCCGTCACAGTCGGAGGACAGTCCGATGTTTGCATTTTTACGCAGAACTTCTGCATGCAATTCTTTCATGAACCCCGGTATCGTCGGGTCGGGCAGGTGATGCGGGAAATTGCCATCTGGCTCGCAATAAAGCTCGAATACTTCTGCACCTAAATCGCGGAATATCGGTGGTGCAATTATACCAGTAGTTCCGTTTCCAGCGTCATAAACGATTTTTAAGTCAGTTAGCGGTTTTCTTCTCTCCGCAGGTAACTTCTCAATCTCTTGCATCGCAGTGTAAATTGCCACTTTTAATGAACTCTTTCCCGAAAGGGAATTTAATGCAAGCTCTTCCCATCTGTCCCGCAGGACAACGTTCGCAGCTATCATAAAATGATAATCCTTCAGAACGTCCACTTCTTCTATCTCACCTTTAACAGTGCCTGGAAAGTGCAGGGAACCGATTTTAAATGTGTCTTCGAGTTTCTTTGCTGTTTGGAACATCTCACGTATGTGACTCTCCCTGGCGCTCTCAGAGCCAACACAGGGCTTGAAGCCGTTCCATTCCTTGTCAAGGTGGCTGCCCGTGACTTCAACACCGCCATCGGCATTGAATAGCCAGGTAGCAAAATACATCATCGGTGTGGAGCTTACCTTTTCCGCAGGTGCAATGTCTATGACATGGACACCTCTACTCGCGAGAGCTTCGACAAAGGCGGTTTTCATGCGCAGCCCGCTATTTCTCACGTCTTTACCAATCACAACTTTTAGCTCTTGCGGTTCTTTACGGCGGTGCTTCCGCAATAGCTCCACGTAAGCCAACGCAGTCAAAGTGCAGAAATCGTCACTGAGCTGGAAGTTCGGCTCCGTCTCGTCTGCAATGCCCCTTATATCATTCGCTCGATATGCGGTTTTGTCTATTATCATATTTTATTTCTCTTTCCCCATGCCAAATCAGATTCTTAAAAATATATGAAACTGCTCACTCTAAAAAAAATCTCGATTGCCCAGACTTATCAATATGGAAAACTTTTTTTTCTTCAAAGAATGCGCCTTCTTTCTCTTCTTTAACCATTCTATGCCTGATCTTAGCATAAACCGGATAATTTACCGCTCTTCCAGCAATCAAAGCAACTCCAGGAGGCAATTTTCGTAACATATCTGCATCCATACCCTCTGCTATGGCCGAAATAGATTTTAAATCGTTTTCATTGGTTGTTCTTAATGCGATTATCGTACCACACTGAGATATTACAGTTGTATCGATCATTGAAGGTCTCTGGCTTGTTATGCATAGTCCCACTCCAAATTTTCTACCTTCCCGTGAGATATTTCTAATCGTGCCACGTGTAATCGGGGGTTCTGAGGATTTGGTGCTGGGTGCAAAATTATGGATTTCCTCTATAATGATACAAATAGGCGGGATTTTTCCTTCAGTTCTGCTATCAAATACCTTCATTAAAGCATATCTTAAATAGATTTGTTGAATGTAGGATGTAACACTACTAAAGTCTAAAATCAAAAAATTATTCCCTGCGATATTCTTTAAAAGGTCAATACTCCCCATGTCTCCAATCAGTTTGTAGCGTACAAATTTTTCCAATATTTGCAATAAAATATCTCTTGTTTGCTTTGCTCCAGAACTCCGTCTGATACTATTTTTCAGCTCATTTATCGTGACAGGCTTGTTTTCACGGACTTTATTCCAACTATCTTCCAAAAGGCGTAATTGTGGATCTGTTATTTCAGGTGTAATTTCTTTGATAAAGCTTGGGAGGCCAGCGGGGATTTCATTTAACGGTATCGTAAAAGGTCCTCTGAATAGTGAGATTTTATCTTCTTTGTGAAGTTTTTTTGCGCTGTCACGTATCTTGTCGTATTCTCCATGAGGGTCTATTATTAAAAAATGCATTTGCGAATTCCTTTTTAATACTTCGTCCCATACGACCAATGACTTCTCCAAAAACTCTTCTAACATCACTAAAACTGCGTAAGTTTTCCCACCACCGGTTTGCGCCAACACCGCAACGTGGGTCGGTATAAGTCTATTCGGATTCAAATTCACTTGGATTGCGTCGTTGTACATCACCGCACCAAGATTTATTCCTCGATCTACAAATCCAAAAACCTTTTTTGCGGTTCTATCATCCAAAACTGAAAAGATTTCAGAACCAGGAGTAACTGGAATATCCGGAGGATTTATATCCCCATTGTCATTTATCATAGCCAGTGGTGTTGCAGTTGCTAAAAGCACTGTTTTATCCAAAAATGTGCTCATATCCTTTCGATTGAGATGCTGCCGGATTGTACCATCCCCAAAATACTCGTTTACCGCCATAATTTCTTTAATCTGTGAGATAATCCTGCTTTTACCGTTTGCAGTAGTCTCCACTAACTGCCCCTTTCTTATATCACCGTTTACTTTTGCACCGAAATTGAATTCATCCACTTTCGGAGTCCCGACTACTACTCCCTGTTTCTTTGCCATAACCCCACTCCTCGTATTGAATATCTAATAGACTCTTCCCTCCTGGGTACATCTTATCCCATAACTTTTCGTATGCTTCCAGCATTGGCTTGGGCAATAACTTATTCGCTCCAACAATCCTCCCTGCTGCTTCTTCGCCTGTGGGCCATGCAAGATCCCTATCCTCTAATAATTTTGTTATTCTATCTGCTATTTCATCTGCTCTTCCAATATCTTCATCATCAAATCCCCTGCCAACATAAATATCGATTCTTATAGGGTCTACATCCTCATCTGGCTTGCAATAAAAAGAAAGGGTGTAATCGCTAATTGGGTTGGTAAAAAGTGCTGTTCTTTCACCAAGATGAAGGCAATGAAGAAGGATGGAATCGTATTTGTCCAATATATATTGTCTACCTCCTTTTACGTTGTCTTTCAAGATGTCTTCAAAATATCCATAGAACATCGTGGAGAAGAAATAGTCAAGTTCGGTATGTATTCCAATTAACCAAACATTTGATACTTCTCTTTTAATTCTTTCCATATTCTCTACTAAAATTCTCTTAATCTCTTCTCCCTTACCGGAATAAGAAGGGGATTCGAAAGTCAAACCGATATCTCCGCTTTTAAAAATAAATACGTCTCCACTTACTTTATATTTTATAAAATCAAATACATCAATAAGTTTGTCAATCATAAGTTTTTCTTCGTTTAATCTCGATGTATCCCTTAGATTTCTTCTCAATTTATGATAACTTATTGAATCGTCCAACATTTTTGGAGGCAGGCCAAGAACATCATGAGTCTCAGGGTCGGGAACCGATTCAAATTTTTTACCGTCCTCGCTTTCCCCATACGCCGCTACGCCCACTTTATATACCAGTATATTTGTCTCAATAAGCCGCTTTTGCGTTGGGATTAAAGGGTGGGATACCAATCCAAAACACCCCGCACTCCTAAACTGTTCGATTTTTGGTGTATGTACAATCTTTCTATCAGAGCGAAACGGAGTACCAGTGTAAGGAATACTGTCCCGAAGTTTCTCTCCAATAGCATCATAGTCTATTATGGGCACATCACTCATATTCTTTCACCGCCCATTCATCCTTCCCTATTCCTTCACCCTTCAAAAATGTGGATATTTCATCCAATACACTATTTTCAAGACTTTTATCCATGAGATAAACTCTTATATTATATTCATAGCTACGTGACAATGTATCGATAAATTGAGAACATTCTCGCAAATCCTTCTCTTTTAGTAAGCTGTTTTCTTGATTGATATCATACTCATGAGTTAAAATACGCGGTTCCTCCTCTTTTTTATATGGTGCGAATGTGTAGGTATCAATGACGACATTGTCTAAGAAGTATCTTTTTGTTTCTATTTCGTATGGAAGGTTTTCCATAATCTTTTTCATTTTATCTTTATGTTTATGTATTACCTCTATCAAAAGCCTTTTTGGTAGAGGCTCTTCACCTTTTATAATGCTAAGCGCTCTTCTTGCAAATTCTCTCTGTTCATTATTCCGAAAAATTTCATATCCACTACTTCCCCCTCTTTCTCTATTTGTCTTTGCTGTTTCAAAGTCTGCCCTAATGTCCCCCAGAATTTGATCGATTAACCACAGATCATTTTTGAACAAATACTCCTCTACTTTTTCCATACGATTAAACGACTTTATTCTTTTCCCTTCGTCATCCCTTTTACCTGCAACCCACGCTTTTAACACCTTTTTTAGCAGTGTTTCATAACCTCTGACGTCTGTATCAAAATATACTTCTTTATACATATGGTATCGGGCTTCTGCTATTCTTTCAAGTGCAGATACAGCATCCTCTCCAATGAGCAAATCGTTATCGTCATTTACGATCAAATTATCAAAGAGCGATGACTTATCTAATTCGGTACCATAATCCTTTCCGGTCATTCTGGAATCACGTAAGAGATATTCAATCTTGTCAGCATCGAAAGTGCTCTTAATAATTTTGTCTAAAACCTTTATCCCAGATTTTCCCACCATTAAATTAGACAAATCTCTCCATGTATAGCAGAGATTTCCTTCAATCGGAAGCAAATCATGCCATTCGTATGGATCTGTGCGAGAATCAGGTTTTATGGCTTCCATAAGCTGAGATAAGATATAGCCAGAAAACGTTTCATGAGAAAATTTTTGGCCAAACTCCTCTTTCAGAATTTCCTCTCCCACATGGCCAAAAGAGACATGTCCAACGTCATGTAACAATGCGGCAAGCCTTAAAAATTGCCTTTCAATCTTGTTTCTCCTGATATCGGGCTTCAATCTGATTTTTTCAGTATCCTTGTCAGTAATATACTTTAGATTCATATACATCTCATCGGCTACCTGCAAACACCCGATAGAATGTTCAAACCTCGTATGGTTTGCGCCGATAAATTTACAGTACTTCAATCCTAACTGATGTATCCCTTGCAACCGTCTGAATAACTCTGTGTAACATATCTTCTTCTCGATATCTGTTAATTTTATGTTCTTAAAAACGGGATCAAAAAATATGTCGACAAAATCCAGATTTACGTCGGTATTATATATCCTATACCCTTTTATCCTTTGCAGTTCCTCTTTTAGTGCATTAAATGCTTTGTCTGCTGTCGTTTTGATGATACCCTTATGACCTAAAATAGAGAGCATCTCTCTTGGTTCTGGATCGATATTGTATGTCACTATCTCAAAACTTGTAAAGGTCTTCACCATGTCTACAATGTGGGAGTCGAATCGCCCACTAAAGCCTATGCAGATTAGCAGATCAAATTCTCGTTTTTTTTCGCTCACCGAAGAAATGAAGTTCTCAGATTTTAACTTTGTGCCGTCAGGTAGCATTGTATGCGGGGCTATTCGTGTGCCGCATGTTGGACATTCTTGATGCCCTTCAAAGATTTCATCATCAGGTGAGATGGTCCTTGGTATAGGGATGATCTTTCCATCATTTGGACAGATAAACATAAATAGATCTCCATGGGCTTTTATCAGAGGAGTACCCCGTCTTTTTGGCTCTTTCATGCTGCGAGTCAGGTTTTCTGGTGCCGTTATGGGATTAAAAATTTTGTCCCCACGTACTTCTTTTTCTGCCTTCTCAAAGAGATCATCATAATTCAGGCTGAATACATAATCAATATAACCGTCTCTGCACAATTCTGCAATAACCTTATGGGCCTCGGTTGGTTCTGCTTTTTTACTACTTCCCATAACCATCGATGTGTATTCCCCCATGCAGGTGTACGTATTATCTCTGGATGTAAATCACGTATGGTTCTTTCATTTAATTGATCCGATCTTAATCTCTCCCACTGTGGATTTCCTTCTTCCGTCCTCTCGGTCTCTTCATAGAAATGATCAAAAATCTGTGTTAACGAGGGAACGCCCTCAGGTTCAGCAGGGATTGAAATGCCGGATCCAACTAATACCATTACTTTTTTCCGCTTTATTCTGGCTTTACATATACGCTTTGCCAAATCCTTCATATCGTCCTTATAATGGTTTTCGTTCATTCTCCACCTCTTTGCTACAGTATTTTACACCGGTGCACAGCAGCTTTTCGCCATTTTATTCCACCCCTTCTCAAAGGCCCAACAAGGACGAGTGAGGGCTTTGCTGGGAAGTACGGAGCATCCTTTTGGAGGTTTTTCTCATTAAAAGGAAAGGGTTAACAAGTATATAATAATATCTATTTACATGACCCATGAAATAGAATTGTTGTTTTTAGGCTGGTTATTGGGTGTTATTTGTTCTTTATTGATTTCAGAATGGAGGGATTACCGTAAAAAAATTAAAGAAAAAGAAATGCTTAGAAAACTTTTACAAATTAAACTCTAATTAACTCTATATTTTTCATCATGGAAGAAGAAAAGAAAAGCGGTAAAGGAAAAGAATACTTTTCAGCACAAGAGACAATAAAAAATCTTCTTTTATGCATTTTCTTGCTAATTATTGGGTTTTTAAGCATCATTTTTGCACAATATATTGGCATTCAATCTCTTTGGTTTGTTATTCTTTTAACTATCGGAATTACTTTCCTCGTATCTTTAACAACGGTTGGAGTCGAATATATCCTTCGGAGACGGAATATTGAACTGACGAAGTCGTTCTTTACTCGTTTAGAGAACCGCAGCGAGGAAATGATAGAAAGGCTCAGAGAAAGAATTGAGGAAAAGACAAAAGTCACAGAAGAAAAAATAGACAGAATAGGTAGAAAATTAGAACTAGCTGGTAAACTGAATGGTTCAGGGATTATTGATATTTTTCCTGATAGGTGGGATCATGAAGAAGAATACCATAATAAAATAAAAGAGTATCTACACGAATATGCTGACCAAATTAAATCAGGCAAATTTATGGAAAAAGAAATAGGGATAATGGGGATTGCATTAAGGTTTTTTTTCAAAATTGAAAAGTATACAAAAGAATTAAAAGCCTTAGTGGAGTTAGGTGTCAAGTTTAGAGTGCTTCTACTTGATCCGGAATCTGAAGCCGCTTTGGAAAGATCAAAAATAGAATCTCCTGAAATATACAAGCCAGATTATTTAGAAGGGTTTACAGATGAGGAAAAAGAAAATTACGATTTGTTCTTTGATACAGCAATGTTTAAAGAGTTACACGAGGTACACGAGTATATTGTCGATAACCCCCCACCATGGATTGAAACTTTTGATATTAGATATTATAAAAATGACCCTTCGTATTATTCAATAAAATTTTTAGATAAATTAATAATAGAAAGTTATCATTATGGAAGTATTAAAGAGTGTGACATTCCCTCTGACAGATTTGATAAACCAAATCCGTTTATAGGTGGTCGAATCCCTATTTTTGTTTATGATTTTGAATGTATTACATATAGGCTGATTTCAAATCATTTCGATCAAATTTGGCGTAGATCAGCTACCACTCCTAAAGATAAAAATCTTTTTTTCAAAAGATCTTATCAAAAGAGGTTAGATCAGTTAGAAAATAGGAAAAAAATAGCCACTTTATGAGCTGTGTGTATGCGCAAGTACCACACACCGTTCTTAAGCACCAACTGGTAGAGTTAAGACCAGAGCTTTCCCTCTGGGATCCCTCACTCTAAGATATACCTTTCGACTTCTTCTCCACCCTCCTCAACCAATACCTTACTCCTCAATGCCTCGAACTGTGAAGACCGTCCGATCCAAATCTTTAGATGGCAATCGCGCATAAAACCACCCCTACACCCTCCATCTCGAAACTTTCAACACACGCAGGCATTAACACAGTATCTGTTGGAGTTAAATCTGCATTGCTCATATTCGATTTTCTTTCTAATCGTCTCCTAAACCTCCACCCTCAAAATATCTATCAATGGCATATCAGGCGATTCCAGACGTGGCATCAATTTCCCGGTCTTTGGGTCAACGATCAAATCCATCGCTTCTAAAGGCATCTGACCCAGCAGAATTTGTGTTCCCGGCGCTTCCACCACGCATTCCACTTCCGCCTCTCTGCCCATAACCTCAATATTAATTCCTCTGGCGATTTTTATTTTCGCTTTTACCATTACTTTTCCCATTATCCATCCCTCCTTTTCCCCTTTACTTTTGCTTATATCCATAATTCTTAGCTTCTCCGCTTCTGTACCCATTCAAAATCACCCCCTTATCTTTTATTTTTATGCTTTTTCAACCTTCTTTCTCATCTAACCCCAACAACAAACACTCCTCAGAATTGTTATTGCTGAGCACGTACTTGTAACCTCCATACCTTGCTTCTTTCACTACTGGCTTATATTTCCTTAAAATTCTTGTCAAGTTCTCGATAGAAGGTATGCCATCTGACCTGTACGAAACCACAATAGCAGCATTTTGGATAATTCACAATGCCCTCAAGGAAATGATAAAATTCCAGGTAATCCACGCCAACGCCCTCTTTCGATATGTAAGGTGTGTCAATATAAACGAGGTCGAAGTCGCCCTCAATATCGAAAACATCGAGGTTTACCTTTCATTTTCAAAAAATATCCGACGATTCTTGTTCCGCCTAACGATGGCACTCCTTTCAACATTTTTTAAATAGCACAAGGTCTTTTCCGACTATTCCGGAACTATTTTTGCAACAACATCAGTCAAAAAGAAAATCCATTTAGCGTTATACCGAGTTTCTGCGATGTGTTTGATCGCTTGAACAAATAAAGGGGTTATTTCATGTGGTTGAGAGATGTCCCTCATTTGCTCAATCTTTTCAAGTGGATACTTTGAATACTTTAGCATTACATCAATAGACTCAACCACACAGTCGGATGCGGTGATAAATTCGCATTTGTGTACTCTATTCTCTAACCACATTCTTTCATAAACCGAATTCGAAAACGGAGACACTACTATAAGTGGCATTAAGGATGAGGTTTCTAATCCTATCCTTGTAACTTTTTCCATAGTAACTGTTTTCCCTATTAATTATCTTGAGATTTTAAATATCTCCATAAACCTTTGATATACCGCTGGTTTATATTCAAAATATTCCTTTATATTACCATAAGGAGGTTTTGGCAAATCAACTTGATGTGCCATATCTTTCGTCAGATAATACATCCAATAATCATCGAATACATCCACGCCGTAATCTGCAAAACACCGCTTCCTTCTCTCAGTTCATCTATTTTTGTCGTTGAAGCAATATCCTTACTGCCACTATTCCAAGGTCTATCAATTGCGATTTTATACTTTTCCTGCAGGATAAATTCAATATCCTTTATCACAGAGAGCTCATCCTGCTTCTTATATACAATTCCAAGCACGTAATGCTTTTTAAAAATATCAATAAATCCCTTTACCGTCCAATTACCATCAGAATCTTGAATATCGCAAAGATATTGATTCAGATACCCCAAGAGCTTTACTCTAAAGTTGTCTTTATCTACTGTCATCATTTGAACAATAACATTAGACTTTAATAAAAATAGCACATAAAACCGCCCCATCGCCACGCATCTCGAAAGTTTCAATACATGCAGGCACCAACACAGTATCAGTTGGAGTTAATGAAAGTTCTGCATTCGATTTTGACTTTAGTGTAATGTGTCCACGCACACAGGTAAGCACTTGCGGCTTGCCTTCCGTATGAACTTTCAATCCACCATGTACCTTGAAAAGCCGCAACTCGAATTGTTCACCTCTTAGAAGCATATATTCCTCGAACCCTCGCTTTTTACGCAAAAGCTTATGCTCCTTCTTTAAATCCTTACTACCTTCATCAAACCTCAATACCTTCATGGCATCCTCCAGATGGAGTTCCCTTCCTCTACCGTAGTCATATATCCTGAAGGTTCTTTCAGACGCAGTGCTTACCTCATATACCTTTGTCCCGGCGCCCAATGCGTGAATGACACCAGCAGGAATGTGGTAAGTATCGCCAACGTGTGCATCAAACGCATTCAGGAATGGAAGAAACTGTTCGCTTTTTACCGCTTCTTTAAAGCTCTCAGCATTCATAAACGCATCGAATCCAAGATAAATTTTCGCACACTTTAACGACTCAAGAACATGCCACGCCTCCTCTTTACCGAAAACATCACCAATTGAGTTCGCATACACATCGTCCGGATGCACCTGGACTGACAGATTCTCATCCGCCTTTATTATCTTCACAATCAGTGGGAATTTGTTTTCTAAATTCACTCCTAAAATCTTCTCTGGAAACAAAGAAGTCAGTTCATCAAGTGTAAATTCCTGGTTCGATTCTATCTCACAATAATTCCTCGGCGAAGCGCACCAGAGCTCGTAGCCCCAGGGCTTGTTTTCCACGAAAGGCTTGATTTTTAAGGGTCTTTCAACTAGCGTTTTCACCGTATCCTCACCGGAAATCATTATCTCCGCGAGAATCTCAAACCTTTTCTTTGTATCCGCCATTTCGTCTTCAGAAACGCCGCGCATCATCTCCGCAATTTCGCACAGCGAAAACTCGTTCCCCTGAAGACAAGCGTGCCACCATTTTTCCTTCGCACCCTTCTCCTCACCAATTCGCATCTTAAGCCTTATCCGTCCTTTGTTCGGATGGAACACGTCCACCAGGAAGCAATCCTCGACTTCAATTGATGCATGGTCAACCACGTTGTAAACAACACATTTCTTCCCACGTATCCTGTTCAACCTGGAGTTTAGCACGTATGCCTGCTCGAGCTGTACGTGTTTCGCCCTCGAATTCAATATTACGCTGTTCTTTATCACCCCTTTCTCAAACTCTACATTCTCATACACAGAATCGAATACTTCACAGCCGTTCTTAACCGAGGAAACGTCAACGCCTAAAAATCCTCGCAATCTCTTTCCAACATCGTCCTTATCCATAATCTTCATCACATTTTCGTAATAACTCGCATTCGTCCCGAAATCCAGCCATGCGGTTTTATCGCTTAAAGGAAAGCTTTTTAGCAGTGCACGTGGCTCTGCATGAAATAGCTCATTCTTTATCCTATCCGCACGCTTAAGGAGCCAGTAATCGGTCCTTGAATCAGGCGAGATCCATAATTGCCATAACTCATCCGAGTTGAACTTTTCTTTTCTTTCCCTCAGATTATCGCCAAACGCATTGAGCATACGTTCAGCCAGGACACCGCTCATCGCAAACATCCCCATGTTCACCATCACTTCGCTACCAACTCGCTTTTGCAACTTTCTTTTCGCCACTTCGTAGTTACGATTGTCATCGAAATCGAGAAGTTCACATCCTTCCCCCTCAGCACACCGGACTATCTGGATGCCATATTTACTTGCAACCTCCCTTGTGAGCTTTGTCTTTAATCCAAAAAGCAGGACATGCGTGTTTTGCGCACATTTCATTATCTCTTCTGCGCTGTCCTCGAATAACAAGAACTGGTCGCCCCACGTAACCAGGATGCGGGAAGGAATCGCAATTTCCTGAAACTGCTTTATCACACCCTCCAAAATCGTGAGTTTCGAAACCTCAATGAACGCTTTGTTCTTACAGGTTCTTGTGAGTAGGTTTCTGGTGCCTTCACCGGCAGTATGCACGATAAGAACGCTTTTTCCTCGCTGCTTCACTTCTTCCACAAGGTCTTTCCCTATTGCATTACTCGCATTTTCTATTGCGAACAGTGTGCCAAGCCCGTTGCCAGCAGCGCCATTCCACGCACTCTCGGAAACAGGCACAAGGATTGAGTTGAGAAGCACATCTTTAGATGGTGGCGAAAGCCTCAACTTCTCTGCTTCTGCGTCTTCTCCGACTACAATGACGATATAATCGAACATTTCTCTCATATTTTAAACCATTGATGCTTGCTAAAAAGGCTGCGGCTGGGTGGAGTTTTTTTCTGGACTTGCTTCTGTAATTGATTCTTGTCTTGACTCTAGCCATTCTTTTAATGTTTCCACGTGATATTTATTTTGTTTTCCATCGTAAAAATTTAGCTCTTCGTTTTCTTTATTAATAATGTAAATTTTTTCCCCATCGATTATTACCCATTTATCAGTTTCTTCGTTACCAATGGTGGCATTTCCAGAAAGTGAAACCCCTCTAGATTCGAAGTTATTCTTCACATCTTCCACGATAATACCTCTGTTCAAGCTCTCTTCTAATTTTACGTCCATACTAAATAACTTCTTTTCAGCCAAGTTTTTTTCAAAATAATAATCGAAATGAGCACTCAGATAGTTATACATTGGAGATTGAGCAGCAAATTTAAATACGGGCACATGACCTCCTAGACCTAAGCACTGTACAGCATCTATTTCTTTTTTTAATTGAAATGCTCCCACGTGGTAAATTTCAAAAATTATCCATTGGCTTGTAATAAAAAGGAAAAAATCAGGTGTTGCATCATAAAACAGGATATTATCCCTTATTTTATCTTTATTTTCTAGTTTACCAATAGTTTTCTTTAACGATTTTATTGATTTATCAAGATCATCACCTAATTTTCCTTCAATAAAAAAACCATCTTCGACCAACTCTCTTTGATCCTTCCATGGACTTTTTGGAGAACTCATAAGTATCTTTACCTTGAATTTATCATCCTTGTCCATTCGGTTAAGAGCCTCTAGCATCTCACTAAAAAATTTTCCAGCAAAAAATAATCTTAATAAAATAGACAAACTATTTTAGTTTTTTTGATTTTTTTGTGGTTTAGCGATTTCGCTATAAATTGCATTTGCCCGCTCGTACTCATCAAAGCTTCCTATATCGAACCAGAGACCCCTATGAATGAGACCATATAGGTCACTTCTTTTACACAACCAGGCGACAAAGAATCCAATGGCATCTGGATTATTTCCTGATGACAGATAATCAGTGATCAACGCTAAATCCTCTTTCGAGAATATATAACAAGCTGTTGAGATTAGGGTTGACCTCGGTTCCTCTGGCTTTTCTTCTGATTTTACAATCTTAAAATCACTATCTATTTCCAAAACCCCGTATTTTTCTTTTACTCTCTCCTTCTCTTTCATATCGTATAAAAGCACTACACTTTTCGTTTTAGCCCTGTAAAAATCCATCAAATATTTTAGGTCAAAGTCAAATAGATTATCGCTCCCTATGATTAATAAATCTTCTTTGAGTCCAAGGTGGTCTATTAAAAAATTCAAAGCACCAATCGAGCCCAATTTCTCCCCTTCATCTCTGGTCTCTTCAATAACCAGTTTAATCCCTTTACTGCTTCTATGGCTCTTAAGCCATTCTTTGAAGTTATTTTCAAATTTAAGGTTTGTGGACAGGTATATTTCTTTAATTTCCTCTATCTTCTCTATTCCATCTAAAATATATTCAATTATTGGCTTACCCGCTATGGGAAGCAAAGATTTGGGGCAATCTTTTGTCAACGGCCACAGCCTCTTAGCATACCCTCCTGCTAATAGAATTACTTTCATTCCTGTCCCCACGTTTCCTTTTTGCTTTGGAATCCCGAACTTCAATTCTAACGTTAATTGTATTATACTTTGATATTTTAAATAGTATTTATAGAGCAAGATAATAAATATTGACTTTGCGAACGAGGAAATGAAGCGTATTTTATTTTGAAAGAAATATTACATATATTTGCAATAAAATTTGAAATTATACTAACATTTAAGTAACCACCCATCGAATCTAAAAATCAGAAGTGAAAATGAGGGAAGGTAATGCAATAAAGGTTATAAGTAATCTCCCGGACCTGGTGGGGCTTGCAAGCCTTATAGGCTTCACTTCTATCGTCATATTAATCTCCATCATGTCTCGAGGGGCGCTGATTTATTATTACGAACCAAACAAGTTTATCTGGATTGCAGAAGTGCTTCTGGGAACTTATGGCATTATAATAGGAATCAGGAGAATCAAAGGATGTCTGCACGCTGAGGGGGCGCCGTACCCAAAAGAGAGTTAAATCCGCTATAAATCAATTGCAATCCACAGCAGCAGAATAAACACGAAAAAAGAAAAAAGGGAAAAAAAACGTCCCCTTACTTACTCTATCACTTTCTTAAGTGGTGCAATTATCCTGGGATATCCCACAGCCATCATGTGGCATCCAGCCGCCGGCGTGCCTTTTAGATGCTCCAGAAAACCGGTAAAGAATTCTATGTTGACCCTGTCCACCTCTTCCTTCTTCTTCTCCTTGTCCTTTATCGCCTTCGTCGCCTTCATGTTCTCTAAATAAGCCGGTGGAACATCCACACCCGCAACATTTTTATCGAAGAAATCCGCCTGTCCGAAAGTCCTCGCTGGGAATATCCCCACCAGAATCGGAACGTCCACCTTCCCCAGCTCGTTAAAGAACTTATCCAGAACATCAGTGTAGTAAACGACCTGAGTTTGCAAGTATTCCGCGCCAACATTGATTTTTCTCTTCACCTTGGCAACCTCAGCCTGCAAATACGCCGCTCCGGGTGCCGCTGCACCTCCCACGTGTAGTTTCGGCGGGTTATGTATCTCATTGCCTCCGAGGTCCTTGCCCTCGTCCACCACTTTCCTTATCATGGCAATAAGCGTGGTTGAGTCCAAGTCGAATACAGGCTTCGCATCCGGAGTATCACCCAGCGATACGTGGTCGCCTGCTAACGCTAAGATGTTCTTTAATCCCAGTACGCCAGCACCAAGTACATCGGATAGAAGCGCCATACGATTTCTGTCCGCGCACCTCAACTGGTAAACGCATTCCATACCCGTTTCTTTCTGGATTTGATACGACGCCGCCAGGCTACTAACGTAAGCCATACTCTGTGGATTGTCCGTCACGTTACAGGCTGTCACCAAACCCACCAACTCTCTTGCCATCTCAATCGGCTCGTTGACATCTCCCGCTTTTTCCGGCTCTAACTCTCCGGTGAAGACATATTTCCCATCCTTCAATTCCTTCACCATCTGGCTATAAACTTCGTCACCCATTTTTTCTATCACACTCCTTTTTCATTCTTCAAGCTTTGGTTTTGGACCGAGTTTATAAGTCAGCATCCCCAAGCCAGCCCCTATCATATCCATCCCAACGGGCTCTTCTATCTCGAACAGCCGCGGTCTTTTCGCTTTGCTCCATTCGTGTGGGTCTCGCATTTCTATGAATTTATCGAGTTCGCCAAGTTTCTCCATCCGCTTATATATCTTAACCCATGCGCAGTCCTTTTCCTCGTCTATTTCACATTTGTCATCAACTCGCACTCCACCACAAGGACCATTCATCAAACCCTTTCCGCACGAAGTCAATGGACAGATACCCGCAGTTTTGCCTAATTCACACATCCCACATGACAGACATGTCTCCTTGAACTTTTTAGGACCGCCACCTACAAGCCCCAGTGCATCGTTTGCAGGAATTATGGGCTTCGTAATGCTCATTTTTTCGTCCGTATATTCGGTCACTACTTGCACACCATCACCACAACTCATCAGTAAGACTGCATCGCGATTCTCAAGCTCCTCTCGGTTCTTTTCCAGCCATACCCCACTTTTCTCAATGTCACAGGCTTGAAAACTGAAAGGCAGGACGATTTTGAAGACATCCTTCCCTTCTTTCCTAAGTTTCTCTGCCATCTCACCTACCGCTTTTTTGTCACCTGTATGATAGAACGTAGCACACCCCCCGCAGCCCATTACTACTACCTTCTGCTTTCCCTCAAGGTAACCCAGAATCTCTTCCATAGGCTTTTGCTCTTGCGCAATCATATTATACCTCCGTTAATATTTTGAGGGGCTAATATATAAAGGTTTCTATTTTTTAACAATCTCGTCAGAAAATCCCAGATTTATTTTTTCCGTGAAATTTAAAATTTAATAAAGTTTAACATGGGTAAGAGTATAGAAGAAATCATGGCATTATCCCTACCTGATGTGCAAGCAAGCAGTCCGGACATAAAAATAAACCTGACGCGAGTGGGTGTAAAGAACGTGAAGAAATTGGTAGAGGTAGCGAGAGCAGGCGGGAAAAGACCTGTAATTCTTATATCTGATTTCCACATCTTCGTGGACCTCCCGGGTGATATAAAAGGGGCAAATATGTCGAGAAATTTCGAGGCGATGTATGAAGTGCTGGAAGAGGCGATTCGCTCGCCGATATACGAGGTGGAGGAATTGTGCAGTGAAGTAGCAAAGCGGTTACTCCTTATCCACGAATACGCTTCTACCGCCGAGGTAGGAATGAAAAGCGAGTATATGCTGAAGAGGAAAACGCCTATGATGAAGATATCCTGTCAGGAGCCTGCGACTATCTTCGCAGAGGCAAGAGCTTTTCGCACATTCTCGAATGACAAAGAAAGCGATGTGAGGATAAAAAAAGTAATAGGCGCGGAGATTGTAGGAATGACCACGTGCCCTTGCGCACAGGAGTTAATGAAGGATAGGATAACGGAAGAGTTAACAAGGATAGAAGTAGCCAAAAAGGAAATAGACTCTTTTTTGAGCGTCATACCTATGGCCACGCATAATCAAAGAGGCAGAGGTATAATAACCATAGAGGTAGAAGATGATGTTAAAGTCCCTATGGAGAAGATAATAAGGATAATAGAGAAATCGATGAGTGCTAAAACGTACGAAATCTTGAAGCGCCCGGATGAGGCGAAGCTTGTGGAAAGCGCGCATAAAAAGCCCATGTTTGTTGAAGATTGCGTTCGCGAGATGGCGAAGCGAGTGATAGAAACATTTAATGAGCTCCCTGACGATTCTATCATTACTATAAAGCAGATAAACGAGGAGAGTATTCATCAGCACGATGCCGTCGCAGAGCGAGTTGCCTCTATCGGCGACCTGCGCAGGGAGCTAAGGGAAGGAGATGCAAAAGCCGGGGTGGCCTAGTTGGTTAGGGCGCCAGACTCATAATCTGGAGGTCGCGGGTCCGAACCCCGCCCCCGGCATGTAAGGGATGAAGAAGGAAATAAAAAAATAAAAAAGGGAAAGCTATTTAGAGATGCATATTAGAAGCGTAAGGAACTTTCGTTCATTCCGTAACTACTTCTGCAAATCCAACTCTCCTCGATACTTTCGTTATTCGTACCTTTACACTATCCCCTTTTTTCGTGTTTGGCACAAACACCACAAATCCTTCTATTCGAGCTATTCCATCGCCTTCTCTTCCTACGTCATCTATCTTTACGTCATGGGTATCCCCCACATTTAATGGGGAACTTACATCCCTTCTCTCTCCACCAGATCTCATAACTTACAAAACCTCCTTTTTTACTTCCTTTCGCTTTTTATTTCGTGATGCAAAGAAAAAATCGCTTTTAGAAAATGCGCTTTATTCCTTCCACCACTTAACTATTGTTATCTCCCCTTATATAAAAAGATTGGTGGAGGAAATCCCGGACTCGTCGGCATCGGTATAGTGATATGTGATGAATCAGGAAAAGTAGCTTGACATTGTCAGATTAACCGCAGAGTTCACGGAGAACGCAGAGGATGTAGAGGATAATGGTTATCAAATTACAATTACATATTTTCTTTGTGAACTCAGCGTTCTCGACGGTAAACAAATACCGATTACCCTCTCAATGGACATTCCAAATTCTCTCTCGTCTTACAGCCACCGCATACCGGTTCATATTCGCAACCCTTGCATTCACTATCGCTCTTTGCATTACGCTTATCATACCCAAACTTTTCTAAATTTTCCCGTATCCTATCCATTCTTTCCTTCCTTACATTTCCAACCTGCGTTGGAAGAAAAGGACACGCCCATACGTCCCCGTTTGGCTTAATATATATCATCCCCTTCCCTGCACGACAACCGCCAAAGAAACGCCCCAGGAAATTTATCACTCGCCCGTTGTGAATCCCCCGTTTTTGAAGCATGTATGCCCAGTATTCGGGAGATGCGACAGGAATTATTATTGCCCTCACCTCACGCTGTTTTTCGAGAATCACGTCTAAAAGAGCTTTGAAATCCTCAATTCCGAGTTCACAATCTCGAGTATCTTCACCCCTGCCAAAAGGAACAAAACGATAAATGAAATAAGAATAAACACCTATTTCCGTGCCAAAATCTATGATTCGCTTGATTTCATCGAAATTCGGTCTGGATGCAACGATATTCAGATGCAAATAAAGATTTTCCGCTACACAGTTTTCAATCCCTTCAATCACGGCGTCGTAAGCACCTTTAACACCCCTGATAGAATCGTGTATCTCGGGGTTCATTGCATCTAAGCCTATTACAACACCAACATCGAATTCTTTCAGCAATTTCGCCACCTCTTTCGTTATCAGCGTCCCGTTCGTCGCTATGAAGACGGTGAACCCTGTTGACTTCGCATATTCAATCAATTCAAAAAGGTCTTCTCGTAACAAAGGCTCTCCACCCGTAAATACTAATGACCTGATACTTAACGAGGCTATCTGGTCTATCAGTACCAGCCCCTCTTCTTTTGATAGTTCGTCGTAAGACGCTTCTCCACCGAAAGCATGGCAGTGAATGCACTTCAAGTTGCACGCGCCCGTCATTTCCCAGACTACGTGTGGATTCAGCCCGAAGCAACATATCTGTTTTGCTCCGGCTCCTGCGTGGATAAGGTTTCTGACTTGAAATAGCCACGGAAGAAAAGCCCTTTTATTCCAGCCAACGAGCATCGCATAGAGCAGAACCATGACCATTTGCTTAAATAACAAGTGCAGAGGGTTATAGAAGGGTTTTATCTTTTCTCGTCTATTTTTTATCAGCTTCATCAACATATTAAAGACTTTGTAAAAGAAAAAGTTGTTTATGCTTACTTTCGTAGGTCTCGGATTATTCGATGAGAAGGACGTAACCTTGAAAGGGTTAGATGCGATAAGAGATGCGGACGTGGTGTATGCAGAATTTTACACCTCCCCTTTAGGCGGAAAAACGGTAGGAAAGATGGAGAATGCGTATGGCAAAAGAATTTTTGTATTGGAACGAGGCGACATAGAGGAAAATGCGGAGGAGAAGATTTTAAAGCTTGCAAAGACCCAAAAAGTGGTTCTACTCAGTGGAGGAGATGCGATGATCGCCACCACGCACGTTGATTTGCGGCTTAGAGCGATAGACAGGGGAATAGAAACGAGAATAATACACGCACCTTCCATTTCATCGGCAGTTGCCGGATTATGCGGTCTCCAGAGTTACAAGTTTGGTAAATCCGCAACGGTCGCTCCACCTTACAAAGGTGTTATATCAGAAGTGCCATACGACACGATAATGGCAAACAAAGAGCGTGGGTTGCATACTCTGCTCTATCTCGATATTTCAATGCGTATAAACGATGCGTTACGGCTGTTGGAAGCGGTTGATGGAAAAAGAAACGGGAAAGTGCTGAAAAAATCAGTAATTGTTGGGATAGCGAGGGCAGGGTCTGATAAGCCGGTGGTGAAAGCAGATTATTTAGATGCGTTGAAGAGCTACGAATTCGGCGCGCTTCCGCATGTACTCGTCGTTCCCGGTGAACTGCATTTCCTGGAGAAAGAGGCGTTGGTAAAGATTGCATGTGCTCCTGCGTCTATTTGAGTACAACGAGAGCAGATTAAGTAAACTTTTTATACAGAGAAATAAAACAATAAAGCATGGAAAGAAGAAAGCGACCCTCGATATTTGATTTGATGGAAAAGTATATGGAGCAGATGGTCGAAGAGGCGAGAAGGCTGCAATTGCCATTTGAGGAGAAAATTTCGAGAAAGCTGGGGAAAGAGCCACAGGATATAGAAGAGTGGTTAAGGGACCCATTTGAAGAGATGACGAGGAGATTAGAAGAGGAATTGCCTGATGAGTTCAAGGATTTTGTAACAGAGGAAGAGACGCAGGAGGGAAAAGTAAAACGATATGGTCCTTTCATCTACGGGTTCTCCTATACAAAGGAGCCGGGGAAGGATCCTGAGATAAAAGAGTTCGGGAATATAAAACCCTCATACAAAAGAATAGAGCCGGTTCCAAGAGGCGAACGTGAGCCTTTGATAGATGTAATCGAGCAGAAGGATTATTATGAAGTTGTAGCCGAATTGCCCGGTGTCGAGAAGGTGGATATAAAATTGCATGCAACTAAAGATGCGCTGGAAATAAAAACAGAAAACGCGAGACGGTTCTTCAAGAAAATATCCTTCGACATGCCTGTAAACCCGGAATCCTCAAAGGCCACTTATACAAACGGCGTGCTCAGCGTGAAGATAACAAAGAAAGAAGGGGAGAGGAAGACCACTATATCGTTGGATTGAGCGAAAAAAATTAATATGGTGGCATTCCGCCCGGCGGCATACCCGGAGCCCCCTGAGCCGGTAGTGCCTCCCTCGCTGACGAGATTACATCGTCTATCCTGAGTATCATCACTGCTGCTTCTACTGCGGATTCCACTGATTGTCGCTTTGTCCTCAACGGCTCTATCACACCTCCTTGCCACATATCAACGACATTACCGGTATAAACGTCCAAACCCGCATTCTTCTCACCTCTCTCATGTGCAGCTTTCAACTCCACCAACGTATCTATCTGGTCGAGTCCGGAATTTTCAGCCAATGTTCGAGGTATTATTTCCATCGCCTCTGCGAACTTATCCACCGCTAATTGCTCTCTTCCCTTTAGCGACGCACTGTATTCTCTTACTCTCAGCGCCAATTCCGTTTCCACGGCTCCGCCACCTGCAACTGCTTTTCCATCCTCGATTATACTGCCTACTACCCGGAGCATATCATGTAAAGCACGCTCAACTTCATCTACCACGTGTTCTGTCCCGCCTCTTATCACAATGGATAACGCATGGGGATTCTCGCACCCTTCTATAAACAACATCTTGTCCCCTGCTATCTTCCGCTCCTCCACTAATCCTGCTTGCCCCAAATCGCTTTCACTTAGCTCTTCCACGTTAGTCACTATTTTACCTCCAGTTGCTTTTTCCAATTTCTCCATATCGCTTTTCTTCGCCCTTCTTACCGCGATAATACCCTCCTTCGCAAGGTAATGCTGCACGGCGTCATCTATCCCCTTCTGGCATATCACGACATTCGCACCACTTTCTTTTATGCACTCCGCCATTCTTTGCATCATCCTCTCCTCTTCCGCGAGGAAACTCTTTAGCTGGTCTGATGTTGTTATTTTTACTTCTGCACTCGTCTCTGTCTTCTTCACCTCCAGCGCTGCGTTAATCAATGCTATTTCCGCACCTTCCACTTTCCTTGGCATTCCCTGATGCACTATTTCTTTGTCTATCGTCATTCCCTGCACTAACTCAGTCCCTCCTATTCTTCCTCCCACTTTCTTCTCCACGCTTATATTATCCGTGTCAACCACTCTTTTTCCTTCGTGACCGGCTTCAGTTACTGCCTTAACCGCTTTTATTACAATTTCCACAAGGAAATCACGAGAAGGCTCAGCGAATTTCCCGGTTATTGCGGTTCTTGCTATTTTCTTCAACTCCTCGTCATCCTCTATATCTATACCCACGGCGATTTCATTCAGCACCTTTCTCGCCCGTTCTGCCGCAAGTCTATATCCTAATGTGATTACTGAGGGGTGTAATTCCTGCTCCAATAGATCCTCCGCCTTCTTTAACAGTTCTCCTCCAATTACAACCGCGGTTGTCGTGCCGTCACCCGCAACATCATCCATCGTTTTCGCAACTTCCACCATCATCTTCGCTGCTGGACTCTCTATCTCCATCTCCTTGAGAATAGTCACACCGTCATTTGTTATCACTACGTCACCAAGGGAATCCACAAGCATCTTATCCATCCCCCTTGGTCCCAAAGTAGTGCGAACAGCAGAAGCAACTGCCTTCGCCGCATTTATGTTCGCACTCTGCGCCTCTCTTCCTCCTGTCCTTTCACTTCCTTCCTTCAACACTAATACTGGTATTCCTCCTAACGATCCTGCCATTTTTATCTCTCCCTCGCTAACTAACCATACTCTTCTTCTACCTACTTTGAACTATAAACCTTTTAGAATTAACCGCTATGTATCCTTTAAACATATCCATATAAATATTTTGGAGTAGCCGTTAAAGCTGAGGTGTAAAAGCGGAGCGTGAAGTAAGTGAAGGTGTGGAGGAGGAGAAAGATAAGAGTATGAGACTGGTGATGAAGTTCGGAGGAGTTGCAGTTGCAGATGGTGGAAAGATAAAGACCGTAGCAGATTTGATAAAGAAGTTCAAAGAAGAAGAACCGGGAAAGGGAGGGGATGGTGAGGAGAAAAAGGAAAGAAACGAAATGGTCGTGGCGACCTCTGCAATTTTCAAGGTCACGGATATATTGCACGAAAGCGCAGCCA
>JANJFQ010000219.1 GCA_025435355.1 Candidatus Methanophagales archaeon | reverse complement strand
GCATTAACTGGGCGATTATAAATGCACGAAAAAATGACATAAAAGCGATGTATCAAGGGAACTACATGCTTATGCAGGACTACGGCGTGGATTACGTGTGCATCGGACCGTACGAGCGAGCGTTCGCTCTGGATAACGGTTTTAAGATAAACGAAGAGGCGTTTGAGGATGGAACAAGATTTGAACTAGTCTATGAGACAATGATAGATGGGGAGAATTGGGAAGTTTATGAAGTTAAAAGAATAGAAACGGCTTCTGAAAAAGGAGAAGATAATGATATCTTGAGAGTGCACATTAAAGATTGAGAAAAATAACGAAGTTTTCTGATTTGATAAAGTTCCTATATATCCCGTGAGGTAAATATAACATATGCTCAACGATGAACGAATGTACTTTATACGAAATATTGAAGCTCTCAAGAAGAATAAGTCGATAGAAACTCACGTTACAGAATACGAAGTTATCTCAGATGCGGAAATAGTTGGAGAACTCACCTATGGACCATACTTCTTCACAATCTGGGAGTTCGACCTTAAGCGAGAGGGGGAAGAAAGAAAGCTCTGTCTGCGAATACGGAAAGTAGATGATCAATACTGGGATTCTGCTAAAAGAGCGGGATTTTATCATGGTGGGGGCATTTCAGAAGAAATAGTAGCTCTTGCTTCGCTTTTCCTACGTAGAAGATTCAAACTAGGCCCCATAGTTCGTGAGGATGACAAGCCAATTATTTACGGAAAGATGGAAAAGTTCATTGATAAGCCTCTTATTACTTGGCAAAGTAACCTTGGAGATCTATCTAAATGGTTAGAATTGGTAGAAAATTTGGATGGTAATTACCATCAGAGGTTTATATTGGCTGTAAAATTATACCATCAAGCTATTCTAATGATTGAAGAACATCCTGATATGGCTTATTTAAATTTGATATCAGCGATTGAAGTATTATGCAAAGAGGCTGCTATCGGAGAAGTTAAGCTTGCTGATTTAGAAAATGAAAAGCTAGCAGAGCTTATTAATCGCATAGAAAATGAGGATTTGAGAAGGACTATTGAACAGACTATTTTGAAAAGAGAACACTTTATTGGACGTCGATTTGTAGCTTTCATACTCGATTACGTGGGAAAAGATTTTTGGGCTACTGAGAGACCAGAATATGGAGCAATAAAGCGTGATGATCTCCCTAAAATTCTGAAAAGGATATATGATCAACGTTCGAACACGCTTCATAATGGAGATACATTTCCTCCATACATATTCCGTCCTCCAACGTTAGGTGCGGAGATTGTACCGGGACTAAGTATTACTCATAGAGAAAGGGAGTGGAAGCCTCAAGATTTTATACCCCATCCTCATTTTTTTGAAAGGCTTGTAAATCATGTTCTTAAAAATTTTCTTACGAGGAATAAATCAAAATAAAAATCTGATTGCCTCAATCCTAACGGCGAATAAAAGAAAAATCAAAATTAACTTTCAACAAAGAGTTAGGGAGATATAAACAAAAGAGCTTTTTGATAAACATCTATTTTTAAGTGGATAGCTTAATAGTCGCTGCTCAACGGGTCATTGTGCTGCGTTTTTCCCCCCGTTTTTGCCTTTAAACGGTTTATTTTTCCTCCCGTTCCCCGTTTTGTTGATAGCTCACGCTCGGCTAGATCGCACCCCGTTTCTTGAGCGTGCAGAGCTGGTAGAGGTTAAAGCCAATCGCGGTAAAGATCATCTTCACGGTCACTCGGGGAACCGTAGTCACCAGCACGTGCGTCGCGTGAAAAACGCGGTTGAGCACTGCGTAGTGCCGCTCGCCAGGCGCTCTCTTTTTGCTGATTCGGCGATTCCGTAGCGTATCCCGGATGCCGATGGGATGATCCCGAGCACCGCGTTTCATTGTCGCGGAGTAGCCTTTAGGCACTGCGCCGTGATAGCCTCGATCGCGGTACACGACCTCGCCTTCCTTTGAGAGGTCTACCTG
>JANJFQ010000093.1 GCA_025435355.1 Candidatus Methanophagales archaeon | reverse complement strand
GAAGTTTCTTAGCGAGATAAAGCTTGTTCTTTGGAATCAGTGATTCTTCATTGGTAACGATATATGCTGGACAGGTAGCGGCACAGCTTCCGCATTTAATACATGAATATACGGTCTTTTCAAGTACCGATTCCTCTTTAATCCCTTCGCTGGCGGATATGCGTTTTCCAAAAACCAGCGTAGCTAAAGTTGTAATGCGGATTAGCAGTCTGAATATGGGCGGTTTAAACAGTATTCCCGGTATATTTGCCAATTTCGTCTTTACCGCGAAGAATTTGTTCGGATTCAAAATGTTCCCGGGATCAACCTCTTTCTTATACGCTTTGTAGATTTTTAGCGTCTTCTTATCAATTTTGTCTTTTATAAAAGGTGTATTCCAGATGCCTACACCGTAAGGAACTCCGCCAAACTTTATACCGAGTCTTGTAAGTGCAGGGACAAGATTCATGTGGGTAAGGTATGTCATTGGCTCTCTTACATCGCATAGGTGCGTTAGCATCAGTAGTGCTTTGTCTTTTCCCACAATATGCGATTCCATCTGTATATCCATCCCGCATCTTTTTGAAAATCTTTTTACCTCGTTAAGATACGGAACAGCGTTTCCAATGGGGATAACGAGTTCACATGCCAGCGGAGTTGGTTTACTGCTTCTTTTCTTCATCGGGAAGAGCCGTTCATGCCAGATGTAATTTGAGAGATAATCTTCTGCAAGGCTACCCCGATCTTTCGAGAAGTCGAGAAATTTCGTTTCCTCCTCGTCCTCTTCAAACTCTACTAATACCGCATCTTTCACCGGGAATAAATCCTCGCCCAGAAAGATGTTTGCCTCTTCAAGATGCTTCGCATCTAAATATTTTATGTGGTTTGGTTTGATTTCCTCTTTTATCATGTCCTTTATGAACGTAAAAGCATCTTCGGCACTTTCAAAGTATATCAGATGTGGTAGTGACTTCTTTGGCTTCTTTCTCAGTTTCAAGGTCGCAGTCAGAACTATACCGAACTGACCTTCTGTGCCGAAAAACCGTGAAAACGCATCCTCGTCTGAACGAATGGATTTTAGCTCACCCGAAGGAAACATAATCTCGATTGATTCAATCTGGTCTTTAAGATGCCCAAACCTGTAACTTCCTATCCCGTATCCCCCAGTAGCAATCCCGCCTCCAACGGTCGAAAAGAAACTCGAAGGATATGCACCAACTGAAAGATTTTCCGTGTTTAAAAAATTCTCGATTTCCGACCATCTGACGCCTGTCTGGACCTTTAACGTTGTATTATCTCCTTTACCTTTATATTTCTTTGGTAAAGCTTTCTTATAAGCCCTTACAGGGCTTGCGGGGTCGTGGGGCGGAGCCCCACATAAAGAAAGTTTTTTCATGAATGACAGATCAAGAACGATGCCCTTTACAGTGGGAACCACACCTCCAAGCCCCGAAGAAGCAGAACCTCTCGGGAATATTGCCTCTTTCTCATCGTTAGCAAATCGAACGATTTTTTTGAGGGCTTCAACGCTTTTAGGCTGGATTACAAGTTCAGGAGTGGTGTCAAAGAGTCGCTTTGCGAATGGAACTTCCCCGATGTCCGTGCTGTATAACTCACGCTCAAAATCGCCTTCTAATATCTTTGCATCATCTCCTGTGAGTTCTTTTATTCTCGTCTTTAACTTATCGTCCATACTTTTCACACGTCAGTTGGCAGTGGTGTTCCCTTCTTGTATTATTTTTTTTTTAAAAAAAAGAAAGGGGTTGAAATCATAGCCTCACGGAAATACCCTTACCCCTTAAATAATCCTTTATCTGCCCAACCGAATACTTCCCGTAGTGGAAAATACTCGCTGCCAGACATGCATCCGCACCATTAACAAAACCCTCATAAATATGCTCTACATTTCCTGCACCACCGGAGGCAATTACAGGAATGTCAACAGCATCTGCAATTGCTTTTGTAATAGGAAGGTCATATCCATCCGTTGTCCCATCGCGATCTTTTGAAGTCAGCAATATCTCAGCAGCTCCAAGCGCCTGCACCTCCTTTGCCCACTTCATTGCATCAATTCCTGTGTACTCTCGCCCACCATATATAACTACGTCATACCAGGCACTTTTTCCGTCTTCTAATTGTACTTGTATTTTGCCCTCCACATCCTCAAACTTCCTCTTGCAGTCAATTGCAACCACGATACGATTTCCAAACCTCTCAGCAGCTTCTTTTATCAACTCCGGATTCTTAACTGCTGCTGTATTTATGCCTGCCTTATCCACACCGGCATCAAAAACCTTTTCAAAGTCCTCTATGCTCTTTAGCCCTCCACCCACAGATAAAGGAATGGAAACTTGTTCTGCTATTTTCTCTACAACAGAGATCATCGTATCGCGTCCCTCGTAAGAAGCAGAAATGTCGAGGAAAACGAGCTCATCGGCTCCTTGCGCATCATATCGCATTGCAAGTTCAACCGGATCGCCTGCATACTTGAGGTTCTCAAATTCTATTCCCTTAACAACCACTGCTCTACCTTGCTCATCGAGAGTTGTATCGAGACAAGGAATAATTCGTTTTGTCATTTTTTTTTCTCCTATTGAAATTCTATCGTTGCCGGAGGCTTATCCGTTAGAGAATAAAGCACGTGGACAACTTCCGGAATCTCAGTCGTAATCCTCTTATCTATCTTCTTTAAGACCTCCCAGGGAACATTGACAGCCTCTGCCGTAATGGCATCCTTGCTTTTAACCAGTCTAACCACGACCATGTAGCCATACGCTCTTTTACCATCTCTAATCCCGGTAGCCCGGTCGTTCATTAAAACAGCCATGCCTTGGAATGACGGGATTTCTGAAGTTTCCGTTTCTACAATCTTCGTAGCTCTTCTTTCTATATCTACACGCTGCGGCGTCACTTCACCAAGTATTCTCGTAGCAAGTCCTGGACCGGGGAAAGGTGGACGTTCTGAAAATTCCGGGGGCACTCCCAAACTCCTGGCAACTTCTCTTACTTCATGTTTGTATATCTCTTTCAATGGCTCAACGATCGTTAGTCCATAACCTTTAGGGTCAATACCTATCTGTTCAAGAATGTTGTGCTGGGTCTTGATTCCTTTCACCGTCTCAAGAACATCTGCTGCTATTGTCCCCTGCACTAAACAATTAGCGTTCTCATCTCGCACAACCCTTGCAAGGACAGCGTAGAATGTGTTTCTAAACGCTTTTCGCTTCTCTTCCGGCTCGTTAATTCCTTTTAAGGCATCAAAAAACTCATTTGCGGCATCTACCAGCCTTGCATTCATATTCCTCGCTTTGAAAAAGTTTATAACTTGCTCTGCTTCGCCTTCGCGCATCAATCCATCGTCAATGAAAACTGCTACTAATCGGTCTCCTACCGCACGATGCGTGAGAACTGCACAAACGGTAGAATCAACGCCACCTGAAACTGCTATGACCGCTTTACCATCTCCAACCATTTCCTTTACCTCATGAACCTGCTTTTGTATAAATTTTTCCGGCTCAAACATTTTTACACTTTTACCTCCTTCAATACTTCAATGTCTACACTCTTCTTATAAAACTATTTGAGATTTTTTTCAGAAAAATTGTGGACACAAAAGGACTCGTGTGTAATTGGCTGGGGATTATTGAAATCCCAGTAAGTAGTATCTTTCCATCATTATTTTGTATAATTCATCAAAGAAATCCTTCATGGTCAAATCTTCAAACTTTGGGAATCCATAAACCTTCTTATCTGTAACAACCCAACTTGGTTCAACTCTCTTATTCAGCTTTTCAATTACGTATTCATGAAGTAAGTTAATGAGCCTTTTAGACCTTATAAGGTTTTATTATTCTGTTAATTAGTTCCGAGTTAAAAATAGCGCTCAAATAGTATGCCTCCATCTCATTTTCAGTTTCAAAAAACCATGTCTTGACATCTACAATAAAACCTTTTGGTTTTACTTCTTTTCCATTAGTCATGAAACAGGGTAGTAATGACTTATCAATAATACAGGAAAACAAATTAGTGCCGGTGGCGTTGTATAAAACAGCGTATCTCTTGGTTGAATTCTGAATTGTAAGAAGATTATTGTAGTTTAATCTATCCAATAAACATGGGAAACGTTTTTCTGACTTTTCTGTTCTTCTTTTGCACCAAATCTCCTCTGCTTTCTTGAGCCATTCCTCGGCACCTGTAAACCCTGTTCCTTGTAATTCATTTGAATTTAATAACCTATGCCCATTAAAATGCTCTCTAATTGGAAGTATAACCGGGTGAAGTTTAATATAACCAAAAGGAACTATATCCCAAGCCAGCAATGTGGCATACAGAAAATCATCCCCCACACCGCCTTCAAATACAATTTCCCATGGCTCTTTAACCATGCTATCTAACACAGAAGATGTTTTTACTACAACCAGCGAGTTTGTGCGGGAGATGAGGTCTACAAAATAAAGCGACCTGGGGAATATACTTGCTCCTACTTTGAATTTATGGAAATAGTAAGAGGGTTCTGCTGAGAAGTCTGGAGGAATGTATTTACAAAACTCGATAGATAATCCTGCCTTTGCTTCTGCGAATTCAGCATTCCTATCGGGTAACACGCCTGCATACCTTTCTGATAATACGGGATATTTGGTTGTGCCATCTTTTAATCCAATTAACACACAAGAAGGCATATTGAAAAGGGGACTCACTCCCTCCAGGTCAATTATTTTAACTAACTTTATGGGCGGTTTTTTAAATTTTCTGAAGTTGATGTGATGGATTGTTCCTGCTAAAACGCTCCTCGGCATTACAAAAGCTATTATCCCTTCCCTTTTCAGGTATAAATCAACGCACTTGCAGAAGAAGAGTGTTGCTAATTCCATCTGTGTAAAAAGATGTACATCTTTATTTTTAAGCAGGTGGTAATTTAAGACCTCTTTCTTTAAAAAGTTCTGGTAATATCTTTAAATGGCGCTCCTTTTTCGATGAGGTGTCTTATAGCACGATATAGAAAGGTGCCAGAACCACATGCGGGGTCTAAGATTTTTGGAATGCCCTCTTCCCATAAGTCAAACACATCATCCAGAATAAGTTGAACGAGCCATTCTGGTGTGTAGTATTCACCGGCTTTGTGTCGCTCCTTACGCTCAACAATCTCTTCGTATATTTCTCTAAATATATCTTCATCTATTTTGGAGAATTCGTAATTTGCTAATGCATCAACAACGGAACAAAACAGAGCGAAAGATTTATCCTCTATTTCAGGACTAGAAGCCATAGAGATATATCCTCTTCGAGGAAGTTTGCAATGCCTTTAGCCGTAAAATATTTCCCCTGGATGACATCGAGAATTTCATCTCTATTTGCTGAATTTTTAAATTTCAAATAAACAGCAATTTTGGCTAAAATAATAAGGTATGTGTGGTCTAAAACGAAATATCGGGTTTATAGCCATAAAGTGTTTTAATGGTATTAGTCCAGTTATCTACCTTTACCTTTATACCTGGCTCTTCTTTTACTTCTTTCCAGAGGGATTCTAAGGTCTCTTTAATATCAGGATATATGTCACTTGAAGCGCCAAATTTCTCTCTGAGAGCTTGTGCTGAGATTGGCGTAGGATTCTTCGTGTGTTTGCTTATGTCTTCTAATACAAGTTCTTTGTGCATCTATCTATTTTCGACTTCTTTTTCGTTTTTAAATGTGGGCCATTTTATATAACGTTCCCAGCATATACGAAGTTTCGGTGTAGCCGAAATTTGGGCGAACGAAGTGAGCCGTATATGCTGTGTTAGGCGACCCGAAGGGCAAGCAATGCGTAGCGTTCTTGGGCATCTTTCTTGATGTTAACCAATTCTCGCTCTTATTGTCCATTGTGTTCTTGAAAATGATTTGAAATGCCGGAACAATCGTTGAAATCTGGGCCTGATATCAGGATCTTCAAAGTACGACCATTCTTCCATAACCTTTATGTTTCTTGCATAAAATTCAATATCCTTCGCATCCTTTATGCCAAAATTAAACGAAGCACCGGCTTCGGTTCCCGAATTACGCTTCATCTTGGATTCGACAATTTTCTTCCAGAATCCCTTTGTGTATTTCTTATTGACTATCTCAAATACGATCTGCGATTTAGAAAATGACTTGGCGAGTCTCTTAAAGAGCCGAACAACATCTTTTTCTGGCAGGTACATGAATAATCCCTCGGCGAGGAACAGAACCCTTTCTTTTTGCTTTGAAGCAATTTGTTCTATCCAGTCCTTATCCAATACAGAACATCCGATCATTTCATATTTCACAATATCTCCCAAAACTTCTTTTTTCGCCTCTATTACTTCCGGAAGGTCCATCTCAATATAATTCCAGGGTTTCTTTGAAACCCTCCAATATCTTGTATCGAAACCACATCCAAGACTTACTACCAATCCTTTCGGGTTCTTTTTTATGAATGTTTTTGTGTAAGGGTTATTTTTCAGATAGAAGTAGGACACTTTTATATGTAAAGAAGTCTTAGGTAAAAGAAGAGTCCATGCGTGTTCGGATAAGAGATTGACATTTCAACTATTGATACCTTTTGTATAGTATAAAAGCGATTATTTTACCTGGTGATATGATATATGGTTCCAAATGATGAAAATAGTGTGGACCCTACGGTAAAGAGCCTTGTTGAGATGTTTCCAGAGGATTTTTTGAGAAATACTGCAAGAGAAACTGGGGTTGTTAAACGGGAGCGTAAAATTGACGTCGTCATCCTTTTTTGGGTAACAACGCTCGGGTTTGGGGTACGTTTTTTGAGTACTATCAGAGGGCTAAAACGGAAATACGAGGAAAAAGCGAATACCACATTGAGCATAAGTAGTTTCCACGACCGGTTCACACCTGAGATGGTCGATTTTCTCAGAAAGTGTGTGCTTCATGCTAGTGAGTTTCAAGCACAGCAAACCGGTCGTGTTTTGAATGACAAATTGAAGCGTTTTAAGGATTTGGTTATCCAAGACAGCACGATTATCAGGTTGCATAAATCTCTTGCGAAGATATGGCCTGCTGCAAGAACGAAGAAAATCGCTGCTGGCGTTAAAGTCTCATGTGTCGTTAGTGCTGTTGCCGATAGCCCTAAATCGGTAAAAATATACCCGGAAAGGACTTC
>JANJFQ010000092.1 GCA_025435355.1 Candidatus Methanophagales archaeon | reverse complement strand
GTTACACACCGTGTCGGGCATGTTTCGCAAATACTGAGTTGTTCATCCCAAGCTTCTGCAATGGCATCCAGTATTTTATCAATCATTCTATCACTGAGAGAAGGGAAATATGCTTCTATCAACTCGTATGAAATATACACCGTCTCAATTACTCCTGATAACTTCTGTAAAATGATTTTTTTCATTTCCTTGGCAAAGTAAACGGAAAAATCCGCAATTTCCTCTTCATCAATTCCATATCTCCTTTCTAATTTTTGACCTAATTTATTCTTGATAGCGAGGTCGAAACTCAATGCTAATTCATATAAAAAGTATGGAATTTTTCGGAGAAAACTGGTAGCAGCATTACAATAAAACCGGGATTACCAAAAAATCATATAAACTGGTATAATCCAACCACCTTCTTCAATATATTCTTCATATTCACCCCCGTTATCATTTCACCTTTTCCTTTATTATTTGACGTTTATTATTTAATTCTCGTATTATTAAAACTCTTTTAATGACATTGCAATATGGAAGAAGAAAAATAAAAAAGAAGAGAGTTTTTTAATTGGTAACTCTACTTTTCAACTATTTTTTATATTTTTTTATTCGTTTCATCACCTCTTCTTCCCAAAACTGCTACTCTTTTGGTAGAAGTTTCAAAACTTCTTCTGTTTCCATTACCGGGACGAATTCTGTGCTTGTAATGCCCTCCCAAATAGATCTCATTGCAAGAATAGCCTTAGGATCAGCCGCTTCAAACAATCTAAAAACACGCCCACGACCGAGATCCTTCCACTCGCCTATCAACTTTATTCCTTCAGGAATCTTTTCAGCCATCCGTCTTTTAATAACCTCCTCCGTTTTCTCTGGTTCCCAAGTACAAACAGCCATAAACAACATTTTCTTTTTCACCACCCTTTTTTTGATGCACTTACCACGGTACCCCATTAAAGGGTAAATCCCCATGCATCTCGGATTTTTTAAACTGTGGTTTTGGAAATAACTTCAGGCGTAGGAGTGAAGAGGGATATGTTTCTCTCCTTTAGGCAATTTTCCCTTCCTATAATATATCCACTTACCCCTATTGCCCCAGCAGTAAGAAGAGTTAAAATTCCAAACAAAATGTTTTTTGCTTTCATAAGCTTGTTTTCAGACAGATTTGCTTTTGAGGGTAACTTTTTGGTTTGCCAATTATGGTGAATGTTATTTCTCTATTTAAGACTTTCGATTTTTTCGTGTTACCAACAAAAACTTTATCTATCTTTCCTTATAATTAAAATTTCTTTCCTCTAAGAATGCTTCTCTTAAGAGATTACCTGATATTCTTTGATATGTAAAGCCCCTCTTTGAATTTCCTATCCCTCTGTGTTTTAGAGTTCTTTTCCCTTTTTCTTTCCAAACTCACCTTTTAACACTCTATTTATTGTCTCCTCAACTGGCTCATCAGAATATGTTAGCGCTAATAGGCCCATCACCGCAGGGTCAATATTAGTGAATTCCACATATTCTTCCAGCGTTAAACTGTTTAGATCATCCCAGGCTTTCTTGAAAAGATAAGATAGCCTATTCCACTCTTCTTCAGAGATCATGTTAATCACAAGATTATCAAGGCAGGCATTACATAAAATATTTCAAGCAATCATTACAAAGTATCCATGGAGTACTTCTCTGCTCCTTTTGCAATCGCTTCCTCAAGAGATGCCAAATCCTTCATGATGAAAAGTCTCTTCTTTCCTTTCACTCCCCAGCCAACAGCTTTCTTCAGAATATCAGCATACTTTCTGTATGTATCCAGCTTCACCATGTAGCAAGATGGATTCTCAATAAGAACAGGCTCAAATCCTTTATGCTTGAGATACTGTATAATTTTATCCAGCTCCTCAGTATTTTTAAACTCAAATCTGTATTTTTTCTGGTTGTAACAGCCAGATAACTTTTCAAAAATTGCTATATCAAAGAAATGCTTAAAACAATAAATCTTACCGAGCTTAAAGATGTTAATTGTGGTTCTCTCTTTTTTCTCTTTTGGTTTTTCTGTCTTTTTTGCTTTTAGATTAAACATCTCAAGAGTTGCGTTTTTCCCGCTTATCCCCTTCAACACCTTCCCGATATATTTTGAGATTATTTTTCCTTTTTCTTTTCTATAACTATACCAGTAGGGTCCGTGTCCTATTCCAAAGGCACATTTTCTGCATCCAGGCTTTCCACAGAAAACCTTCTTTAATAGATAAGTGACAGAGTCAGTGCTGAAGGATTTCATAACGACCTTCCTCGTTTTCGCTATTTCTTCTTCGCCTTCAAACAGCTTCAGTTGCATCTTCGCCTAATTTTTTACCTATTAATAGGAATAGATATTGATATAGACATTTATAAATCCTTCTACCAAAAGTTATATATATCTACGCTTACAATTAAGGGGCGAAGATGGGAGAAACAACTTCGCTTACCAAAGCAACAACAAAAAGCAAATCTCTGAGAACAACCATACCAATGGGCATTGTCAGGCAGTTCAATCTTTCAGAAGGGGATAAGATTGAATGGGAAATCAGAGCTGAAGAAGGAAAGTTAATAATTGTAGTAAAGCCGATGAAAGGCAAAGGAAGAGGAAGTTGATCTTATCTCGCTTTTAAGAAGCGATAAGAAAAAGGTGTTACTAATGGTGTTTTATCGGTCTTCTATCTTTAGAAGACAATACAACAACAGTTCAAATTTTATTCTCAATCTTATTCTCTCTTATTCTCTCTTCTCCATTTTTATTCTATTCTCTCGCCGGATGGCTTGCATACGTATTTATGTCATTTCGGAAGGGAAAAGGTAAAGAACTTTTGGCACAATCTTGGCATACCATGTATCCGCTTGTTGTGTTTTTGCTAAATAATGTACACTGCCAACAGTTACGCTCGCTCTGCCCTGTATGAAATCCGCAACTGATTTAGGGACACTGTTTAAATACTTGTCAAGATAGGATACAATGCTATTTACATGCTCGGTCGAACAACGAGCATTCATCCATGGCACAAATTCTTTTTTATCCTTTTTGAAGTCCAGAACGGCCTCTCGAGCCCACGACCGGGGTTCAAATACCCGGCGGAGCATTCATTTATTCATTATGCGATAAAAGATTATTTTGATGCTGAATTAGAATAATGAACACATTAGCCATATAAAACTTCTATTCATACTTCACCACTTCGACCTAAACCACTAAACCGCTAAACCACTAAACCATCTACTCATACCTCACCGCTTCCACGGGGCTCATCTTTGACGCCTTCCTCGCGGGATACAATCCTGATAAAATACCCACGAGCACTGCAACCGCTATGCCACCGAGCAGAACTTCGGGTCTCACAATCGCTGCAATTTCCACTCCAAATATCGCAACTATACCGAAACTTATGGCTTTTGCGGCTACGATGCCAACTATACAGCCCAAAACGCCACCTACCACGCTCACCAAGCCCGCTTCCATTAAGAAGAGGAAAAGGATATTCCTGTTCTTCGCTCCTATTGCTTTCATCACACCTATCTCATGCGTCCTCTCCATCACGGACATCAACGTAGTGTTCATTATACCCAGAGAGGCTACAATAAGCGATATAGAAGCGATGGCGAGTAAAAAAACTTGCAGTATCCCGAAAATGGATTCTAAATCCTCTATCGCACCTCCCATTGCCATTGCCGACGTAAAATCATCCAACTTATGATTATCGTCTATTCGCTCCTCTATTTCTGCCGCTATCTCCTCCGCTTCCCCTATATCCCTCACACGCACGAAGATAGTCGAAATATCAGCGGTGTCGAGAATATTAACCGCATCCCGTTTCGTTACGTATATCTGCGAATCAACACCTGACCTGAATCCTCCTTGCTTTTCTAATACCCCTACAACCCTGAATTTGCTTCCATTTATCGTTAGCCTGTCGTTAACTCCTATTTCATCATCAAAATAATCCCTGGCAATGCTGTACCCGATTTCACATACTTTGTGGTCGTTCTCTCGTAATTCTCGTCCCGATGCACCTGTCTCGCTGCCACTGTCTTCTTCCAGCTTCACCGTCTCTCCAAATACCGCATCCATATCTCGTGGATCAATACCAATGATCTGCATCATGAACATCTCACCTCGGTATTCCACTTCTTCTATCTCACCTATCATTGCCGCTGCTTCTTTCACACCTTGTATCCTTTCTACATCTTTCAAATCACGTTCATTTAAACTGCCAAAATCACCAAAGCTGCCTAATTCCACACTCCCTGGCGTTACCATAATAATATCCGCCATCTCGCTTAGCTGTTCCGTTATTGATTCCTGCATGCCGTAGCTAATGGACATTATTGCGATTACCGCCGCTATACCCACGACGATGCCCAGCATCGTCAGTATCGAACGAGTTTTTCGCTCCTTTATGTTCCGGTATACTAACAGAAATGCATCCTTCATCGCTCAACACCCTTACTGTTTATCTTTTTGCTTTGCAAAAACAATCTTTCTTGGTAAAGCTTCTTTCTTTAGAAAGAAGGTTTATCCATACCTCACTGCTTCAACGGGACTCATTTTTGACGCCTTCCTCGCGGGATAGAACCCGGATAGAACTCCTACAATCATTGCAACTGCTATTCCACCGAGTATAACTTCGGGCTTCACAATCGCTTCGATTTCTAATCCGGATGCCATGCTGGCTACAAAGCTTAGGCCTTTAGCTACAATGACACCAAGTCCACAGCCAAGCACACCGCCCACCAGACTCACCATGCTCGATTCTAAGAGGAAAAGAGAAAGAACATCGCGACTTTTTGCTCCTATCGCTTTCATTACGCCTATCTCATGTGTCCTCTCCATCACGGACATCAACATCGTGTTCATTATGCCAATGGATGCGACAATGAGTGCGATTGCCGCTATGCCTACCAGGACGCCACGTATAATATTAAAAATATCCCCCATCAGTTCTATCATGCTCCCCATCGTCATTGCAGTGGCGAAATCATCGAGTCCGTGATTATCATTTATCACTTCCATGATCTCCTCTGCTATTTCCTCAGCTTCATCTATGTCATAGACCCTTACCATTATATATTTTACCTCATCGGTTTGCAGAACCTCCTTTGAAGCACGCAAGGTGAGAAAAATATGCGGGTCTACGTCAGCGGCGTACAGCGTACTCGCTTTTTCAAAGACACCAACCACAATGAATTTCTCACCATTTATTATCAGTTTATCGTTGACTTGTATGACCTCATCGAAGAAGTCATTGGCTACACGGTCTCCAATGACGCACCCCTTATAATCATTTTCCCTGAGCCATCGCCCTTCTTTGAGCCCGACAGGCTCCACATAGAAGCCCTCCAGCTCTTTTGTATCTCCACCGAATACAAAAATGGGCGCTCTTTTGTTCCGGTACTCCACTTCCACAGCGTCGTACGTCATTGCTGATATGTCCTTTATACCGCCTATCCGCTGCAAGTCTTTGACGTCTCTATCGGTAAACCCTCCCAGTTCCACATAGGTCGCACCCGTTATTTTGCCTGGCATCACCGAGATGAGATCTGCCATCGCTGTCAATTCACCGGTTATCGCCTCTTCCATACCATAGCCAACGCTCATCAAAGAAACAATCGCAGCTATGCCCACGACAATACCCAGCACGGTGAGTATCGAACGGGCCCTTCTCTCTCTTATGCTCCTGTACGCCATAAGAAATTTATCTATCATCACTTAATCAAGCACCTTTCCGTCTCGCATCCTCTTTGTTCTACCTGCTCGGGCTGCAATATCCGCATCGTGCGTCACCACGATTATCGTCCTTCCCTCGCGATTCAAACCTTCTAAAATGTCCATTATTGCATTTCCTGCTTCCGTGTCCACGTTTCCCGTTGGCTCATCGCCAATAACAATCTCAGGGTCATTTGAAAGCGCCCGTGCAATAGCTACTCGCTGCTGCTCTCCACCACTCATCTCCGAAGGTTTATGGTATATGCGATCTTCAAGCCCGACCTTTACAAGCTGTTCTTCAGCTCTCTTCAACCTCTTTTCTCGCCTCACACCCGCGAAGAATATGGGGAGCGCGACATTTTCTAACGCATTTAACGTGTGGATGAGATTAAACTGCTGGAATATGAAGCCTATTTTCTCCCTTCTTATCTCCGCAAGTTCGTTTTCGCTTAGCTTACCGGTATTTATATCATCTATGAGGACTGCACCGCTTGTCGGTTTATCTAAACAGCCTATCATATTGAGAAGTGTGGATTTGCCCGAGCCCGAAGGTCCTATTATAGCAATGAATTCACCATCTTGTATCTCTAAATTCACATCTCGCAGTGCTTGAACCTCCACCTCTCCCATCCGGTAAACCTTCGTCAGATTTTCAGTGCGAATCATTTAGTTCTTCTCACGTCGTTCCCCGCTTTCGCTTTATCCTAACCCAGACAACCACAGCGACTAAGACAAGAATGCCAAGCAGTGCAACAAAGAGCACCGGATTCGGTAACTCACTCTTCTGAGGTTCCATTATCTTTGTATGCACCTCGTAACCTTGCGTTTCATATCCTCTGTCAGTGTCCACATCTCGAAACACCAATTTAAAGGGTATTTTTGTATCTCCAATTTCCAAGTCGCTGGTATAAACGTCAAAAGAAGCAGAAAAAACGTCCCCCACTTCCATGTCCCCGATAAAATATTCAGAAGGCAGTATTCTGAGTCCTTCTACCACAGGCACCACGGATACCGCTTTAATATCCTTTACCATTCCATTAGCCACGTCGAATTCTATCTTTACAATTTCGTCTTTAAAAACAGATTCAGGCGCATTCACCAGGATAAGCTTCACATCCGCGATGTTTCTTACGAACACAGACGATTTATGTTCATTTTGATGCAAATTAACACCGTTTTTGTATGTAACCTCAAAAGAGAACTCTTCATTTTGATCAGCCTTTCCTGAAGTCTCTACCGAGAAATTCACTTCCTTCTTTTCATACGCCGCTAAATTACCTATGAATATTCGCTCTGGCGTGAATTCTAACCCATCATTGTTTGATTTCACGAACACATTCACACCACTCACTGAATTAGGTCTGTTATTCGCTACTACTATCGCTATCTTCTTTGACTCGCTGAGCGAAATCTCTGAAGGAACATCCTTCTCAAGTATTTCCACTTCACTGC
>JANJFQ010000091.1 GCA_025435355.1 Candidatus Methanophagales archaeon | reverse complement strand
CTCTTTTTTATATTCTCCCAATTCTTGGTAAACCACTCATGCACTTTCTTCAAGCCATCCTCGAACTCCATCTCCGGCTCGTAACCTAGCAACTTCTTCGCCTTCTCGATAGAAGATAAAAGCCGGTTTTTGACGTCCCAGTCTCTTCTTTCTGCATATACAACCCCCGCTTCATTTCCCGTAAGTTCATTCACCATATTCGCTAAATCTATAACCCTGTGCTCCTTGCCAGAGCCAAGGTTGATGGCTTCTCCAACAGCTTCCTCTTTTATTCCCATTGCCATTAGCCCGTCAATTATGTCATCCACGTACGTCCAATCCCTCGTTTCTGTTCCATCTCCTGTTATCGGCAACGCCCATTTATTCATCGCCCAGTAAAAGAAATTTGGAATGACATTCCGGTATCTTCCAGGCACTTCACCGGGACCATAAACATTGAAGAACCTTGCGTTGACGATGGGAAGATCGTACAAGTTACAGAAATAATTTGTGTAAAGTTCACCAAGCAACGTCGTTACCTGATATGGTGTATGCAAACTGATAGATATGTCATGCTCTTCAACGGGCATCTTTGAGTCCAATCCATAAACACCGCATCCCGAGGATGAATAAACAAATCTCTTCACGTTTACGAGATTCGCATATTGCAGAACTTTTAACGTTCCCAATCCATTTACCATCAAATCGGTCTCGGGATTGTCCACTGAGTTCTGGTTTGCAAAATGTGCCGCCAACTGAAATACATAATCCGGTTTCTCTTTGAACACTCTTTTCAACATTTCATCATCTAAAATGCTACCCTTTACAAATTTTATATTCTCTCCTTCTGGAATGTTCCATTCGTATGCACTCGATAAATCGTCTAAGATTATCACTTTCTTTGCATTTAGCTCTGCTAACTTACTGCATAAGTTCGTTCCTATGCAGCCCGCTCCGCCTGTCACTAACACAATTTTACCTTCGTAATCTTCTATATCCATTTTTATGCCCTCTTTTTTAATTCTACCAACTTCATGTATCTCGCTTCTTCTTTTTCCAAATCTTCTATTACGTGCTTCCACCTTCTGGTATCCGAAACAGCTTCTAAGATCGAGACCCTTTTTATTTCTTTCTCTTCATATCTTTCCTCATTCTCCATTTTATCTAGCACTTTACACAAATCCTCTAAACTCATACCGTATTTCTTATTTAGCATATCATTTTCAAGCCAAAGTTTCCCTATCCTTTTCTCGCACTTTGACATCTCTCCATCAACAAAATTATTTTTATCATTTTCCGTTAACTTCGTGTAGCATTTTATTTATATCTGACCTTTAAATCCTCTATTGTGTATATATCTGGCTCATCCTCAAAAAATCCCGATAATGTCGTCTCTGCAAGTTTCATCATTGCGGTAATCTCCCTTTCGTACATTAACTCATCTATCTTTTTCGAAATCTCGATTACGTGCTGCTTTATATCCCGGACTTTAGCTTCTATGTCACAGGTTGAGTTTGATATAGAAGTGGGACACTCTTGCATGTGAAAGGAGTGTCTGAAATGAACAAAAAGTTATTAAAATTAAAATTTAAACGTAAGAAGGCAAAAGAACTACACGAGAAAGGCTGGAGTAACCGCAAAATAGCACATCATATACTGGCAAGCAAAAACAGTGTAGGTAAATGGGTGCAGATGGATGAAAGCGAAATATCAACCGACAAAAGAGGCTGGGAAAAGGGAAAATCGAGAGAATATACGCCTGAAACAAAACAGCAAATTATAAAAATAATTTCCTCGCTTGCAAATACATCCTCCCGGAAAAGAGGGGCATAGTAACAAGAATTGAGGGACAGACTACTGAAGAGACGATAACGGCATTGAAAGAAATCTGGAAGACGCATCCCATCCCGGAAGTATTGAAAATAAAAGATTCGCGGTTAGTTTCAAATAATCCGGAACTCAAGGAGAAGGACATTAAGTATATAGATGATTTCAAGGACGTGAATCTGAAAAATAAATGTGTTTAAAACTTTCGAACGTTATGAGTGAAGAAGCGTATTATATTAATTCTAGAGGCTGTCCCACAAATCAATCACAGCACTGTAATATAAGAAAACAGACATGCCAAGAAATCAAGATAAATCAAGATAAATCAAATTGCATATCGTCCTGAAATCGGGCTTCTCATTCCCGGTGAGGTGCATGTAGACCACATTCTCATGAGCAAGCTTTGCAATCTTTCTAGAATATTATTTCGGTTGGAGTTGAATTCCTTTAATTTTTAGGATGTATTTTTGCAATTTGTCTTAGATCTGGATATAAAGTGCTGAGGTGTTGAGAAGAAGAATTGCCTTTTATATGTGCTCAGGGAATATTATCTACTGGTTGTTAGGTAATTGTTGGACCGCCTAAAGAGGGACCTTATAAAGGATGCTTTTCGTGCCCTCCTCAGAGCGAAGCCGGAATTAAGAAGAGACGTAGCAGTAGAATTTATTAAGATATCAGTCCCGAGCATTCCAGTTGAAGAAATTGATAACGAGGTGGAGAGAATTTTAGAAGCGGTTTGATGGAGGTACTCTTCGACACGGACATCCTGAGCATGTTTGGAAAAGCTCTTTGGAAAAAGAAGCTGAAAAGCAAAGGCGAGGTAAAGCAAATACTCGAAAGAATCAAAAAGGCTGATAATCTTGCAGTGAGCAAGGAAGTCGAAAAGGGGATTTTTGTGGATTAACAAGACTCGGTTTAGATATTTGTAATTGCTCAATACCTTGCGGACTATATATAAATCTAACGTGACATTGTCAGATTAACCGCAGAGCTCACAGAGAACGCAGAGGGTACCGATTTATTCAAACAACCCTCCTTTATCGCAAGATATATATCTTAATTATTTCCTCCGTGAACTCCGCGCTCTCTGCGGCGGTAAATTTGAAATGTGACAAAGTCAAGGTAATATAAGATCCATTTTTATACTTCCCTAAATTTTTAACATCAACATCTCAACTTCTTTTAGAACCTCAATAATCCCTTTCTCTTTTGATTCTTTTATTCCTTCCAGAAGATGCTTATGATGTGGAAATGTTGATATTTCATGATGCGGTGCGTTATCGTATCTAAAAATCATTTCGCCATCTTTATCCATCAAATGGAACCTGTATTTCAGTCTTTCTTCTCCGATGCATACATATTCCATGAATTCGAGCACATATCCCGTTATGAAAAGCAATTTGCCCCTTATCATGCCTTCATCACTGCCGAACTCCTTGTAATCAATGTCCCGCTCTGCTATAATCTTCGTTTCCTCTATTCTCCGCTCAACTTCCTTAAAGTAATCAGAAATCAATAAGATAACACCACCTTTATTTTGCCTATCTGCTCTTCTATCTTTTTAAGCCCCCTTACCAAGCCCCACCATTCAAAATAGTCTTGATCATCTCCAAGGTCACCACGCTCAAACTTATCCACAAATTCCTCTGAGGACATCTCATACCTCTTCTCAAATCCTTCGATTTCTTCACTTATTAAATTCACCTTCGCCTCCGATAATGCAAGTTCTCTCCGGAGCGATTCTTTAACGATTGAAACCTCTTCTTCTGCCAAGGATGCTTTCATTCTTATCACCATTTATTTTACTTTCATAATACTATTTAAATTTTTCTTTAATCGAAATCCTCCATCTTTTTAACACCTTCCTCAAAGCCCGTTATCATAACTCCTATCAGATTTCTTCCCACGAAACCTGCACCACCAGGTAGAACAACTTTCATAAGCTTCTCATGCTTTTTCCACTAAAACTCCGCACTCCTCTTTATATTCTCCCAGTTCTCAATTTTGGTCAAACTTTTAGAAAAAGTTTGTTCATATATCTTCTTCAAGCCATCCTCGAATTCCATCTGGGGCTTATAACCCAACAACTTCTTGTATTCTCAATAGAGGATAAAAGCCTTCTCTTGACATCCCAATCTCTTCTTTCCACATATAATACCCCCACTTCATTTCCCGTAAGTTCATTCACTATATTTCTTTGCACCAACCACGGTAATCCCAACTAAATCTTTGCCCCGATAGTGATAACTAATATTGTCCTTCATCTCGCTGTCATCTGCATGCTGCGGTTTCTGGAAGCTGATGTATGACACATCAGCATCTTCATCGTAATCAATCCAGATTCGATTTGACGGCATCTTAAGCAGATATGGTACAGATCCCGGAACACGATTTTTCGATATGACAGTCCTTATGATGTCCATGCTTCTAAGAAAGGTTTCTTTGGTAAAGCTTTCTTTTCTGCGAAGCGTTTTGATCAAACTTTCTTAAAGTTTGAAAGAAAGGTTTCTCATAAACTCTTGGCATAATCCAGTGCCTTTACTTGCTGCATCATCTTAATGTTTCCTTTTACTCCATGCTCTGCCAATATGTCGAGCATCCTCCTCAAACTAACCCCTGACAACTCCGCAGCCTCTTCAAGTGTTATCTTTCCTGCTTTGTAAAGCTCCACTACATACCACATCATTCCGAGCCTTATAAATTGTCTGATTGCCGTTGATTCATCTACATCTTCCATCTTCGCCCGGTATAACACGCCCTTCAATAGATCCTCAGTCAGATGCACAGTTTTTGTTTCCATTTTATCTCTACGTCACCTCTCTTATTGCCAAATAATACTCCTCATCTGAAACCATTTCTTTTAGATTGTTAATATAACTTTCTGCATCTTCTCTTGATATAACTTTCTTTTTGAAAAGAACAATCTCTTTAGCTTTTGCCTTTGTCAGTTTGATCAATGAATCTGAGTCCATAATCACTTTCATATTTTTCACTCTCTTACGGGTTCCAATAACTGTAACCGCTTAATTTTGCATCCATAAGTTTATGTGACATCTTCCCTAAACTTTTTAGGATCAAAACTTTTTAAAGGTTTGTTTCTCATAACTCTTCTTCTTCCTTAATCTCCCTTAATAGCTCATCTGATGAAACATAGATGTATTTGCTTCGCACTTCCTTCACTTCGCTTCTGGTATATAGTTTACTTCTAAGTGCGATTAAAAACCTGATGGCAGCTTCAATGGCTTCGTCTCTGGTACGGTAGCTTTTTCCATCGATCAATGCATTCAGCTCGCTTACCAATTTAGGGTTTATGTTTACGGATATGGTCATATCATCACCTCAATTTATTATTTTAGCACAAAAGGACCTATATGAACTCTTCTTTTACCCTTGAGCACTTCCTTAAGAGGCTTGCCAAGGTATGGATTTTCTGTAATCAGCAGAATCTTTTTCATAACCGCCTCATGCAGAACGGGGTCTTTTTTCGCTATCTTTTGCAGTTTTCTAGATAGTCTATTCTTTATCTCATATTCACACATCATCTTCTGCTAAGCTCTCTAAATGTTCTTTAAGTTCTTCTCTGTTTTTAAATATCCTACCACTCTCGTGTTCAGCCTCTTCCACGCTCTTTATAAATTCCTCTCTGAACATCTCTTCCGGTGGATAGAACTGCTCTTCAAGGGCGTCAATGATACTTCTTACTACTTTATATCTTACTCTTTCCTCTATTTTCGGTGCAAGTCGCTCCACAAGCTTTTGATCTTCTTCATCTATCTCTATCGTGTCCTTCATTTTTTTCATCCCTATCCTTTATTATCTCACTTATTAGTATATAAAATCATGCTCTTCGAACACAGGATATATTCAACTGCAATCGCAATAATCTTCGGCATGATCTATTACAAGTTTACTGGCAGAGAATACTCTTGGATCATCGTCGCCAGTGCTTATGCGCCTGATGTTGACATAGCTGCGGACGTAGTGTAGTGTTAAAGAAGATTGGTGTAACAGTATTGGTTCATGGCAATCCGATTTCACATGGCGATTTCCATAATATTGCCGTGATTTCTACGGAATTGCCGACCAAAATTGTTTGATCATAGGTTTAATCATGGTCGCATTCTGCACTATTCTGAGAACTGCATGCGAAGGAAACGGCTGGATAAAGAGATTGATTTTCATGGTACAGGAAGCTCCCTGATACGAATTCACCACAATAGAGCCCTTATCCAGCGAATCCTTTATGCGTCTTGTGTCCATCTTGTGGAATCTCGTGGTTTTGGATTGGAACTTTTTCTTTTAAATTTCCATATCCATGCTTGAAAGGGTTGAGCGTAGAGCCATCATCCGTATAAATCTCCGTGATTGGTACTTCTGTCGTCTTTAAGCCATTCCTATCCACTAAATATAACTTTCTTGACCCTAACACGAGGTCGTATCCATCTTCCGAAATTGGTTTTATCAGTAAAGGTATTTCATCAGGGTCATGCTGGAAGTCTGCATCTAACAGAACAAGCATATCCGCATCCATCTTTATCGCCTCATTTAATATCATTTGAACCGCTGCTGCTTTCCCCTGGTTCGTTTCAAGAGAAGAAAAGATTTTTAAGTGTAAAGAAAAAATTAATTTTGATTCCATCAACTGGGAGAGTCCTGTTTGATACGAATATATTCGTTTATTCCGCTTTAGATCATCCAAAATATGCAGAATCGTGCACGCACGCTTTCCAAAGGGTCGAATCTAAGGAAATAAAAGGATACGTTCCTACTATTGTCCTGAACGAGTTGTTACATAGATTGATGATAGCGGAGGTTATTAGAAAAGGACTTGCAAGAAACACAAAAGAAGTTTTAGAACTTTTGAAACCTATATTTCGCAGTATATAAAAAGGTACTCACTTAAGACCGGCAAACGAGCACTTTTACGGTTACATTTCTATCCTTTATTCATGAGCATGATTGACATCATCCCTTTTCTCACTATAAGCTATCACATTTATTTTTTACCTCCCATAAACGGCGTATTTCGTTCATGGCATCCGCTAACATCCCACTCTCCATCGCCATCACCGCACATTTAGTGATTCTTGAGATATTCATCAGGTTTTGGAACCTCCAGTGCAGTCAATATTGCTTCCTGTTGTGGATCCAATCCATTCACATTCAGCAATTTGCTTCTATCCTTGAACCAGTAGCACACGATTGAAAGGAATTAAAATTTAAGAAACGCCTGTCTCGCAGTCATTTTCCCCCATCTCTTTCTGCACAGCATCTCTATGATTGAATAGATCAAAAGAGAGAGCATTATAACGAAAACGAGAGCTGCAATCTCTTCATCCTTCTCCAGAAACAATGGTCTTATCCTCTCCGTGCTTTTCAGCGTTGA
>JANJFQ010000018.1 GCA_025435355.1 Candidatus Methanophagales archaeon | reverse complement strand
TATTACAAAAACGTGGCAATGTCAGTGACGAAGAGATGTTCAGAGTATATAATATGGGCATTGGATTTTGTGTTATATTGCCAGAGGAGGAAGCTGAAGCTACTATTGAGATCGCAGAGAAGCATAAAGTGGATGCTTTTAGACTGGGTCGTGTTGTTAAAGACCCGGAGAAGAAAGTTAATATAAAACCTAAGCGACTATGTGGGCGTGGAAAACGATTCTATGGATATTAATTTTATTTGAATAACGGCGTAAAGTGCACCTAATACTGAGAGAAATGCACCAATGAAAGAAATGAAATTTTACAGCAAAACCATAGAAAGAAGATGAGGAATATTATGCTTGATATACTGAGAAAGAGACGTAGTATCAGAAAATATAAGGATAAAGAAATTGAGCCCGCGCTCATCGAGCTGCTGAAGGAGGCGGCGCTCCGCTCGCCCACCTCTCGTAATTTCAGACCCTGGCGGTTTCTCTTCATTACTGACAGAGCCAAATTGGAAGCGCTCTCACAGGCCAAGATCAGCGGCTCGCGCTTCTTGAAGGGGGCAAGCCTGGGAGTGGTAGTCTGCGCCGACGAGAACGAGTCGGACGTCTGGATCGAGGACTGCTCCATCGCCTCCATAATCTTGCAACTTACTGGCCAGAGCATGGGGCTGGGCTCATGCTGGATTCAGATACGGCTGCGGAAGCACAGCGATTCCCAGACCTCGGAGGATTACGTCAGGGGTGTGCTCGGTTTACCGGAGAACATGAAGGTGGAATCGATAATCTCCTTCGGCTACCCGGATGAGGAGAAGCCGCCCATTTCCAAAGCACAGCTCGAGCATAACAAAATCCTTTCAACTGAGTGAGTACTGTCATGGGTGTTCCCATCGACCTGAAAAGCGATTAACACAGGAAGAATATCGAAATGGTAGGTCCGCCCATATTCGTCTGCCATGAAATGACTCCGGAAGAAGCCGAGGAAGCGAACAAGGAGAAAAATATAAAAATGAGGTTGAAAAATTTTAGCATCTCAAAATTGGAATGGTTTAAAAAAACGAAAAAAACTTTTTAGCTTAAGTTATAATAATTCCCACGTAGGCTAATGTTTCCCTTATCTGGAAAGATGAAAAGGGAGGGGGAGGATAACGGATTGGGCCATGGTAGAAAAGAAAAAACAAAAACGCAAGCTGGATTATAATGCCCTTGTTGGCTTTAGATCGAAATTTTGGATTGTGCCGCTGTTTGCAATACTCTTCACGAGCGGCTGTATTGGGCCATACGCGGATTGTATAACAGGTTCTGGTAATGTTGTTTCAGAAGATTTTACAGTTGATGCGTTTCATAGTGTAGAGTTTTGGGGTTCCGGCAATTTATATATCACCCAGGGTGCGCCGCAATCACTAAGAATCGAAGCTGAAGATAACGTACTTGAGGTGATGACCGTTAACGTCGTAAACGAGAAGCTGAACATCGGTTCAAACCGCTGCTTTAGAAGAATCAAACCTGTCAACGTATATGTCTCAATGGAAGAGGTAAGGGCTTTATCAGGCAGCGGATCCGGCAATATAATTGGCCAATCAGAGATAACTGCAAAAGCTCTTAAAGTAAGCATTAGCGGTTCCGGTTCTTCGGATTTAACCCTGAACGTCGAAGAGCTTAATACTAACATAGCAGGCTCGGGAAAATCAAATCTGAACGGGACAGCCAACGTTCATAATATTGTAATCAGCGGGTCCGGTAATGTAAAGGCATTCGATCTCTCGACCGAAAGAACGGATATAACAATTTCTGGCTCCGGTAATGCCCAAGTAGACGCATCCCGAGAGCTTGACGTTAGTATCTTCGGGAGCGGCAATGTTTACTATACAGGAGACGCTGCCGTAAGCCAAACTGTATCAGACTCTGGAAGAGTAGTAAAAGGATAGGGTGTCACATCCGGTCTGTAAAAAGCACGTTCCTATACAATGAAAACTGAAGTTATTTATATACCCTCATCTATTTAAAAGTCACGAGGTAAAAATGATTGGGAAAATAAAAGGAGGAAAGAATGGCACAGGCAAAACATGGTGATACCGTTAAAGTTCACTACGCGGGCAAATTGAAAGATGGCACGGTATTTGATACTTCCGTTGACCACGACCCGCTGCAATTTACAATTGGCGAGGGTCAGATAATATCTGGCTTTGAACAAGCTGTGGTCGGGATGAATCCGGGTGAATCGAAAACAATCAAAGTCCCGACGGATGAGGCGTATGGTCCACACCGTGAGGAAATGGTGTTGGTGGTAGATCGAAACCAATTGCCGGTGGACTTGATACCGGAGGTCGGTCAGCAGTTACAAAGCAGTCAACCGGATGGTCAAACAATTGTAGTCACGGTAACCGATGTCTCCGAATCGGACGTGAAGTTAGATGCAAACCATCCTTTGGCTGGGAAAGACCTGATTTTTGATATCCAGCTCGTTGAGATCATTTAATCGTTTCGCTTATGATGACATGCCATTAGGCTTTTGCCGGATAAGGAAGTCCGAGAATGTTGTGTGAAACACCGTTACGGCCTGCTCAACATCTGCATCAACTCAAAAAACACCTCCGCTGCTTTTTCCAGCTCTCCATCGTGGTTCTCTATTATTTTCACCGATGTTCCAGTAAGACAGGCATAAGCCATTGACATCGCACGGTTCATGAACCGATGCTCTTCTATGCCCTTTTCATCCTCAATATCCCTCTCTCTCGTCTTATCCCTCTGCCTTCGCTCGAATATCTCAGCCGGATTCGCTTCTATCAGCACAAACTGGTCTGGCTTTATTTCCCTCAATACATATTCAGGCAATCCGGGAAGATACCCCGAAGGAGTCTTTATCGTGCAATGCGTGTCTATTATGAGGTTCGTGCTTCTTTTCCATTCCGAGATTTTGTTACAAGCAAGCATCTGTATCTCCCGCTGCTTTTCGCTTGGCAACTTTCGCAGCTCGTCTCTTTTCTCTACAAACTTTTCTTCTCTCGCCACTTCAAACATCACATCCCCATAGTTCATGGGCGTGAAATCAACGTCTACACCTTCCTCTTTCGACTTCAAAGCCTCTTTTATCACTGTTGACGACCCCGCTCCAGGCATTCCCGTTACTACAACCAAGGTCATTTTTTATCCCTCCTTTTTCTTTAGAAGTTTAGCTATTAAAAATCACCTGATTTTTTGGTATTCCAAGCCAAGCCGCATAAGTAGCATCTCTCTAATCTCATTTGCCTCAATGCTCGTTCGCTTCCTTGGTCTCGCTATAGTAACATCCATGCAATCGACAACGCGACCCGGTCTCGAGGACATCACCGCAACTCTATCAGCGAGATATACCGCTTCGTCAACGCTATGCGTCACGAACAAAACAGTCTTCTTTGTCCTCTTCCAAATCTCCAGCAGCTCTTCCTGAAGCACATTTCTCGTTTGCGCATCCACCGAACCAAATGGTTCATCCATCAATAAAATTGCGGGTTCGGTTGCGAGAGCTCTTGCAATCGCTACCCTCTGCTTCATACCTCCTGAAAGTTCGTATGGGTAACAATTCTCAAACCCTTTTAGACCTACAAGCTCTATGTATTCAGTAGCAATCCTATACTGCTCTTCTTTATCTCTTCCCTGCGTCTCGAGTCCAAAAGTAACGTTTTTGATAACTGTTCTCCATGGGAATAACGAGAATTCCTGAAATACCATCCCTCTATCCGGAGAAGGTTCTTTTACTTCTTTTCCATCCAAGACAATCTCTCCACTGCTCGGTTGGTCTAAGCCCGCTATCATTCTCAGCAACGTTGTTTTCCCACATCCCGAAGGTCCTATAATGCATAAGAATTCGGTTGGCTTGACATTTAAATTTATATCTTCCAAAGCCTTTATCACTCCTTCTTCCGAATTAAAAACCCTCATTACGTTGCGAAGTTCTAGTTTGTGGTTCATTTATTTTTGTATAACAATCCCCTTTTTCCATTTAAATAGTTTCTCCTCTACAAAATGTCTAAATAAGCGGTCTAAAAACAAAGCTACGAGCCCTAAGATAATCATATACGCAACGAGCTTATCTATCATATGTAAAGGCCAGAATACTTGAAATAATCTATATCCCAAACCGCTTTTACTAACTCCAAACATCTCCGCAGCTACAACGCACATCCAGCCCACACCCATCCCTATGCGTATCCCAGTAGCGATATAAGGAAGGGAAAACGGAAAAGCAACAGATTTTATCAATTTTCTTTCTTCTTTACAACCTAAAACTTTAGCTGCGTCTATATATGTCTTATCCACTTCTCTAAACCCTGTGTACGTGTTTATCAATATTGGAAAAAAAGCCCCTATGAATACAATAAAACCCGCAGCATAATGAGTGAGCCCCCCCCATAAAATGGCGAAAGGCACCCATGCTAAAGGAGGTATTGGACGTAATATCTCCACCATTGGATCCAAAACTCTATCTGCTATCCTGAACCATCCCATCAACATTCCTATTGTTATCCCAACTGCTGCTCCGGCTCCTAAACCGATGCCAAAATGCAAAAGACTAATACAAATATCCCCTGGTATTATTTTCCATAACTCGTAAAAGGAAAGAAAAACTGCATAAGCACTGGGTAGCTTAACGGGATCCCTTATAATAAAGTCTGCTACTATCTCCCAAATGATGATAGCTGCGCATAATGAAATCACTTCTATGGCACCTCTACCATTTGAGAAATATAACAGTTTATTTTTTCCCATTTGAATTTGAAAATAAAAAATAAGAGGAGAACTTTAAATTTAAAATCTCCTCCTCAATATCACATATGCCACTGCGGATAGCACAGCAATTGCGAAAACAGCAGTAAATCCTGGTGGCGTTGGCGTTGCGGTAGGTGAGACCGATGTAGGAGTGGGTGCAATCCCCATAATTTTGTCATAAAAGCTTGTATCAAAGAGGTCATTCTTTGTTAGCAGTTTATCGGTGTACCCCATTTCGTAGTCCACTTTTGCATATTCAACAGTTGAATTTATTTCGAGATGCGGGTTATAGATCCAAGCACCGTCCCATCTCTTAAGTGACTCCTTTACCATCTCAACATCAGCTCCAACAACTTTTCTAGCGTATATCTCACCAGCCTCTTCTACATGCTCCTTGTTATACTCGGTTGCGTTTATATGTGTCCTGATTATCTGTTCAACGAGCTCAGGATGCTCTCGGATCAGCTCTTCGCTTACTAATAGGCAACAACATGCGTGATTGGGCCACATTTCTCCAGAATAAACCACTATTTCACCAGCACCACCCATTTCTATTATCGTTGGAGAAGGAGCTGGAAGGAATACGCCATCTACAACTTTAGCCACTATTTCTGTTATCGCCACTCCAGGTTTCGTTCCTATGATCTCAACATCCTTCACTGGGTCTAATCCGTTATCCATCAGCCATTTCCTGAGAATGGTATCTTGGATTGAACCCGGAGGGAAAGTAGCTATTTTCAGCCCTTTCAGGTCCTTTGGAGATGTATAGTTCGCTGCGAGTTCAGGTAAAAGAACAATAGCAGAGCCATTTATTTGCACCGCTGCAACAATCTTAGCGTCTAATCTCTTATCTATTGCAGTAATAGGTGGAGCTGTACCAACGTATGCAACATCAAGTTCTCCAGCCATCATCGCTATCATCTCAGGTGGACCAGATGGAAATTCTCTATCCGTGACTTTCTCTATCCCGAATTTCTTTAGGTCTCCTTCCCACCAGCCTTTTTCCATCGCTGTCATGTGAGCAATTTGGTGCGTGCTGGGTTGATAACCTATGTGCAACTCTGTTATTTCTCTCGCTTCGCATACAGCACTTAAAATACACACTGCCGCTAATACCGTGGCAATCGCAATCATAACAATTATTGATTTTACTTTTTCCACGTTATTCACCCCCTAAATTTTTATACATATCCTACTTCTCAGCAATTTATTATACATAAATGTTTTTTTGTGCTTGCGACTATATAAATTTTTCTATTTCGCACACTAAATTGTCTAATTGTATAATGAAAAGAGCAAAAGATATAAACAAGAATGATCCTTATACTATAAGATACGGATGTGCTGAGGCATCGCATCCATAAATCTTTTCTTTATCTGCTCTGCACTTAATTTTATATTCTCTACTGCGGGGCTCTGCCCCACGACGCTGTAAGGGCTTAATACATTACCGGGTTTTACCATGACGTGTAGAAACCTCGGACCTGCTTCCTCGTATAACCGCTCTACGGCAGACCGCAACTCTTCTTCCGTATGCACCTTCATCGTATTCTCCACGCCTGCACTTATTGCTATCAGTTCCATATCCCCGGAAGAAGGTGCAGGTTGGTCTCCGGTACTTCCCCACGTGCCGTTATCGAGGCAAACAATAGAAAGATTTTTCGGCTTCTTCTCCGCTACTACCGGCAAAATGTTGCTCATCAGCAGACTTCCATCGCCATCGAGCACCATCGTTTCTCTTTTTGTCTTCAATGCGGCACCCAATCCTATGGGTGAAGCTTGACTGAGGCTTCCGAGCATGTAAAAATTCAAATCGCGGTCTTTAGCAGCATAAAGTTCCTTGCTCGGCACGCCTATGTTTGAGATAACGGCTTCTTCGTTTAGATATTCTGCAATTATCCTTATTGCATCGTATCTTCTCATTTCTGGCGCCTTAATCGCTTTTTCATACTTCAACGTCCATTTTCGAGTTTTGTGAGAGACTGTGTTTTCTATAATTGCATCGTCGCTTCTTCCCCACGTTCTCGGCGAGATGAGTGCAATATGCGGTCTTTCATTAGCGAAGGCATCCTGAATGACTTCTTCTACTAACCCTATCTGTGAGGCGTCCTCTATTATCGCGTATTCCAGTCCCAGAGCATCTAAAACTTTGGGCAACGCTTTCCCAAGAGGAACCTGGGCCTCTATCTTCTCCCTGTAAACACCACGCCAGCTCGCTATTACTGGCAAAGGCAGTTTATAAATGACCGCAAGCGACATAATAGCATTTATAGAATTTCCTAAACCCGTGCTCTGGATAATCATCACCGGCTTACCGCCTGCGAGGTAAACGCCTGCGGAGATACCGACTCCATTTTCCTCCCTGTTCAAACCCACATGACAAAAAGCTCGTTCTCTCGCAACAAACCGCAACAATGCACTTATTTTCTCACATGGTAGCGTTGACACAACGTCTATATTGTACTTCTTTAATATCTCTATTACTTCTCGCTCGGTTTCATACATACATCGGTAATATTGCTATCTCGCCTTAAAATAAGTTACGGTTACTACTTCGTCCATATACATATTTTCGATGCATGCCGGTATTGCTCCTCCGTCCAGCCATTCCAAATGCTTTTTCAAATGTTCCAGGTCGAAGATTCGTTCCCAACTCCGCATAATTTCTTCCTTAAATGGTGAAGGTGGAGGCCAATTATCCCACCCTATTTTTATTCCCGCCCATTCGCAGCGGTTATCCCAATTCTCACTCTCCTCGTCTGACAAAGACAGATACCAGCAATTAAAAACCGCATGCCAGGCTTTAAAATCTGATAACAATACACTATCAGAGCTAAAAATATCATTAGTTTGTTTCTGGCACAATTGAAATCTTTAATTCCACCTCTAAATCACCCCCTTCAACCTCGATGCTATCCAGATCAAAATAGACTTCCGAGGCGATGTCTTCAATATCCACATCTCTCAGATATTCTACTGCAATTTGTTCAATTCTTCTCGCAATCTTCGCGTCCTCTTTAGCAAGAAGTCTTAATATAGCGATAGCGTCTTCGGCACTAATCTCATCAAAAATGTTCCTTGATTTAGTGCTTCTCTTAGGCATATCAGTCCCTCATATCGTTTCTCCTTATAACTGCATCTCTCTTTAAAATTCCTAATTCTCCTCTTCCTCGGCTATTTCAAAAGTATATCTCGTGAACATAGGACTATAATAGTTAAAAAACAGCAAAAAAGAATCGGCTTTGGGCAAACACAATTTAAGCACTTCTTTTCTATCCTCCTCAAGCGTTTCTACATCTCCAAATTCGTCTATTTCTGACCTGAGCAGGGAAAAGGTATAATTCTGGTTGGAAACATCAGCTACTATGAACTTCAGGCTTAAATATTCAGATAAAGATGCAAGAGCCACTAAAATTAAAATTATGGTCAAAATAATTTCGGAAACCGAATAAGGCGTTTCCAGAACGATAAAAACCAATTCCCGGACAATGCGATAATACGGATAAATCACGGCAATCGCTAAAATCAGAAGGAATATTATGGGAATAGTCCAGCTCACTTTTATTTTGCGCTTCTCTTCGTTCTCATCATTTCCATCTGACGATGCGGTAGAAGACCCCACCCCTGTTATGAGTGGAAGAAGAATTGCAAATAAAATAGCGGGTACCCACATCCACCACCTTTTCTCTGCGATAATCAGAAGCACGATGATACATAGTAAGGATAGTGTCCACAAAGAACAAAATAGGGGTTTAGCCCATCTTAAATACCAATCAATAGAAGGTTTTTGCTCTTCAAGGTATATGTTTAATCCTTTCTCGGGTGCCCTACTGGCACTTCTGATACTATACAATAGCCAAATAACAAGCACAAGATAAAGTGAGAGGACATAATGCCGCACTAAAAATCCGCGCTCCCACGCAGCATAAAGGCTTATGAATAAAGCGATTAGCGCGATGAAGAGCGAATAGTCACCTCGTAAGAGATTGGCAAACCCGTTGTTATAGTCAATCCTGAGGTCTATAACTTCCTTTAATTCCTTCTTTAACTTCTTCAGCTCTCTATTTTCGCTTCTTTCTTTGCTCATTCTATTTTATTTTTAACCACAAATTTAAACTCTGGTATCTCTTTCCCCTCCTTCTCAAGTAAAAGATTAAATTTCTCGAAGCCTACAATTTCACCGATATTTATATCCATTTTTGTTTATTTTCTTTATTGCCCTTATTAGTGCGTCGTGAGTGATGTCAAAAACCACATTATTTGAATCGCATCTTGGACAGAAGGCAGTTTCTATAAATTCTCGTTTACCATCGGTTCTGAAGACGTAATATACTATTTCATGTCTTTGTTTCATATTCAGCCTTAGTATTCCTCGATCACTTTCGTCCTTGATACCTTCAACGAGGAAAAGTCTCCGCCGGAAAGTGCCTTTAAAGCCGCAATCTACACATTCTACCGGTCTGAAGTCTCTGAAACCTTTTCTCTTGTCCAACTTCTCTAATTCCCTATCTGATAGTTCCCGAACTCTTATTACGTTCTTCATATCATACCGGAACGCCCTCCTCCTTTATTTTTATCCTGTCTCCATAAATGTTGTTCAAATGCTCTTTTACTCTTCTCAGCACAATTTCGATTTCGTTAATGCTTCTTTTTTTCATTTTTTAGACTTATCTTGCCTTTAAATAAGTTACGGTTACTACTTCGTCCATATAAATTTTTTCGATTGGTTGAGTTGTCCACAACCGCATCGGTTTTCAACTTACCCCGAAAGAGTCGAGTTCCTTTTGTTTGGTCATCAAAATTCTAAGGATTCTTATTTATTTCTTGAATACTCTATTTGTTGTTCCCGCCGAAAACGACTTTACCGCTATTATAAAGCTTAACGAAAACATTGTCTCCCCTTGCTAAAAATTTCGGATATTGGCGAGTCTCGAATGAAAACACTTTTTACTCTAAAAATGCCCCTCTAAGAATATTTATCTTGCCGACTATGGCGTATACGCCCTGATGTTCGAACTCGTAAGGGCTGTAACGACCATCAGGAGCGGAAAGTCCTATAATGGAAGGCCATTATACTGTTTTTATCTTTATCAATCATTTTTAGATATCCTGATATAATCTTTGTATTCATCCATAACCCTGAAAGGTTCAACCTCCTTTATAATTTCAACATTATAGGCAAGATTAACCTTAAAAACCGGCGACATCTCAACTATACTTTTAATCTCCCTCTCAAGTTGAGTATATAGCCGATGTAAAGATGGATTAATATCTTTTATCTTTCCCTTCAATAATGATCTTCTGAAGTTCTGTATCATAATTGATGCGATATAACTCTTCTCAGCATCTGTTGGGTCAAGCATCATTTCAGGCAGGATACCATTAATTCCTTTGTATATTTTCTTGAGGTCCTCAAGCCCTCTTGGATGCTCAACTTTGTAAAGATGATATGTCCCATAGTCTACTGTTACAATTTCGTAATTCGACCACCAGCCTTTGATATAATCAGGGTTCTTTGCGGTTAACTTGAGTGATGAAAGATACTCAGCGATTTCCTTTTCCGCTTTTTCCGAGGATATCCCATTTTTACATGAATATTCTTTTATAGCTTCTTCGAGTATCGAAATCCATTTGATAGCATCATTGGTAAGACTCTGGAATCCATTCCACTCATAGGGTCCGTTTCTGAATATTACTCTTTTTCCGTAAACCATCATAAATTTTATAAAAATTGATCGGAACGATATATAAACACCCTGCTTATCCACCAGTATCTCTTTATTTTCCAGCTTGCTTTTCAGGTCTCTGGTTGAAGAAATATCATCAAGCTGTATCTCAGCAATCCTGTGACCATCTTTGATGAACAGTGATGCTCCCGCAGGAATGAAAATACCTCTTTTATTTATGTCAACCACCAGAACTGCATACTCTCCAGAGTTTATACAGGGATGTGAACCTCCCGTTTTTATACGGGAAATATCACTGATATGGCTAAAATTCTCAGCAAATTCAACAATTATTTCCTCCGAAATGTTCTGAAGAGCTTCATTTGAATCTATTTCCACAGTTTTCAGAATAGTTTTTAGAAGTTCAGGGGCAGAATCACTTTCAGAAAGCAGGTATATTGGTCGGGAAATCGTCTCAGTCAATCTATTTTTTACTATTATTTCAATTTTTTTAATGTTATTCCCACTTCCAATAAAAACAAACCTCTTAACATGACCGGAATAAATGGAATATGCCAGAGAGGGGGGTAATGTGGATATAACATAATGTTCGGCATTATCAGCAATATCCCGTTCTCGCTGAGATAAAATCCCCCATGAACACACAGAGAGTCTCTGAGGCATATACTCATCGAAACCCATCTCACGGAACAAAATTTCTGTCCCTTTAACATCATATCCGTGAACGACCACAGTGAGGAAATTATCTTCTCCTTTCAGTAAATCCCCCGCCTTTTCGGTTATTTCTTTCATAAGTGGATTGATCGTGTCCGCCGATTCAATATTGTATATTCCATCAATCAACTCCTTCATGCTTCTGAATTCTTCTTCATCATCCATCCTTTCATGGATTAGGCTCATCATATAATCGTAACTTATCGTTTCAAGAAAATTGCCCCTGCGCCGGAATACCTTTGGTTTTCCATAATCCCCCCTGACAAAGAGAGGGCTCCTTTTGAGATCATAAATATATTTTCTGATGTCTTTTTTAACATCCTCATCCGCCAGAATGGAAGAAACCCTATCAAGAAATACGTCCAGATCATCCAGAGTTTCTATCTCTATGTATTCAACCTCTGGGATTCTTCCGCCTTCTGATAATTCCCCCCACCGGGAAGAGACAGGATTTGAATAGTTTGACTCCCGGTTCTCCCATTCATCTCTTATTTTTTCAATTAAAATTTCTGAATCCCAAGTATGAGGTGTTAAGTTGTATTCACCCGCATATTTCTCTGTACGATTTATGCCATACAGGTGTCTCACGTCAGGATCTGTGGAAAACATCAGGACAAGGAGGTTTTCACAATCCGTTAAAAAACTGAAAAGCGCCCTGCTTTTCTCTCCGCCATAAATTACATCTTTCATAAAATCATCTGTATTCTTAATCACCACAAGATCAGGGACGGTCTTTTTTACAATGTTGAAAATGGTGCTGGGGCTCATTTCGGAAGGTACAAAAAACAGTCTTTTATCGCTTCCATCAAGTTCCTCCTCTTCTTGTTCTTTCAATACTGTGATATGGATTATTCTGTTTAGACGTTTCATCTTTTTTGTGTTTAAAAGCACATCCCATAGCCATTCCTTTTTATATCTCAGCTCCCCCATCCACTGTTCTCTTTCCTCCAGTTTTATGTCAATGAGACCCTCAGGATTCAGAGTTTTCACACGCTTTATGATTGATGCCCTTTTCATCTTCCTTTCATCTATGTTTCTTATGGACTCTTCACCATAATCCTCCTTTATTTCCCTTATCAGTCCGCTCCTGCACTTTGTGAAATTCTGATCGCAGACTTCCTCAACTCTATAATGTGTACCGATTCTGTGGATTACAGTGTGAATAACTTTCCTTTTTTGGAGAACAAATCTTCTATCAAATCTTCTCGTTTCTTTTTTTATGCTCTCATCAATATCATTCCTTTCCCGCCCTTCAAGGTAAATCAGATTGTCAAATACCTCCTTTATCCCGGGAACGGCTATTTCCATTTCACTGGAAGAGTCGGAAGAGATGTCGCCAACAACCACCACTTTTTTGGTCGGGTTATTTAGCAGATACTCTGAAACAAGCAACGGGATGAACTTTACGTCTTTCCATGGCCAGGTGATTAGAAATTGGCCCCTATGGGTTCTGTTCACCCACCGAATGTATTCACTCTCTATCAGGTTTGCTTGGATCCCCCATATAAGTGGAAGCACTGACAGATAATCTTCTGCTTTTTTTCCTTCTTTATCGATGACCGCTTTAACGGTATTCTCAAATCGGTCCGATGAAAATAGATCTATTCTGCTGCTAAAATGAGCACCGCAGGATGAGCATTTCAAGTTTTCATTGTCAATCCTTTCAAGAGGTGAGCCATTTACGTGAGGTTCATGGCAGTTTGGACATGCAGGATAAAGGTGATAATATACTCTCATCTCGTCGTCAACTTCCTGAGCATTGTAAGAATTTTCTGGGCAATCCTGCCATCATCTACCAGAAAACCAAGTTCATAATTTTTCACCATTCCGCCAAATGTGGGATTAGCCGAACCTGCAAGAACCTTTCTGCCATCTGCAACAAGAACCTTTGCGTGAAGAATCTCATTCCTGATCATGTGGATTGTAAGATAACTGTAATCGTCTTTCAATCCGAAGATTTCATCGGTGGCTCCGGTTCTGTGAGCGGGATCGGGGAGATAGATGAATATTTCAACAGAAATCCCCTTTTCGAGGGCATTTTTTATGTTTTTAACAATACCCATATCAGAAATTACATATGCCGTCATCACCAGTTCCTTCTCAGCGCAGTTCATAATCTCCTCTATCATCGATGAAAAGGATCTTACTCCATAGCCGACCCATTTCTCTCCCGTGGCAACAGCAAGGACTTTGTTTACCATTTCAATCCCTCATAATGATATGACGGTCCAGCCACATGTTTCTGTGCTCACATGACGTTTCCGATATCAGAAGACAACTGTGACAGGCTGCACCATTGATTCTGTCAGGTGTTTTTCGTACCTCACTACATAAAGGATCATTTGAACAGAATTCTATGCGTTCAAGTCCCATCGCCAGAATATCATCAAATTCATCAACCACCCCCACCAGTCCCCCCATACTTCCATCCTCGCCTGGAGATGTTGTGTAAATCAGAATTCCTCCGTTTTTTGCATCACGATCAATATACACCCTCTCTCTGAGAGATGCTGAAGAATATCCTGCATACAGCGACAGAGCTCCTATGATGGAATGTGAAAGTGTATGTAACCATACAAATAGAGGTTCCTGTACCGTATCTTCCCACAGAGATTTTCTGCCCGTTACTTCAGGAGCCTTGTGTTTTTTCCACTTTCTATATGCCATTGTCTTACTCAAATCAGGAAATTCTCTTTCAGAAAATGTTGTGAATATCCCTTCTCCCAGACCCTCAAATCCAGGATACCAGTAGCAGTCATCAAGATAAACATCGGATGAGACAATATTCGCAGGTTCTTCAGTTTTCTTTGTATACGGCATTCTCAGGTAACCTCTCTGAGCGGTTATCGTCCTGATTTTATTTATCGGGTAAATGTCAAGATCGGGAAGAATACTACCTTCCCCGGATGGGCGTTTCATGGGGGGAGACATGCTAAAATTCCCATCTTCGGATGTCATTGGTCCAGCAAGCAGAGATTCAAATTCCTCGTAGATGAAATCCATGAATTCTCGGTTTTCATCATATAAATGATTGAAAAGTTCACAGAAGTGGGAGATTCCCTTCTCTCGTACATAATCCTCAATTTTCAGAATGGACACATCTGATATCTGGGGGGCCAGAGCAGATTTAATCCAGTTAATCAGCTCTTCCACATTCATTTTTTCATCGCATGGCCTAGAGGGAGATCTGATGATCGTATTGATGGCAGAAGACACAATCGGTCTCTGAAGAATATTGGATATTGCATTATCATACTCCGGTATCGTGAGCAGTGTAAGTGTTTCTGGAATCCTGAGTGAACTGGATTGTCTCTGAATAACCTTCATTTTCTCATCGCAACCACCCCTGAATGGTCTTTTTGGTTGTGTATAAAATGGTGCACCTCCTCCTGTGTACGAGGGAATTTCTTTCTCCGGAAACCTACCAGTACAGTTAAAATCCAAATTGTATATCTTTCCCATATCTGTTTTACAGCCACAATCGGGGCATTCTATAACAATATCAGAAAGTGAACTGCCACCGGTTTTCCAGTGAAAATATCGGGGTTTACATTTGTGATCACAGTTTTTGTCATGGTGTACTGCGTAATTCCAGTAGACCTCATCAAGATGTCCATTAATACATGCAGTAACGAACCTCACGGCAGAAGAGTGACTCTCTGTATTACATATTGGACATGTTGTATCCTTGTACAATATATATTTTTCTTGTGGATGACTTCCATGGCATACCTTCCACGTAGGGAATATATATGTATGATATATTCCCAAGCTCTCGGATTTTCCGAGGGCTGCATTTGATGGAAGTGATAGAACTCTTGCGTCAGAATCTGTCAGGTTTTTGATGGCTATTCTCAACCTGCTATCAGTTATCTCAAATTTCTGAAACTTATCTGGACTGAATAGACTGCCGCCTAGTCCGTGATTAATGGATGGTATAATCCTTGGCCCATTTTTGCTCTCAATTATTGCTCCGGGCCCGTATGTCAGCACAAATTGCGACCTTCTTATATGCTGCACTTCTTTTTTCATATTTTACACCTCAAATCCGATGGTCTCCTCAATCTCCCTCAGTGATTGTGGGGCATTTTTATAGACGACCTTCAGGGAAGGATTATGCTCATGAAGGGGGTCTCCAAGGACAACATTTTTCTGTGGCATTCTAAAGGGATATTCCACAAAGGCAAGGTTACCATTTCTCCCGATCTCCATTGCGATATTTGACCACCTATCTTTCTGACTACTGAAATAACCAACCACATTCCCGTGAGTTTTCATTATATACTGGACCCTAAGAGAGAGATTATCCATGAATTGTTTGATATCTTTATCTGCATCCTCATCGAGAATCACCATCCCTTCTTTTCCATACCATTCAGCTGATGGATATGGCTTATTTCTCAGAAATGAAATCATTGCAGGACCGGATGCTCTGGCAAGGCATCCCTCCGAGAATGGGGACACAGAGGAGGGTTCAACCTCAAGATATATTCCGTGATGATAGGCAGAAAACATCTCATAATGGCTCAGATCACGTGGTCTGCCAGCTCTGAGGAATGTTATAACGAGTCCTCCATGAGTCCTCCCCGCCCTTCCTGTCGCCTGTATATATTGGGATGTCGTTTTCGGCTGACCATTGACCACCATCAGAGAAAGATGGGGTATATCCACCCCGGTACCGAACATTGATGTTGTAAAAATGGCATCAGGATTCTCATCAAACTTTCTTTCACCTCCCTTCTCCAGTTCACCCAGTATCTGTGGAATGTCCGTGGAATTTACTCTGCTTGATAGTTCAACCACATTATAGGGATCCAGCATTCTGGGATCTCCTGAGGATATATGTTTGAGTCGCTCAACAATGTCCTCTCTATAAAGTGCCCACCCACCACCAAGTTCTCTTATGGCATTGAAATACCCGACAATGGTCCAGAAATATTTTATGTTTCCATCATACATGCAGTCATGGCACGTTTTGAGAAGTCTTGACCATATTCTTATGTTGGGCGTGAGGGGACCCATACCGGGGGCATATATCCCCATATATACCCTTCCGGCTCTGTTTTCCTTCCATCCATCATCCCATCCCGGATTCCTGACAAAAAAACTATCATCCATATCCAGACCATAGGGTGGAAATTGAAACAGTTCCCTTGCAAACAGATGCTTCACCTGAGATTCCGCATTTTTTATTGTCGCTGTGGATGCTATGTATTTTGGCACCCCTCCAATACTTTTTATCAATCCCTCAACAACGGTTTCATAAAGACCAAACATGCTTCCCAGAGGCCCCTCCATCAGGTGAAGTTCATCCTGTATTATCAGTTCTGGAGGATAGAAAGGTCTCACGCTCACATTATAATCTTCAGTTTCTCCTGCGGTCTTGGTGGTTTCGTCTGGAAGCATATTGCCCCGGTAGTAGCCATAATATGCATTGTATCTCTCAACATTCCCGAAAATTGATGCCGCTCTGGGCTCGAATGCCAGTCTGGCTATTTTATCCGCTGTGCTTATTATTACTGTGGGGCACCTGTGATAAATCTCTTCATCAACGGTATATGCCGGGATGGGCATTCTGAAACCGGGAGAGAAAGGCGTTTTGACTCTTCTCACCACAAAGCCATCCGGAAGTGTCTCATCGTGTGTATTCTGTGAATTGAGCGGTACGCCTTCTTCATATGATATATCATTGTTGAGTTCGCAATCTGGATTTGGACAGTAAATCGTGAAATCAACAGGTCTTTTACTTCTTCTACCGGGTTCGTCTCCATAACCAAAATATCCAGGTCTTGAAGCTCTGAAAGGAGCAATCTCCAGAGATGTCCGATTTTTTATTTTATTCCCAATGTCATCAATCTCCCGACCGGTGAGTTTTTTATCAGCCTCCAGATTGATTGTGAGTGTCTCATATCCCGGAGAATGTCCTCTGTCGGTGATAGTGATTTCTTTCAGATGCTTTATTTCGCTGATACATGATAAAATCGATCTTTTTAGTTCACCCGGATCCTTACCTGACTGGACCACCAGATGTAATGTATTTTTCCCAGCTGGAAGTCCTGATTCGGGAATAGCAAGCCACGCTCCACATTTTGGACACCTTATCACCTGTGCAGGCTCACCCCCAGCATCATTCCCCATGAGAGCATCTATGGCACCCTCTTTCTTTCTGAGATGATTTGGAGATACCGCTCCACCAACCCACATTCCAGCAGAGAATCTGACTGACCCGTAAATCCAATCATCATAAATATCACAGTTTTCAGGTCTCCATCCAGCACCTTTCTTGCATCTCATGATCCTCAGATATTCCGCTGCGGTGATCATTCTGAGTGTTCTCCTGAATTGCTGAACCGTCAGGAGACGCAGTGTGTATCGTGTTATTATTGCAGTTCCCCCGCCAGTTGTATCTCCCTCCTTGCGATTTCTGGCTTTTCTCCTTCTCAGAGCCATCGTAAATGCCATTATCGCGAGGTATGCTTCTGTTTTTCCGCCCCCGGTGGGGATCCATAGAAGATCAATGTGGTTTCTATACACTGAATCTTTATTGCATATTGGTTCAAGATTCATAAGGATGAATGCGAGCTGGAATGGTCTCCATCGAAAATCTTCTTTCTCAGTCTTCCATCGGTGCTGGAGCCATATCGCCCTGTTGGCAAAACAGAAAGAAAGTCTTGCATCCGCATCCCTTTTAAGAATTTCAATTCCGTCTTTTAACCTGTTGAGAGCCACTCTCTGTAGTTTGACAAGATTCTCTGCAGTGCGTTTAGCCGCACCGTCCATAATCTTCACTTTCCCATTTTTTTCTATCCACCTTTCATACGCTACCACAAGAGGAGCGAGGTATCCCGCGATCTCATCCTCTTTCCACATCTCTGAAAGTTTATATGCAGAGATTTCGGGAGATTTTCCATACTCATCATCACACTCAAATAGCGGTGCGGGATTTGGATAAAGGGGAACAAATTCGCTTCTGACATCAGGTGCGATGAATTCACGGCATTCATCAAAATGATAGCCGTCGGCCCACAGAACCTGACCATCAATATAATCGGAGTAATCTATATCTTTCCATATTGCTGAGCACATGTATCCACGTGCAAGAACGGTTTTTTCTCTATATAGAAAATGAAGTATCTCTCCGCCTCTTCTGTAAAGAGGTGCAAGTTGTGTATCATTATCCATTTTTATCCGTATTGATGGTTGAAAGATACTTGCCCCAGTGAGTGATTCTCCGTAACATTTTTGTATTTCAAGATCGTTAATCATACTCACGATAATAACACTATATTCGCCATCTTGCCCTACTTTTCTCACATGAAGTGAAACTCTTCCATCACCGCCCTCATAGAGGGTGAGTTTTTTCATTGTTTCTTCATCCATGGATATCCGTTTTAGAACACAGTATGGCATCCTCCTCCAAGTTCCACTCTCATGATCACTGGCATATCGTCCCCATGTGACACATATTCTGAATGAGTGAGATCCACCCTTCACCACAAAAAAAATTCCAAAGGATCTGGGTCTCATTTTCGGATCCAGTTCAGACGGAGTGGATACCAGAACCTCCTCAGTGAATATATCGTCATCTGCCAGAAAATTCTCGCCCATGGATACAGTTCTCTCAGAATCCGGGTCTTCTTGCACTTTCCTGCATCTTTGTGGAATGATAACCCCGGTTATATACTCTTTTAGAGGGTCGCCGGAAATTTCCTCATCAGCGCCATCTCTCGGACCATAAACCTCTTTCAGCATTTCCTCAATTAATTTTTCTCTCATTCAGGTCATCTCCTTTCCATAAAAGCAACACATACTCTTCAGGGGACATATATCACACCTCGGGTTATTTCCGGAAGTGCATACCATGGCTGCAAAATCAATCAGAGAGAAAGAAAAATTCCGTGATTCTCCGCATGCAATCAGATCATACATAATTTTTTCAAATTTTTTGCTTCTTCTTGATGAATCAGTGATTTTTATCCCGAAAATACGACCAATCACTCTTACAGTATTGGTATCAAGAACAGGTTCTGGAAGATTATATCCAAAACAGAGTATTGCTGATGCTGTGTAATGCCCCACACCCGGGAGTTCCATGAGTTTCATTCTATTCAGAGGTAGAACACCATTATATTTTTCCACCACTTCTTCTGACATTCTGTATAAAAGATTGGCTCTCCATGAAAGACCGAGCGAATACAATTCAGATTTTATATTCTCAGAACCCGCATCAACAATTGACACGAAGTCCGAAAATTTTTCAATGAACACTTCGTAGATCTCCTTAACCTGATCAGCTTTTGTTCGGTGAAGCATAATCTCGGCAATCAGTATTCTATATCCATCCTGTGTATTTCTCCATGGATAAATCCTCATATTCTCTTTACCCCATTCCATTATTTCTGTCCAGATTCTTCTGACAACATTTCTGTATGCCTCCTCATCCTGAATATATGAATTATAATACATTATATATCAGATAGCTTCCAGCATTTTTTTTATCTCAATGGCAATTCTTTCTGCCATCAGCGGAGGGACTGCGTTCCCTATCTGCCGGTACCGAGAAGTTCTGGGGCCTTCAAATTTGAAATTATCCGGAAAAGACTGTATTCTGGCAACCTCGCGTACAGTGATTGATCTTGCCTGAGTTATATCAGGGTGTATATAATAATGTCCATCCTTTGAAATATGTGCCACCACACTCTGAGCATATTTTAGATCAGAGGCTACAATCTTGAACCGATCCTCAAATGACTTTCTGTTTCTGTGTGTTTTCAGATGTTCCGGTAATTCATCATATCTGACCCGCCTGTGCTCATTATTCCAGACAGCTATAATATGTCTGTATATCTCTCGGTCCCTTTCATTATGTCTTCTGGCGCTGTGCTGTATAAGAATATCTTTTTCAGATCTCAATCCTGCTTTTTTAAGATATTCGCTTGGGTGGTCAGTATAATCCTGAGGTGTATCTCTACCCTCTCCAGGATTAAGAGGCGGGAGATCCTCAAACAGACGGGAAACCGTATAATTATGTATAATCGGGCTGAAAGAGGGGTAGTCAAGTTTGTATTCCATTTTCCATCCCATTATTATAAACCTTTTTCTTCTCTGAAGGACGTAAAAATCTGCGGCATCGAGAATTTTTTCTTTAACAGTATATCCCTGTTTCTCTGCTCCAACCAGAAAATCATGGTAAATCTCCCCATTTCTGGCTGATTTTATTCCGGGCACATTTTCAAACACAAATATATCCGGTTTAAAAGACCTTACGAAAGAAAGGTAGTGCAGGTAAAGATAATTTCTTGGATCGTTTTTCATTTTTTCGGAATCTCTGCCCCTCCCTGCAATGGAATATGCCTGACATGGAGGACCACCGATTATTACATTCACCTTATGATTGTGTTTTTCCATTCTCTTTTCAATTCCTCTTATTATCGTTTTCTCATTTTCCGCCGAAATTTCCGAGTTTATAATTCCGGCAGAATTCAGCTCAGAAAAAATTTTCCCCCTTTTTAAGAGGTCTTCTCTGGAAATTTCTCCAGTAATGTAATCATAATAGTAATCTTCCATCCCATTTGCCTTAAGAGCATGATAAATCGCCCTTGTTTCCAGTGTCATGGATGCATATTTATCCATTTCAATATGCGAGATAAATTTATAGCCAGTTCTGAAGAAACCCTCTGAGAGTCCTCCTGCACCTGCAAACATGTCAAGGACTATGAATTCGTTCTCCATATTTCATCTCCATAGGATTATACAACTCTAGTTTGCAGATTCTCTCATTTCGCAGTATCCTAACTCAGCTTCGCTTATGCATCCCAGCAATTGAAACATTTCACTTTTAGTTACAAATATGAACATATATAAATCTATCGTTCAACTTCACTTTCCTTTAAAATCGTCAATATTTTTTCACCTCATCCAACGCCTCATCTGTAATCCCATACAATCCCGCAACCGTCCTATCAATTTCCTTCATCGCCAATCTGCAAAGTTCCTCTTGATGAAATCTTCAACTTCGGCAATATCTTCTGCATTTTTCTGTCCTTTTTTCCATTCGTCTAAGACCCATTCAGAACATTCTGTGGGAGCATCCACCGCCCAATCCTTATACTCTGATACGGATTCCTTCTCGAATTTATATATCCCTTTCAATATCCCCATGCAATATTTCTTTGCCTCAACAAACATTGAAAGCCTCTGATACTTCTTCATCTCCTCTACAAACGGCTCTAATGCGTCTTCGAACATCTGAAAGGCCATCTCTGTTGGCTCCACATAGCCATTTCTCGTACGTCCAGAGCGATCCCAAACTTCTTCAACCTCGATGCTATCCAGATCAAAATAGACTTCCGAGGCGATGTCTTCAATATCCACGCCTTTCAGATATTCTATCGCAATCTGTTCAATCCTTTTTGCAATATTTGAGTCCTCTTTAGCAAGAAGTCTTAGTATAGCGAGCGCGTCATCAGCGCTAATCTCATCAAAGATGTTCCTTGATTTAGTGCTTCTCTTAGGCATAATTACCACACCCAAATGTAAATTTGCGACGTTTATCAGGATCATCAAAACTAACCTCTTTCACGTCAAAATGTCCAGGGTTGAGTTCTCCACCAAGCCACCCCATCATTTCTTCATACTCCTCATGCTCGGGATTTCATATGAAGTTCCGATAGAACCACCGATATAAAGAGCTGGAAGTGGAGATTCAACGAATAATACTCCCTCATTCAATTCTTCCACTTTATAAGCGGGAACGGATAACAGTTTCTCTTTGCCAAATTTTTTAACCAGTTCCGGACCGTAAAAGTTTAACCAGAAGATATGAGGTTCTACTTTTAGCGTTAATATCTCCTCTCTGCAAGGAGCAATAGTTGAAAGTTCTCCTTCTGGAGAATCATCACCAATACCCCAAATAGGCTTTGGCTCTAAAGCATTCCATACAGCTTTTGCTATTTCTATAACTGACTGGGCGTTTTGGGTACATCTTTTGATTGCGTTTTCCTCTCCTAACTCTCTCTTTCACTTTTTTCTCTGCTTATTCTATCCTTTTATAAAATTCTTCATCTATAAGACCTACATCCTTCAGCACATTTGGTCTTGCTCTTAGTTCCTCTATAATCATTTCTTCGGTCCTTCCTGGTTTTAGTTTAACCCCTCTCCTCCTCAGTTCTTTCCTTATGAAATATCGTTCTCATAGCTTATTTCATATCCCTTTCGCTTCCCTCTTCATCACCTTTTTCGAGTAAAAGTAGAGAAGGATAAAACGCTAAATCAAATGTGATAGCAGGGATAAAAGCTTGCTCAAAAAATCACAACCACGCTACACTACAATAAATTGTGGAGCACCCTTGACGGTATATTATATTGAAGTATGCTTGTTAGGGTTACTCTAAGGAAAAAACTTCTTTATGTTATCTCAACCCACTGTCTTTCTTCTTTGAGTATCTTATCGCCTTTGATTTCCCAGACTGTATAATCGCTATCATCTTCCTCATTCATCGTGTGAATCTCACCTTCGTACCTTAGGTCTCTGAATAATTTTACTATTTCTACCGATTCAACGCCTTCACAATGCATCCCAAAAGTACCTAGGACTGGCTCTGGTTTAAACCCTTTTTCTATTAGCTGTGTCATGAATTTTTTTGTTCTAGTTGGTTCATCACCTAATATAATCTCAAACAACTCGAAATCTTTTGTTAAATCTATGAATGTTCCAGCTCGTACCTCACCGAATACTTTATCCGTATCTTCTCCTTTTATTATTCTTTCACCTAAAGCATCTACCATTTCACTTATTCTTTCGTCTATCCTTTTATTACCACTTGGTTCAACTGACTCCCCACTTAACTCGTCTAAAATCTTATCACTTAATTTATCTAAGTTGTCCTCAAATTTTGTATATTTCTCTTCATCACCTTCTAATTCCAAGTGTCCAAATTCCACATATATCTTTTTCATTATCACCCTTTCTCAAAAGGCACAGACATACCCCATATTTAAGTACAGAGCATGTAACCCAAGTTTCAATATTTATTCATCATAGGACATATAAAAGCTTTTCTATTTTTTTCGATGCGATTTAATAGCCGCTTCCTGCTTAACTTCCATCTTGAGGAATATCCATCCAACTTTCCTATTCCTATTCAACTTTTCACTCTAATCGAATCGCAGGAATCCAATTATCATATCTCTTCCCATTGGCATCTATGAACTCTCCGCAAGAAATTTTTCCTGCAGTTGCATTTGCTATTCGTTCATGGATTATTTGTGGATAGGAGCCTGTGCGTATGGTGTAGTTGTATTCTACATTTGCATACAACTTAAATGACTCAGGGAAAGAGTGATTATGCCAATCTTCTATGTAGCCGTTCCAAGGTAATGTCTCGATACTCCAAGAATCGTTGTAAATTTTAGCATATTCCGTATGCCCGCCTGTTCCTTCGCAGGGATAAGTGTAAATCTTGGATACCGTTATCGTTTGGTTTGGCTTTATTGTTCCATTGTGCGTGCCGAAACTGCTTGGGTATGGATTCGATGATGCCCCTGTATCAAAGACAGGTTTGTCAAACCCAGCAACCCATTCCACCGAATTTAAGATTAATTTTTCCGCTGTCGCCGCATCAGTAATACTGTCAATAGAAAAACCATAATAAACCATTCTTGATTCTGAACTGTCACAAACGATTATTGCCGAGTTCGCATCACTCCAGTTCGCAACACTCAAGCCATCCGTGGGCG
>JANJFQ010000218.1 GCA_025435355.1 Candidatus Methanophagales archaeon | reverse complement strand
GGCACGTGACTTCTTTCTTTAATGGTAAGCGCATCGAGCCATTTCCAAACGAAGAGCGAATAGAGATTAAAAGTATTTATGACCCCGCGATGTTTGCCGAACACCCGGAAATGAACGCCTTTGACGTCACCGATAGGGTGATTAGTAAAATAGAGTCTGAGAAATATGAATTGATTGTTTTAAATTTTGCAAACTGTGATATGGTTGGTCACACGGGCGATTATGAAGCGGCAAAGATAGCAGTTGAAGTTGTAGATGAATGCGTAGGTGAAGTAGTAAAAAAAATACTGTCGCATGAAGGAGTAGCCCTGATAACGGCAGACCACGGGAATGTCGAGGAAATGATAGATTATCAAACAGGATTGCCTAAAACGAGCCATACAACGAACCCTGTGGAATTCATTTATGTTGCAAGCGATTACAAAAGTGTCGAACTCAGACCAACGGGAATACTTTCTGACATCGCTCCGACAATAATGTTTCTGTTAGGTATAGATAAGCCACGGGAAATGACCAGTGAGAATTTGATAAAAGGTGTGTTATATAATGAAAGCCATACCATAAGATAAAAGATGATGAAGCTGAAGAAAATAGAGATAAAAAATTTCAAAAGTCTTAAGGATTGCAGTATTGATTTTAGGGATTTCAATGCTTTGCAGAATTGCTCCTCTTTTAGAGATTTCGTTAATGCGCTTTAGTATCGGATTGGAAAAATGAGGCTACATTATTCTTAGTGATTGAGGATTTAAACCCCTTCATCGCCGCTTCTAAATGTGCTCTTTATTATGCTCACTCCAATGTTCTAATTTCTTCTTTAACCTTTCGACCTTCTTCTCCTCATCCATAGCCTAAATAGGGAATAGGCAATGGGGAATAGGCAATAGGTATCATCCCTATTTGGCTATTGGCTATTTTTATCACGTCCCCAATTCCCATGACCCAAGATATTTTTTCTGCTCTTCCGTCAGTTCCTCTATCTCCACGCCCATTGACTTCAGCTTCAATCGAGCCACTTCTTCGTCTATCTCCTTCGGCACGGAATATACCTCTTTACGCAGGTTCTCGTAATTCTCAACGATATACCTCACGCACAATGCCTGGTTTGCGAAACTCATGTCCATTACCTCCGGAGGATGCCCGTATGCCGCGGCGAGATTCACAATTCTGCCTTCGGAAAGCAGATATAACTTTCTGCCATCTTTCAGCTTGTATTCAACCACATTCTCTTTTACCTCGTTTTTCGACACCGCCATTTCTTCTAAGTCGTTTATGTTTATTTCGACATTAAAATGACCCGTATTGGCAAGAATCGCGCTGTCTTTCATCAACTCGATATGCTCGCCTCTTATAACAGAAATATCACCGGTAGCAGTGATAAAGAGGTCACCAATTTTTGCCGCTTCGCTCATTGGCATCACTCTGTATCCGTCCATAACCGCTTCCAGTGCTTTCCTCGGGGTCGTTTCCACCACTACTACTGATGAACCAAGCCCTTTTGCTCTTAGCGCTACTCCTCGTCCACACCAGCCATAGCCTACTACCACCACGACTCTGCCCGCGAGAAGAAGATTTGTCGCATTCATTATCCCGTGTATGGTTGATTGTCCCGTGCCATATCTGTTATCAAACATCATCTTCGTCTCTGCATCGTTGACTGCTATTAGAGGGAAACCCAACTTGTTTTCCCTCGCTCTTGCATGATGTCTTATCACGCCCGTGGTTGTCTCTTCGCATGCACCCATTACGTTTTTCATCAATTCTTCACTCTTTGTATGAACCCTTGCAATAGCATCACCGCCGTCATCAAGCACTACCGCAGGTTCTATCCCAAGCGCTTTGTCTATACATTCATAATACTCCTCCTCGTTCTCACCCCTGAATGCGTATGTTCTTATTCCGAGCGAAGCCAAAGCGGCAGCTATGTCATCCTGAGTAGAGAGAGGATTGGCAGCAGTAAGCGCAACCTCCGCACCCCCGGCTCTTAGTGTTAAGATAAGATTCGCAGTTTCCACCGTGACGTGTAA
>JANJFQ010000217.1 GCA_025435355.1 Candidatus Methanophagales archaeon | reverse complement strand
CCAAATCTATCGATAGAACTTGGCCGTTTGGCAGTGGAGACCGGCGTATTTCCTCTTTATGAAGTGATTAACGGCGAATACCGGTTAAGTTTTGATTTCCCGGAGTTGAAACCCGTGAAAGAATATTTAAAAAAGCAGGGGAGGTTCAGACATCTTACCGAGGACGTTATAGAGAGAATACAGACGAGAGTGGAGGCGGAGTATTTGGAACTGAGGGAGAAGGCGGGAGTGAAATAAAATGATAGGAGAAGCAGCCGAGTTGAGAATGGAAGAGCGAAAATACGTGAGGTTACCGACTTTTTTAGAACAGGGGTTTTCGGATTTGAAGCGAGAGGTCGTGGCTAAAAGAATTTGCTGTCTTTGTGGCACCTGTGTGGCGTTTTGCGATAAGATAAAAATAAACGAAAGAGAAGATGAGGAAGAGCCCGAGTTTGTTGAGGAGTACGATACGGTATGTGGGCTGTGCTATGCATTCTGTCCAAGGACTTTCTTGCCGTTATCTGCGATAGAGAGAAGAATATTTGGAGAGGAACGGAAAAGTGCAGAAGAAGATGTTTTTGGAGTTTATAGAAGTTGTTATGCGGTTCGGTCGAAGAAAGAGGACATAAAGGGGCAGGATGGTGGTGCGGTTACTTCTCTGCTCGCTTATGCACTTGAGGCGGGCATGATAGATTGCGCTGTGATTACGACTACGAGAGGAGAAGGCGATTGGAAGCCAGTAACGAAGGTTGCAAAGAATTACGAAGAGTTGAAGGAAGGTGCGGGCACGAAATACACGATTTATCCAGGTGTAGTAGGTGTAAAAGAGGCGATGGAAGCTGGATGTGAAAATATAGGGTTTGTAGGGCTGCCGTGCCAAATACAGGGTTTGAGAAAAGTCCAGACTGCTGAGCAGCCGTATGAAGTAGGAGAAGAGAAGATAAAATTGTTGATAGGCTTGTTCTGCATGGAGAATTTCAAGGAGGATTTGCTGGATTTCATCACGAAGAATTATGTCAAGTTAGAAAAAGTGAGGAAGTTCGACATAAAGGGTAAGGATTTTTTAGTATATGAAGATGAGAAGCATAGTATTCCGTTAGACGAGATAAAGAAATATGCTGGCGAGGGATGTTCGGTTTGCGTGGATTATACAGCCGAACTCGCTGACGTTTCCGTGGGCGCCGTAGGCTCGGAAGATGGATGGTCAACGGTTTTCGCTCGCACGGGCAAAGGCGAGGAGATAGTTAAGGGTGCAGTGGAAAATGGGTACAGTGAAGTAAAAGAAATAGAGAAGAAAGGGTTGGGGTTGATACGGAGATTGGCAGTGAGTAAGAGGAAGAGCGGTTCTACGAAGTAAAAGAGTTGTATCTTGAAACACGACTAAAATATTTATCCTAATCCAATTATAGTTATGGTGGTGAGAAAATATGGGAGAAGAAATTTCACTGGAGGAATACAAAAAAGCGTATAGAGAAATACGAGCGGAGGAGGAGAAAAGAGGTTTTCTAATTCATCTGGCAGTGTATCTGTTGGTTAACGCCATGCTGATAGTCATTAACTTTGTATATTCTCCGGAAGCTATCTGGTTCTTTTACCCGCTCATAGGCTGGGGAATTGGGCTAACTGCGCATTACTTAGGCGCGGTTCGCTGGATAGAAAAAGACCTTAAGAATAAAGAGGCAATGGCTGAATACCGGGCAAGGGAGATTAAAAAAGGAATGAAATAGGTCAATAAGGATAAGTATGAGCATGTCATTTCTTTTCTTGTTCTCCCACATATAAAAGTGCTTGCGGATTGGATGATTACGAGGAAGAATTCTCATCTAAACAGCGATTGCATAATTTATCCGCCTCTTTAATGAATCTATTTGTTCTTCCAACTTGGAAAAACTCCACATTGTCAAACCTTCCTAGCATTACTTCGTCATATAATTCCTTTAAATGCCCCTTCTTTATCCGCCATTCACCATTTATCTGGTCAAATATAATTTCAACCTCACCTTTTATAAATCTTATTCCTTTGCAATTCCCTTATTGTCCGTTCAAAATTCCACCGTATTTTG
>JANJFQ010000090.1 GCA_025435355.1 Candidatus Methanophagales archaeon | reverse complement strand
CTATCTCTCGCTTATCCGGCACGACGAACTCAGCAGCTTCTGAAGGTGTCGCCGCTCGCTTGTCAGCAACGAAATCCGCAATAGTAAAGTCTGTTTCGTGCCCCACCGCGGATATTACAGGAATCTCAGATGAGAAAATCGCCCTTGCGACTGCTTCTTCGTTAAAAGCCCACAGCTCTTCTATCGAACCGCCTCCTCGCCCCACTACCAGCACGTCTATTTTCATTAACTCTTTATTAACTCGGTTCATCAACCTGATAGCGTTTACGATTTGCGAAGCCGCTTCTTCGCCCTGCACTGCAACCGGAGCCTGCAGAATATGCACATGCGGAAATCTTCTCTTTGTGATGTTTAACATGTCGCGGATAGCTGCACCGGTGGGTGAAGTGATAATGCCTATTCGACGTGGAAAACTCGGTATCGGCTTCTTATATACGATGTCAAACAACCCTTCCTCTTTTAACTTCTTCTTTAACTGCTCAAATGCACGATATAGCGCACCTATACCTTCCTCCTGTATCTCCTCCACGTATAACTGATACTTTCCCTGCTTCTCGTACACGCTTATATGACCTCTGACTATTACACTCATTCCATCCTCAGGAATGAACTTCAATTTGAGGTTTTTTTCCCTGAACATCACACATCGCAACTCTGAAAATTCATCCTTTAGCGTAAAGTATAAATGCCCGGAAGTAGGCTGGCTGAGATTGGAAATCTCTCCCTTGACATAAATGTCGCTCAGCACCTCGTCTTCGTCCAGTCTCTGTCTTATGTATCTCGTGACCTCATGGACGGAGTATATGTGCGTTTTCTCTTCTATTTCCTCTTTTTCCTCTATTATTTCTATTTCTGTTCCACGTTCAACGTCAAACTTCTCTTCTTCTTCTTTTTTCAAATGCAAGAAATCTGTTAATGTAATTCCCTTTCTGGGCTTATTCATTTCTGTTTTATCCCTATATTGTTTAATCTACTTAAAGAATAATCTGTTTGTGATAATCTAAGCCCTATTGCAAATAGTCAGGGATAGAAAAACTTGTTTCTTTCGCAAATATCGCTAAAATAACAACTCATTGTTAAATTTTTTTCATTTGATTTCAAAAAATGTGAAATATTTGAAATTAAACTGTCACACATCGAAAAATTTTTATATTCCGTATGCCTTTTGAGAAGGTAAGTGATGGTATATATGGCACAGAAAGGACCCAAGACAGATGAAATAATTAAATGTCCAAATTGCGGATTCGAGATAGCAATCTCCAAGGTGTTAACAGTTCAAATTCGGGAACGCTTGAAATCAGAATTAGAGATAGAGGTTAGAAAGAAAGAAGCTGAGTTGCTTAAGAGAGAAAAGCAATTGAGCCAGGCAAAAGCATCGATTGATGAGCAAGTTGCCGAAAAACTAAAAGCAGAGACTGCTAAGATACAAGCGCAAGCACAGCAGGAAGCGACGAACAAACTCAAACTTGAAATGGAAGATTTAAAGGCTCAGGTTGTCGAAAAGGACAAGAAAATCTTCGAAGCCCAGAGAGCTGAGCTTGAGTTGAGGAAGCAACAAAGGAAATTGGTAGAAGCAAAAGAGGAATTAGAGCTAAAAGTTGCCAGAACAATAGATGAGGAAAGAGAAAAGATCAAGCAGGATGTATTCAACAAATTTAGTGAAGAACACCGCCTAAAGGATGCCAAAAAGGATAAGGTTATCCAAGATCTGCATAAGGCGTTAGAGGAAGCGAAACAAAAGGCAGAGCAAGGATCCATGGAAAGACAAGGAGTGGTGCTGGAAAAAGTATTGGAAAATAAATTGAGGGAAGCTTTCCCATACGATGATATACAACCCGTTCAAAAAGGAAAAAGTGGCGCTGATATAATTCAGAATGTTTTTGACTCGACCAATAAACCCTGTGGAATAATACTCTGGGAAGCAAAAAGCACAAAGCACTGGAGCGACTCCTGGGTACAAAAACTAAAGGGCGATCAGCGGGAAATCAGTGCAGATATCGCGGTCATTGCCACGAAAGCGGTGCCAAAAGACATTGATAATTTTAGCCTTCGTGATGGAGTTTGGGTCACTCGATTCAATCTGATCATTGGTCTTGCGACCGCCTTGAGGCAACAACTGATAGATGTGACCTTTGCCAGACAGGGGGCTGTTGGAAAGAATGAGAAAATGGAGGCCCTATATCAATATCTTTCCGGCCCGGAGTTTCGCCAGAAGGTAGAAGCAATTGTGGAAACCTTTGAAATGATGCAAGCACAATTGGACAAGGAAAAACGGGCAATGGCCAAAATCTGGAAAGAAAGAGAGAAACAGATTCAGAGAATAACCACAAATACAGTCGGGATGTATGGCGATATGCGAGGCATTATCGGAGCATCATTACCAGAAATCAAATCACTTGAACTCGGACCTATTGATGAGCCTAAACAGTTGGTAAGCAGTATTGGGGAGGATGAACAGATGTCGGTGCGGTAAAGCTCTAACAGAGCGTATCTGGCTCCGAGCCTTCGTCACTCCGCCTAAATCCTGCGAAGCAGGATTTCAGATTGGGTGAAGTGAAAGGTGTGGCTCCGCACCCACCTGAGCAATTCTTTGAAACTTGTGGTCCTTTTCCCTTCCCCTTTCTACCGCTCTTTCAAAACCAAATTTCTCTTCTTCTTTTTCCCCTCTCAGGTGCTAGAAATCCATTAGGGTAATACCTTTTTTGGGGCTTTTCCTTTTCTTTTTTGTTTCCTTTTTCATTCCTTTATGTTTATTAGAAACGAATTTAACTTAGAGAGAATAAATAATTATCAAAGTGGTCACATGAGAGAAGGGACAGGTGATCCAGAAGGGGAAGGAGCTATAATTGAGCTTTCGAAGAGGATAGATGACCTTAGGAATGACTCTAATTCCAGGATGGATGACCTTAGGAATGACTCTAACTCCAGATTTAACGATATTTATTTCAGGTTAAATCATGTTGAGACAGAGATTGGTAAATTGAGATGAGATATGAATGAGAGATTCACAAGGATAGAAAGCGACATGTAAACAAACTTTAGATGGATGGTCGGTATGTTCTTAATGACCCTTGGCATCATAATCTCGATGTGGGTAACTATAATTATGGCGATATTTAGTAGCCTGCCAAAATAAAAACAAAACTTTTAAGCTTGTCACCTTAACTTTTTCACATATACATCCTCATAAACGGGACCTTTAGGCGTAAGCGTGCTCTTCTTCAATTTTAGCTCTTCCACGAGCATCTCCCCCACCGCTACATCCCTCAGCTCCGCTATCTTCTTCAATATCAGCCCTATTTCATCTCTTGCTCTTGACATCATTTTCACACGGCAGATTGTAACGTGTGCACTGAACCTTTTTTCGCTGGGAAATCCTAGTGCATTCAGCCTCGATTCCACTTCTTCTTGCAACGCCTTCAACTCTTCCACTCCCTTCTCGATTCCTATCCATACAACTTTTATGTTTCTTGCTTTTTCCAACGAAGCTTCCGGGAAGAAGCCCACACCCCGCATCCCTATATCAAACGGTTTTTGACTTATTTCTGCTAATTCTCGTTTGACGTCTTCTACTTTGTTCTCTGGAACGTCCCCCAGAAACTTTACCGTTTGATGCGCCTGCCATGCATTCACGAATTTCAATTTTATCCTGCTTTGGTCTATCTCCAAATTTGCAAATTGCTTCTGCACTTCCTTTATCTTCGCTTTTATTTCCTCCGAAAGGTCCACCGCAATAAACGCTCTCATAACACTTTTTTTCTTTGATAAAACTTTCTTTCTTTCTAAGAAAGTTTTCTATTTTCTTTTGGTAACGCTTTTCTTTCTAAGAAATGGTTTAACTTTAAAACCCTGGCGAGGGTGCTTTGCCTTTTCTCTTCCTCTCGCTCCTGATACGTCCTTATCGCCCTGAGAAGGTCTATTCTCCTGAACTCCGGCCAGAAGGGAGCGCAGAAATATGCTGCACATTCATTCCCCAATGCCTGCCAGGGCACGAAATTGCTCAACCTCGTCTCTCCGCCCGTTCTTATTATCAAATCCACACCAGTTTTTGCTCCAAAAGCAGAAACCGAATCTGAAGCAGAAGACACATTTTCTACCTCACTTATGTATAAATGATTTGATATCGTCTCCTCATCTATGTCATCCACCGATAGCAAGCCTTCTTTTACCATATCCCCTATTCTACGCACCGAATCCACTATCTCCATCCTTCCACTATACGCTACGGCGATGAACAGCTTAAATTGGTTATACTGCTCTGTCGCGTGTTCCGCTTTCCTTATCATCTCTTTTACTGAATCCGGCAGCAAATTGGCATTCCCTATTGCTTTCACTCTTACTCCGTGCTTATGAATCCTTTCATCCTTGCGTATCTTCTCGAACTCCCTACGCATTAACTCAAATAGACTCTCTTTCTCTTCATCCACCCTGCAAAAGTTTTCAATAGAAAATGCATATATCGTGAGTTGTTTCACTCCAATATCAAAGCACCATTCTATCACCTCCTCTGTTATCGCTGCACCATAGAGATACCCTTCTTCCGTTGAAATCCCTATCTTCTTCGCATACCTTCTATTTCCATCCATGATTATTGCTACATGCTCTGGCAAAGGCTTCTCTAATATCTCATCCTCCAGCAATTTCTCGTATTCCCCATAAACCCTATCTCGCAACCACCTGCATATTCCCACCGCTTTACGCAATGCAAAGAACTTCAATCCGTTATTCCTTATCTTTTTCCTCATTCACGTCTTCACGCCCCTACCCTGCTCTGCATCCAAAGTCCATTACCTTTACCTTCATCTCGGAAAGCTCTACAAGCGTTGCACATCCCGGAACAGGATTTATATTCCTCTTTTTTTGATATGGCGTCTGCGATTGCCACGTCCCGGAATTTATAAGTAGCACATTCCGGTATTTAGAAATGCCGACTGTATGGGTATGCCCGCAGTGGAATATATCGGGAACACGGTCAATTACTCCGTAATCGTGTCCGTTGGGAACAATAGAAACAACGTTTCCATATATAAGAGCAACATGCCGTCTTTTAAGCATCTCTGCCATCACTTCCTCCGGCTTTGAATAACTCAGCCTCGATATCGAGTTAACAAAATCATCGTAAGATTGCCCATGATATATCAAGACAAGCCTGCCACCAATTTTTATGTATGCGGGGTTGCTCACAAAGCATGTATTATCCGGGAAGAGCTTCCAGAGAGCCTCGGGCAAAGGAGGTTGTGGTTCGGCATTCCTGACCACATCATGGTTTCCAGGTGCTACCACCACGTGTATATGCGAAGGTAAATCGTGAAAATATCCCGCCGCTATTTTATATTGCTCCTCTACATCCATAATTGACAAATCTTCCTCCTGACCCGGATATACGCCTATTCCATCCACAATATCGCCAGCAACAACCAAATATGCAATCCCGATGCTTTTGGCTTCCTCTTTTAACCACTGCACAAAACTACACCATGCATCTTCCAAAAATGTGCTGCTTCCTACGTGTATATCCGAAATAAACACCGCATATAATGGTTTTTGCTTCTCATTTTCCTCTTCTTTCTCGTTATCGTTGGAACCATAATCGGAGTTGTAGTTGGCTGAAAGAGGTAATGATGATTGCAAAGTTGAAGAAGGGATAGGCACGTCCGGATATATCACTCTATTTGCAAATAAATAATCGCCATCAGATAAAGAACCAGTAACGCCTATTATCTCATCAGGTATTATTCCCTCTTGATTTCGCAAGATAATCGGTAGATGCCCCGAAGGGTCTTCTAATTCCACTCGGATATTTCCTTTCGCCGTTTTATTTACGGAAGAGACCATTCCCACCACAGAAACCTCTTCGCCTCTCCTACCATTTTTTATAAATCTTATCTGCCGGCAGTTCATCCTCCTTTTTATTATCCCGCTTATCCTCTCATATCTGTCAAGGAAATGCGGTAAGAAATCTTTGTGGTTCACACCTCTGCCATCATCAGAGAACGATTTAATTATAGTCGGAGCTGGTACAGGTGCTTGCGTTTGCCTTTGAAAGCAAAAACGCTCTTCTTTTTCTCCCTTTTCTGTTCCCGCCACGTTATTTTTGATAAATTCAGCTATCTGCTCGGTGGAAATCACAAAAATCGAAGGGTCTAACGAATTAGTTATGCTTTCTACACTCTCATTGAGATCAAAGTCTCTTTCGGCTTCTGATTGACTCAGCAATTCAATCGCTTCCGGCTGGACTTGAAATCCCAACTCGGCGAACCTCTTCACTATTTCTATTCCCTTCTGCTTGTCATTTCTCACAGCCATTCCTTTACCTTATCTTCTAAATATTGCTTTGGCAACGCTCCCTGTATGACATCCACAGGTTCACCATCTTTAAAGATGAACAACGTGGGTATGGCCATTATCGCAAATTCAGTAGCTATTCTCGGATTCTCATCCACGTTCAGTTTTCCAAACACGACTTTACCTGCATATTCCTTCGATAATTCCTCTATTACCGGTGCAATCATTCTGCAAGGACCACACCAGGGAGCCCAGCAATCCACGACTACCAAAGGATACTTTCTTACCGTTTCTACAAAGCTATTGTCGTCTATTGCCAGGGGATGGTCTATTTCACCACTTTTACTCCTCTCTTTCGTCGCTCCTATTTCCTCTCCCAGCTCGCGCATCTTACTCTCCCTTATTTGCTCTATCTCTTCTTTTTCTTCTCTCATACCTTTCCCTCTGTATCTAATTCTTTATCTCTGTTTTAAAAAGTTTTTGTACCGTATTGTGGTTGCCTCTTAACGGTCATCGCCATCTTTCAAAGGAGGCTTACCGCAGGGACCGTGCAATACGGCTTTGTTTGTAGCCCTTCGTTTGCCATAGTAATCATCCTTCGCTTGTTTAGCGAGGTCAAACTACTCTTCGAAAAGGGCATTTTTATATTCGCTCTTTTTATATTTAAACTTTCACTCTTTTATTCCGAGCGTGGTTTATGAAGAGGCAAGGAAAAAGCTTTCTCTACTAATGGTCGGTGGATGGCGTTGTAAGAGCAAAAAGGAATTATACGAAGGTCTGGCGTGGCATAGTGGATGCCGCATCTCTTAACCCTTTCCAGGTCAAAATTATAGGCATCCTGGAAGTGCATTACACCGATAAAAAGCGCTTTGCGATGAAACTCCGCAAGAGACTCGCGATTACCCTTCCCCAATATATCCGCAAAGGAAGTGAAATTATCGAATACTGGCGGTGCTTTCTCCCGATCTATAAACTTCCCTCCCAACATCGTCATCTTCGCTATCGCTTTCAGTTTGCCAATCTTCGATTTACTTATCTCTTCCGCCTCCTCCATTATGAACTCCAGCAGCCCTTCAACGTCTATGAATTCCGTTATCGGTATGAACT
>JANJFQ010000089.1 GCA_025435355.1 Candidatus Methanophagales archaeon | reverse complement strand
TGTCCCTTTTTCACAAAATCTCTGAGGAGCTTTAGCTCGTCATCCTCAAGTTTTAGTCCTACCACTAAAATATCATGGTTTTTTGGAGTTGTTAAACCATTCCAAAATTAAGTTGTTGAGACACTAGCAGGTTTTGTACTCTGTAAGGGGTGGAGACTATGGTATTGAACAGCGAACTCTCCTTTAACACTCTAAAGAAGAGGATCTGGGATAGAACAGGTGTAGATTGCAGTAGTTACAAGGATAACTACTTAAAAAGGAGAATAGATGTGAGGATGAAAGCAAAAGGCTTTGGAACATTTTATGGTGACCACTCTAAGTTTTTAGAAAAAAACCCGGAGGAATACAAATCCCTTCTTAATGACATAACCATAAACGTCACGGAATTTTTCAGGGATTCTGAGACCTTTAATGCCTTCAGGAACGAGGACATGGACCATAGCAAAATCGTTAACAGCTCCGTAGCGATGGTTTAATTCCCTACTTGGCAGAGATCCGCATCGAGTGATAAGAGAAATCTTTTTATGCCTTATTGATGAACTACCAAAAGAATGGAAGAAATCAACTGCGATGTTTTGGTGGTGGGTGCAGGTCCTGCGGGGTCAGTTTCAGCTTTATGCTGTTCGAGACATGGGCTGAACACTGTTCTTATCGAAAGGAATGATACTATAGGCGCACATACGAGTACAAGAATCGATTCGTCACCAGATTTTGGACTTACTGAAATCATAAACGAACTTGGTTTGAAAACTGAGGACCTAGTATACAATTCCAAGTGGCATTCTCCATCAGGACGTTCATTTACTTTGCACTCAAAAACAGGAGAATATTATTTCAAAAGAGGACCAGATCCCGATTCATTCGAGTGTTCAACTGTTAACAAAGCTATAAAAAATGGTTGTAAGCTTTTTGGGGGTGTAATAGTTGAAGATATCACTAAAGATGGTGGAAGGTTCAGTGGAGTAACAATATTACAAGGCGCAGAGAAGATTGTGATAAAACCCAAGGTAATTATTGCTGCTGATGGTGGAAATTCGATCTTTCACCGATACATTGATAAACGACTTGTTCATAATCGCGTAGCATATGGTGTAACTGGGAAGGATTTTATACCATCGGGCACTTCGGAGATTTATTTCGATGCGGAGTTAGTTCCCAGCGGCTATTTTTATATCGTGACGAGTCTCAGTGGACTTTCATCGGCGGGGATTGTGTTAGATTCAAGCAGAATGCAACAGTCAACTGTCAATTATTTCCATGAATATCTCAATAAAAATTCAAAGATTGCCGACAAGCTCAACCCTATCACCAACAATTTCTTCGGGTGTGGGAAAATATTTGACTTAGCTACATATTGTAACGAAAATCTTCTTTTTGTTGGTGATGCTGCCGGACTCATTGATCCGTTTTTAGGTTATGGGATGATGCCTGCTATTATAAGTGCCTACTACGCCAGTAAATTCTCTATAAACGCAATAAACAATCAAGACCGCCCATTACTAAATAGTTATGACACGGATATAAAAAGCATATTTACAAAGAAACTTTCATACATCTATCACAAAGCATTCGACTCTCTCAATAACGAAGATTTTGAGTTGATCATCGAGATATTGGAACGGTTACAAAGTAAAATTGATATAGACGAATTGCTGTGCCAATTGGATGGTGGGTAGTGTGAATCATGAAAAATCTGCTCTCTCCGGCTGTTGTATTCGTATATCTTGAAACTGTTACCTCAAAGACATACGCAAAATGTTATTCCAGAAAAGTTTAAATAAGCATTGCTTCAAATTGATTATTTAAATCCCTGTTTCTGACACAGGAGGTACTATGGTAATCGAATGTGATGTTTTGGTGGTGGGTGCAGGACCCGCGGGATGTAGTGCGGCAAGAGCGGCAGCCGAAGCAGGTGCAAAAACAATATTCATTGACAAGAAGAAAGAAATCGGTATTCCAGTCCAGTGTGCTGAAGCTATTGGAACCTATCTCATACCCTTTTTGCCTTTCAGAATACCAGAAGAACAATTGATTTGGAAAATTGATGGAATATCTTTTTGGGCGGAAGATATCACAATCAAACGAAAAGGAGGAATGTGGTCAAGTTATGCCATAAATCGGGATCAATTTGATAAATGGCTTGCAAACAATGCAATTGGGGCCGGGGCCAAACTTCTCCTTGATTCAGAGTTGGTAGACCTGGAATTCCGCGAGAAATATTATGTTACAAATGCGATCGTGAAAACAAGAAAGGGCATACGTGTGATCAGCCCGAAAGTGGTTATTGCTGCGGATGGCGCAGATTCTACGGTTTTAAAGTTATCAAGACTAAAAAAAGAGCATGAGGGGAGTATTGGTGAAATAAAGAGCTATGAAATGCATGATTTGCAATTGGATAACCCCTACTATGACCAATTATTTATAGGAGAGTTTGCACCAGGTGCTTATGGTTATATCTTTCCTAAATCAAAGACCACTGCAAATGTTGGTGCGGGGTTTTTATTCCCTCAAAAAAGTATAGACCACTGTTATGAAGAGTTTTTAGAAGTGCCGGTGGTGAAGAAACAACTTAAAAATGGGAAAGAGGTAACAGAAAAAAGTGGTCGAGTCCCCTTCTGTTACCTCACGGATAAATGGAACTACGGAAATGTTTTACTGGTTGGAGATGCTGCGAATCAAAATATAAAGCCGTTGGTAGAGGGATTTCTTCCTGCGATTGCTTGTGGTGATTTAGCAGGAAAACGCGCTGCAAAGTATGTGTCTGGGAAAAATACCTTGGATGACTACTCCAAGGATATTGAACATAAACTTGGTTTTCTATTCAAGGACTCGGATATCCTCTTGGATATAGCTTATGACCTGCTCCAATCAAACGCAGCGAAGGAGAGACTACTATCACTAGGAATAAATACCAATGTCTTCTCTTATAAGAAGATTGAAAAGCTCAAGAGAGAAAATTGTGACGATCTAAAACGAAAATTGGATAGCTGGAACAACAGTAAAATCCGACAGGCCTTAACCTATTTATCAGAAAAAAGCCTTTTTCATTATATATGCTAGTACTTACTTGCGTTTTTCGGGCTCAGCACCAAAAAGAATGTATAAATAACCCTCTTATTGTAATAAAAAATGTGAAACCTACCGAGAACTTTATATGATGACAAATAATTTGATAAAATTCAGAGAAAAGTTAAAGAAATCAAGAAGAAGCGCAACAATTACGTTTATAGTAATGTTCACCATCTTATCTATATATCCTGCAATGGGGGTAGCCTATAGCCCTTTAACGATAATAGGAACAACGCAAATTCCACTTTTTATCAAAGTGTTTATTGTTATAATGGCTATTTTGATTTCATTAGATATTGCTATGCTATCAGAAATTAAAAAAATAGTTTATTCAGAAATTTGGGATTATTTGCTAGTCGGCCACATTTTTTGCTTTCTAACAGTTATTACCCAGGCTTCATTGATGTATCGGTTGTATTTTCTCCCCAATATTCCATCTTCACTACACTATCTTCTGACAGGTTCAGCGATATTTTATATTAACACCCATATTTTTATCTATTTTGTTCTATATTATTTGATAAATCCCATAGCAAAGAGGAAACTTAACTTATTCAACATCAAATATCTGTTACTTTATATCATTTCTATAGCGGCTATATATGGCGTAACTATTTTAAATACAAAGTTATTGTACCCGCGATTACCAAAATTCATGTTTTTTTATTTATTTGCATTGTTTTTATTTGGTATAATTGTCTATTTCTGTATAGTTATATTTTCTATCTCTGAGAACTATGCGAAAATCGGGTTCGTCCGTAAACCTTTTTTATTCGGCGGGATAGGCGGAACGACATTCGCTTTATCGTTTATCCTAATATTATTTTATTGCTTCAAGTTTCTTGAAATTGCTGATCTTCCTGTCCTGTATTATTATATGTCTTTTTATTTAGTAGCATCACTTTTTGCTATGATCTACCATCTCAAGTTCATCATCGACTATCCCTCTCTTCTCGAACCCAAATGGAAAGTTTTGATGCCATTCGACTTTCAAAAAGCTGCTGCCGCCATAACCCTTGCATTTTTAGCAACATCTCTTTTCCTTACCGTGAAAGAATATCCGATTTTCAGTATCTATCAAAACATGCCTTACCCACTTGTTCCCCTCTTCTTGCTGCCCATCTTTTTGGGCATCATATTGACCTTCACGTATCTAAAAACTCTTTTGTCTAAAACGAAATTGAAATATTGGCGATATCTAGAATATGGTCAATATGTCCACATAACTGTGACGTTCTACGTCTTCAGTCTGGCATTACTCTCCTGGAACGATTTAGCGAGAAATACAAAATTATTCTGTGCACTGTTTGGACTCGTCGCTTTCGCATTTTACCTGTGTTTTGCCCTGGATTTGCTTACAATTCTCAAAGACCAAACTATTAGGCCAAAATTTAATAGATTGGACATTGTGCGCTACATTGTTGCTCTCAGTTCAACCTTCGCTCTCATCTTATTTGGTATTTCATTCGCCTATGACGGAGCTTCCATTTTCGCACGTGTTGAAATTATCTCATATCCCCTCATACTCTTCTTCATTGCGTTTTTCCTGATCGCATTCGGCTCCTACTTGAGCGTCACGCATAAAGGTTTCGAGGAAATCCTAGGAAAGAACATATGGAGTGAACTGTCATATATCTTCGCTTTTGTCATTTTTATCTTGATCTACTTTATCTACATCTCCTTAAATGCACATCTGCAACGATTTCCGTACCACAATTTGGCTTTTATAGGGTACTTCGCCGTTCTGGTGATTGAGATTGTATCTACGAAGACTTTGTCGGAGAAGTTCAAGTACGGAAAGACGAGGAGGGAGGATATTGTCCGTTTGTTAAACTTACATGCGCATGACTTTCTGAGAACCGATTATTTAGAGGCGTTGTGGGGGAAAAAGCTCGACCAAAATGTGGCTGAGGATGAAGTGAAAAACGTTGGTTTTGACCCTTCAAGACGCCGATTTGACCTTGAGAAAATAGATGAAAAAACAAGGCTTACCGTAGCTGCTAGAATGTTGCTTGAGATGCATAAGTTACCGGATGTGGAGAAGATAAGAATTCAAAGGGGCTCGTTAGAAGAGACAAAAGAAGAAATTGCCGGGATTCTGAAGGAGAAGATTTTAATGCTCCCAGAAGATTTGCGCTCTGAATTTGATGACAGCGCGTATTACCCCGTGCTCTATGAAAGGGTGATTAATGATTTGCTCATACCCTTAAAAACGTTCATCCCGTTCTCGGAGCAGAGAACTATTTTTGAACGATTAGAGAGGAGAGAGGCCTTATTTACGAGCATTAATTTTGAAGTGGACGAGATACGGCTGAAAGAAGAGACAAAATTCTCCAGGGATGATTTCTTGAAACTGTTCCGATTGTATATAGAAGCTATAGAGGAACAGTTCCCTTTTAAACGTTTCCTCCTGTACGAACTGGTGAGAGACGAGATAAAACGGGAGCTGGAACGCTACAATATCGGCGTTAGCGAAGTGCTGAACATAGTCCCAATGGGCGTAGAGGGGATGGATAAGATAATGGCTGGTGGCCTGATGAAAGGGAGTACAACGCTGCTCATTACAGAAGAGACGAAGACGAAGCAGAAAATTCTCCTCGCATTTATTGAACAAGGACTGGTAGAGGGTAGTTTTGCTATTTATGCCACTTCTAAACGCCCGTTTCATCAGATAGTGGGTGAGATCCTTATGGATGCTGAGGACCTCCGGAATCTCATGATACTGGATTTCTATGAGGATCTTTATACTGAGGATCGCATTTCTGAACTGGTAGAGGATGAAAACCGAATAATCGTGCCTTTAAACAAGATATTGTACCAAAGGAGCATTGTAAAAGCCATAAAAAGCCAGCCAAAGGAAGCGCCGAAGATCGTTATCATTGATGTCTATGATGAATTCTCACGGTCTTACAGCCCTGATGAGATATTTGTGATACTGCAAAAGCAAATAGAAGGATTAAAAAGGTGGAATTGTACCAGCGTAATCATACTTGATCCGCAATCGCACCTCATAAAAAAGGAAGGTGTAGACAATGTGAAGAAGCATTTTGAGAATGTTATGATACTATCTGGAGAAGATAAGGCGTCTTCAGCCTTTATAGAGAAATTATATCACGGGACACCGTCCAAACATATTATCCCTTTACCGTGGTGATAGAACCAGAGTGATATCTTCACGCTCTCGTCTTCATCTGATTGATACACAAATCGTGAAATCGAAAGCCGTCTCTACTTTCGCGGAGGTGGGATTTGCGTGGCTCGGCTACTTGAATTTCTTCAAGACAATGATTGCAAGTTGAAGTTTTTTGAACGGTAGACTGAACTTCGGTACGCGGGGATACTCAAAAATCCTTACAACTTCGTAGGCGGTATCAAAGGCTAAAAAGGCAATGAGATAGAGCCATGGAAGAAGGGTGGCTATGCACAAGCTTAAGGTACCCACTTTCATTCCACATCGATGCGAAAAGAAGAACTCTCCGACTTCACGCGTCTTATGGCTATCTACGTAATCGTTCCCCTTCTCATCTACAATGCCCATCACGGTAAGGACGAGTAACGGTATCAACGAAAAATGTACCACCTGAGTTAGAAAGAGAATTACGATTAAGGCGATTGAGCTCACTATAAATATCACATTATCCACTTTCCCGGAAAGCAACACGGCGAGCAGGATTGAGAATAACACGGTTGCTGAAATGGAATCGAAAAGGGATAAGCACACCCAGATCAGCACTAAAATAGGTGCCATAAGTATCGCTACGTTCTTGCTAAACAGCTCTTCATCAAAGGCATCGTCGATATACTTCAGCCCAAAGCCGATTATTGCAAACGCGATAATGATACTTGCGTGATATCCATAGGGTGAAGGAAGAAAAGAGGAGTTCATGGTGCGCTGTATAGCCTACAGTCTTAGAAGAAACCGACCTTATATAGAGTTTTCGGGTACATTTCCACTGGAGAATACTGAGATAAACGAGAAAAACAGGAAACTGCACTTTAGAGGCCGTTTATCAACAAACTAAGATATCATGAAGCACGATTTGTATTACAATCACCAATCAACCGCTTTTGAGCGTTGGCGGTAGTGCTCATGCAGTTCTCTTCCCCACGAAAGAGCCTTCTCATCATCACTTATCAAGGCCCTATTATAATCATAGAGCCCGTTACGAGCGAACAATCCAAGATACAAAATGCTGTCTGTAAGTGTGAGTGATAGTTTTATGGTAGTATCAATCGCGAAGAGGGTGAAGTTAGGCTCATGTAAGAAATCTCCAAATGTTTCTTCTGTTTCAATTACACCCGCTATGCTATCCAAGACTTCATTCGTTACGATAATCTCTACATCAATCCCTTTTCTTTTTACTATATCTTCGATTGTCGTGAGATACTCAAGGTCGAAAATAGGATAAATGCCCTTTACCTCGTTCGCATCTTCAAGTACTTGTATGAAGGTTGTATGGGATTTAAAAATATTCGTGGGCGTACCCACAAGCGGCATAGAATTGCACAAATCCCCTATCTTCTCGAGCAGCGGAAGGGGGAGGTCACTGAGGTCGTGTTCATGCCAGAATC
>JANJFQ010000216.1 GCA_025435355.1 Candidatus Methanophagales archaeon | reverse complement strand
TTTACCAACCTTTCCAATTCTTCCTGGTTCATTTACATCTCCTATTTATTGTTCTATATGCTATCATGAACCAGGTGTCATATGACACAAAGGGTAATTGCTTATTATACGGACCAGATACTCAAACAACTGAAAATCGGTGGTGCTTTTGCCTGTTTTTATTGAATACCGGGATTCAAAAGGAAATTTTCATCAGGGATATTATCCTGATTTTATAGTGGAAACTATTGATGAGAAGTTCTTCGTTCTTGAGACAAAGGGAAGGGTTGATATTGACGTTGAAGCAAAGGATAATAGAGCAAAAGTTTGGTGTGAAGATGCTACTCGTTTAACGGGGAATGAATGGCTGTTCGTAAGAATTGACCAGGAAGATTTCGAAAGACACCGATTCCGGAGCGTTAAAGAATTAATTTCTACCTTGACATTGTCAGATTAACCGCGGAGTTCACGGAGAACGCAGAGGATGTAGGTTTAGGGCTCTAAAATCATCGCCCCAGAATCTTCTCTTTTATCTTCTTTATATGCTCAACCGCTACTCCTCCCACGTCTATTGCCGCTTTACTCTCCATATCTGCTCTTATCAATGCGTGCTCATAAGGGATGATTCCCAGCAGAGGAATGTCCATCTCCCTTAATTTGGTTTCTATCTTTTTTACCATCCCGGAATCTGTAACTTTGTTTATCACTGCCGCCATATTTTCTATTCCTATATCCTCACCGAGCTTCTTTATTCTGCCAACCGTCTCCACTGACCTCATCCCGGGTTCTACCACGGTAAGCATCAAGTCAACTCCTTTTGCGGTTCCTCGACCTAAATGCTCTATCCCCGCTTCCATGTCCATTATAACTGTATTTTCCTTGAATAACACGTGTCGTAGCAAAGAGCGAAGAAATGCATTCTCCGGGCATGTGCATCCACTTCCTCCTTTCTCTATCGTACCCATTACCAGCAATGTTACACCATCCGGTCCTTTTACTCCGTATCCTTCGACTACATCATCCACTTTGGGATTTAATTTGTAGATGCCCGAACCGCTGTAAGCGTTGGTCCTTTCAAAAATTACGTCTTTTAATTCTGATATAGGTGCGGGGTTCTCTTTTATGCCCAATGCGAATTTCAAGTTCATTGCAGGGTCGACATCCACTGCGATTACGGTATGCCCATCTTTCGCAATGAGACGAGCAAGCGTGCCTGCAATGGTTGTTTTACCTACACCGCCTTTTCCCGAAACTGCTATTTTTATTTTTTCTCCCGGTATCACTTTTTCTTATCCTCTCTTTTTTCTCACAATAAAACTAATATCTATCCTCCAAGATAAAGTCTCTTCACTTCTTCATTCGCAAGCAAGCTTTTACCCTCGCCTTCAAACCTCTTCTTCCCCATTTCCAGGACGTAACCGCGGCGACTCACGGATAACGCCATCCTTGCATTTTGTTCCACTATCATAAGCGATGTCCCCAGTTCGTTGATGTCAACGATTTTTTTAAACAATACATCTCTGAGTTTTGGTGAAAGACCGCTTGAAGGTTCATCGAGCAACAAAAGAGTGGGCATGAGTATTAGCGCCCTACCTACCGCTACCATCTTCTGCTCCCCACCGCTCATAGTGCCTACCTTCTGCGCGCTCTTTTTCTTCAATTCCGGGAATATGTTAAAAACCTCCTCAAGTCCTTCCTTAAATCTATCCCTACGAATAAATGCCCCAATTTCGAGGTTTTCCAGCACGGTGAGCGAAGGAAACACATTTCTCTCCTGCGGAACATATCCTATCCCTTTCCTTACTATTTTATCTGTTCTCAACTGCGATATGTCCGAACCATCAAACAGTATCCGCCCGTTTCTTAACTCCACGAGCCCGAAAATTGTTTTCATTAACGTGGATTTGCCTGAACCATTGGGTCCAATTATCGTGACTATTTCGTTTTTGTTTACCTCCATTGACACTCCCTGGATGATATTCACGTCCGTATAGCCCGATACAACATCCACGAGTTTTAGCATCACATGCCACCTCTTACATGAACTTTTGGATATACTACCACATATAACTACCTTTTCCCCACTCTAACAATTTTGAATCCGAGAGTTTCGAGTGCTTTTATGACTTTTCGCTTCGGAGCATC
>JANJFQ010000215.1 GCA_025435355.1 Candidatus Methanophagales archaeon | reverse complement strand
CTACCTTCGCTTCCAATTCAAGTTTTTCACCTGGTATAAGTTTTGATAGTACCTTCCCTGCGGCCGCACTACCTTGAGTCACAGATTCTGGAATATCTCTCGGCCCTTGACACGAGCCTGCGATAAATACGCCTTCACGTGTTGTGGCGAAAGGTTTCATCAATGGGTGCTCTCTAGAAAAGAATCCGTAAGCATCCCGTGGTATATCCAGGAGTTCCGCAAGTTTCTCAGTATCTTTATTGGGTTCAACAGCAGGTGCAAGTACGACCATATCTACCGATACTTGCTTCTTCCCCGATGAATCGGTCTCGAATTCCACACGAAGTTTCTCGCCCTCAGTAGCAACACTGGAGCTCCCATCACCTCGTATAAATTCTACGCCTTTTGTGACTACCTCTTCATACAGCTTTTGGTGCTCTTTCTTTGGCAGACATAAATCGGAGTAAAAGCTGTATATTTTTACATCGGGTAATTTTTCTTTCATAAAATGTGCCAAAGCAAGCGAATACATACAACATATCCCTGAACAGTATCCTTTCTCTTTCCGTCCAACACAATGAATAAAGGCTATGGATTTAGGTTCATTGCCGTTTTTCAAGAGAATTTTTCCTCCCGTGGGTCCGTTTGAGGCGTTTAATCTTTCCAACTGTAGACCCGTCAAGACGTTATCGAATTTACCGTACCCATATTGAGGAAGTAGCTGGGGATCAAAGAGCGTAGCTCCTATGGCTACGATGATAGCCCCAACCTTTTTCTCGATGATCTTATCTTCGTCACTGAAGTTAATCGCCCCAAATGGACAGTTCTCTTTACATGCATTACATTCTCGCCCACTCAACCTGAGGCAGTCATCTTTATCAATAACTGGCACATTCGGAAGAGCACCGGCAAAGGGCAAATATATCGCTTTTCGCCGAGATAAACCTTCATCAAACTCATTTGATATCTCTACGGGGCACGGCTCAAAACAAGCATCGCATCCGATGCAGGCTGCTTCGTCTATGTATCGTGCTTTCTTCACTATCTTAACGGTAAAGTTACCCAAAGACCCCAGGACTTCTTCCAGCTCACTACAGGTCAACGTTTCTATATTCTCCTTCAGAAGCACTTCTTGCAGTTCAGGTGCCACCATGCAAGGCGCACATTCCATAGTAGGGTACACTTTATCAAATCGCACCGTAATCCCCCCAATACAGGGACTCTTTTCCACAAGATAAACTCGTCTTCCTTTCTGTGCGAGCGATAAACAAGCCTCTAACCCTGCTATTCCACCGCCCACAACGAGAACATCCGGCTGAATCTCAATTTCCTTCTTTTCTATAGCCTCTTGCAGAGATACCCTGTTTATTGCACCGATACACAAGCGCTTAGCTTTCTCAGTAGCAGCTACCGGATCGGGAGTTATCCATGCACACTGTTCTCGTATGTTCGTCATCGCAAGAAGATAGGGGTTCAAGCCTGCTTCTTCACAAATTCGCATAAATGTCTGCTCGTACTGCTTTGGAGTACAGGCCGCAATGACAACTCTTGAAAGTTTCTCTTTCTTTATCTCTTCCTTGAGAAACTTTTGCCCGTCTTCAGAACATAAAATATTATGGCTTTTTGCTGTCACCACTCCTTCCATGCGCTTTACATCATTGACGATAGCATCGGTATCTATTGCATCTCCTATATTAGGTCCACATTTACACACATATACACCTATCCGTTCGCCCATCTTGCCACTCTAACCTTGTTTGTAATAAAATCTGACTTTTCTCATTGTATATATAGGCTGTCTAACAAATCAATCACAACACTCCAATACAAAGACAAAAAGTAACTGTTGATCGTGGTTAAATGGATGCGAATAGATGAGAAGTTAAAGGTTCTTCACGAAATGATAGTCAAAATCTAAAAAACTCACGCACTTCAGATTAAACGTGATGTTCCAAAAGACCATCCAAAGTTCATTACGTTTTTTGTATTTCCCTCTTTATATTCACAAAAACAACTCATGCAGCACAATAATCCTCCTACAATGCTCTAAAATTAATTGGCATAGGCACGTTAATATCATATTTTGTAATTTAAAAACGTATTTTGATTTACCGCTCTTGCCCCCACATTCTTCATATATCTTTTG
>JANJFQ010000214.1 GCA_025435355.1 Candidatus Methanophagales archaeon | reverse complement strand
ACCGGCTTTTATCTTCTATCGAGAAGGCGAAGAAGTTGCTAGGTTACGAGCCGGAGATGGAGTTCGAGGATGGCTTGAAGAAAGTGCATGAGTGGTTTACCAAGAATTGGGAGAATATAAAAAAGAGTGCGGAGTTTTAGAGGAGGAGTACTTTTAAAGTTGATGAGCTATTAAGGGAGATTAAGGAAGAAGAAGAATTATGAGAAAGGGAAAAGGAGGATAAAGATGTAAAAATGTCTGTATCAAAAATCAGTGAGGGAAAGGGAGCTTCCATTGGTGGACGCTTCATGAAGTTCTTGTTTTACGATACTTTTATAAGGTATCGTATCCATAAATTATATTGGTGATCAAATGAAGACCAAGACCATTACAACTCGAGTTCCAGAAGACCTGTTCAGAGAGCTAAATGAAATAGGTGAGGTAGAGAAGATTGATAGAGCAGAGGTTATAAGGAGACTATTATCCAACGCCGCAAAGCATTGGAAAATGGAGAAGGCATTAGAGCTTCTGCGTGATGGTAAGGTAACAATTCGCAAGGCTGCAAAAATTGCTGAAGTCACTTATGTTGAGATGTTGGATTTATCTTCTCAGAGGGACATAGCAATTAAAATGGAGCCAGAAGACGTGATTAAAGATTTGGAGGGCTGATGGCATTACTTGACGCTTCACCGATAATCTACTACAGTAGGATCGGCGAGAAATATAGCAAAATCGGAGGGTATAGAACCTGAAGATGCGGAGTTAATCGTATTAGCCAAAAGAGAAAACGAAATCATAGTAATGAACGATAAGATACTCAGACTCGTTGCTCAATCTTATGGAGTAAAAGTTCATTGGGCTACTACGCCAATTCTTATAGCTTGCAGAGAGAACAAACTCACTATTGTTCAGGCAAAATCAATGATAAATCGCTTGGCAGATGCGGGACTGCGTGTTAAGCCGCAAACGCTGGTGGCGATTTATACGGTTATTGAACGTACTAATGAATGATAACATCCATTCATGAGACATCGTTTAAAAATGCATTCTAAATTTAGATGAAAAGCATTCCCATCAGTAACCGGCTCGCCGTTTTCTGTTTATTTGAAGACATTAGTGTAAGGCAAGACATCTAAAGAGTGAAAAGAAAAGAGTGTTTGAATGGGCATCGAGACCAGGGTATTGGCTGAAAGACCCGAACTATATCTTCTGGCTGGGAACGGTGCGGTAAGTGAAAGGCAAGAGGAATTTGAGCATGGCTTAAAAAAGGTTTTATAAGTGCCATCACGTTGATAGAAATTTAATTAAAAGTTTTGAAGGTAAGAGAATTGAGTGAAGAGGGAATAGTGTAAAGCATGCTATCAATCTTGAGAATAGATGTGGACAGAAACCTTTAAAAAATAAGATTATGATTTATTTCATCGGATTTTCGGACATTGTAAACAAAAATTTCAACATGAGGAAGAGAAGATGAAGAATAGTTGTAAGTGGATATTCAATGATGGGGGGGCTTTTATAGCAATCGAAACAAAATTTGAGGCGGTGAAAAAGCTTTTATAGTGAAATTTATATAAGAATAGATAATTGCGATAAGGATAGAGAGAAATAAAAAATGGTATCTTTAAGTTATGCAGAACTGCTGGATAAACTGAAGAAGGGTATGAGGAAAGGAAATTGGAGAAAGCTCAACTGGAAGAAAAAGGCTCTTTATCGTGCTGCGATGGCGTATACAAGACCATGAAAGAGGAAAATGGAAATGGCAATGGATATAGTGAATGAAATGATTGTGGAGAAGCTTTTGGGGCTTATTGAACGGCTAAAGGAGACGAAAGGCATGCGAATATTTAAAAGAGGATTTTAGAAAGCGGTTGTGATGCTGGAAAAAGGTGAAGAGAATGGTGTATTTGCATGGGCGCCTTCGTTAAGGTATTGGTTAAAAGACCCGGACTATATATTCTGGCTGGGGACGGTGTGGTGAAGTCGAAACGGGGGAAGGTATTGTCTTGATCTTGTTCGAAATCCACGCTGTTACGTGCATAAATATAAGAACAACGGAAAGCTACTGGAGATACATAGTTGAGGTAAAACATCCCGAGTCGTTTAAGCGAATTGGCATCGAAAAAGCTGAAAACCAAGCAAAGGAAGCTTT
>JANJFQ010000213.1 GCA_025435355.1 Candidatus Methanophagales archaeon | reverse complement strand
AGCATTATCGTCCCGGGTGTTGGTCGCAAAGGTGAAATCTTGGAAAAAACGGATTGCCTCGTGGAAGCCTACGAACTAGGCAGAAAAGTGGCAACATCTACACCGGGCATATAATACTGGCTTTACGGCTCAGTACGTTCTTTCAAATTCTTTTTCATTAAACAGCATATAGGCCACGTATTGACGAAATAAGCACTTAAGCTAAAACCGGTGCAACTAAGAAAGAAACGATGAGAAGGGGGATTTAGTACTTTTTACCCTTTACTCTAAACTTCGATCCCTGGACAACAAGCTGAAAACGACACAGTGGCGGAATAAGAGGAATACTTTAATGTCCTTATGCGATTTAGCGGATGAGTACCGTATGAGCCCTGTAGATCTTAAAAAGTTTATTCCCGGCAAAGAAGTGTAACTAAAAAATGTGATTCTATGGTTCCGTTACCGCAGAGAACCGCCGGAAGGGTTATGACAACGCTTAGAAACTGCTAAGAGCAGAGATGTTTAACTATGGTGAAAAACGGAAATCTCGTGAAGTGAACCCTATATACCGTGTTACCATTACGATTATAGAGTAACTTTAATTGCCTACAGTGAGCAGTATTGTAATCCATATACTATTTATATGGGGAGGGTGTAAAAGTTTACTCGGCACAACGCAATGACACAGGAAAGAACGTTCTTGATCGTAAAGCCAGAAGGCGTAGAGCAGGGTCATGTAGGGGATATTATCGAGCGATTCGAGAAGCATGGGTTCAGAGTGGTCGCGCTAAAGCTTGAACAGCTTAGTAAAGAGTTGGCGAAGATGCAGTATAAGGAACATCGAGAAAAGGCCTTTTTCGATGAGTTGATCTCCTATATGTCGTCCGCACCGACGGTAGAAATAGTGATCGAAGGCGAAGATGCAATCACAGCGGTGAGGAGTCTGGTCGGCGAAAAAGATCCAAAAGAAGCGCAGCCCGGAACCATACGAGGTGATTATGGCTTAGACGTAATGCGAAACGCTATACACGCGTCAGATTCAAAAGCATCCGCAAAACGTGAAGTAGCCATTCATTTCGGGAATCTCACTGTTAACTGAACGGTTCACCTATAATAAACCGGAGACAGTGTCTCGTACTTCCCCTTGTGGAAAACCGAAGGAAGGTTGAGTCTGCATTCGGCTCAGAGTTAATTTGCATGTTCGACTCCACTGATTTTCCACCATTCATCATTACCGAATATTTTTATCCGTCCGCTGTTACCGAGAAGACCGCGGAACCTTGATATTGATAACCGAAACAGTTAAAAAAGAAGTGGTAAAAAGGGATTTTCTTTCCTGAAAAAGCGAATTATTATTTGTTTCAAACGAGTTAGAGAAAGTGAAATGTACGTAGAGAAGAAGGTGGAACGAGTAGTCGTGCAGAAGGGGAATAGTGGAGGAAGCAGATAGCTAAAATGGCACGAACGCTCGATGAGCAGGACATAGCACTCTTACAGAAGCTTGCGCCAGAGTTAGAGGATCTCGTATGTGAGAATTCACGGGTGCCCTTCAAATCAATCCTCCCACCGCTCTCTAACCATATCGCAACGGACAAGAAAGACTTCGAACGACGATTGCGGACTTTAACGGATGAAGAACTCATGTATCTTGTAGATATGATACTGGAAGGGTTGGAAAGTTTGTCATGTGTGCCTCCTGAACATGTCGAGACATTTATTTCACTCGTTGCCGAGAGAATCTCGAAGGAGGCTGCGGAGAAAATAACAACGGCATATCTCGAAATGGCATGTTTTGAGTAAGTTCCTATGATTGAAAGCCAAAAAGACTCATAGATCTGAAATACCGAATCCAATACGAAAGAAACTTAACCTATGATCAACCATATCTCATTGAGGCGATTTGTATGATACGAGATTTGATACGAAAGAATAGGAGCTATCGGCGTTTTTATCAGGAAGCTGCCATAGACCTGCAGACATTGAGCGAGCTTGTTGACCTCGCAAGACTCTCTGCATCGGGAGGCAATCTACAACCGCTCAAATATATCCTTTCGTGTAATCCTCAAAAGAATGCGCGGATATTTCCACATCTCGTGTGGGCTGGTTATCTCAAAGACTGGCCTGGCCCCTCAGAAGGGGAGCGACCATC
>JANJFQ010000088.1 GCA_025435355.1 Candidatus Methanophagales archaeon | reverse complement strand
GCAATCTTATTAATCCTATATCTTTCGCTTCCTCTCTCATTTCATCTACTGCAAGCATCGCGGTCTCACTGCAGCTTCCCATTGTCAACAGCGCAATTCTCGCATCTTCCATCTTGTATTTCTCAACTGGCGAGTAATACCGCCCAAAAGTAGCTCCAAACTCTTTCCACGTTTCCAATATTTTCGGTCTCGTGTTCTCAAAATCTACCTCCTGCGCCTTCTTCGTCTCGGGATATATAAACGGCGGACCATAACAGCCCATGCTCACGGGTCTGTCAGGGTCTAATACAAAAGGATGCTCGTATTCCGGAATAAACCCCGTTACTTCTTCCTCATCCGGCAATACCATATCTTCGATTACGTGCGAAAGATAAAATCCATCAAGGTGAACCATCGCAGGAAACAGAACTTCTTTATCCTCGGCTACCCGGTATGCACACAGCGTGAGGTCAAATGCCTGCTGGTTGTTCTCCGCAAACATCTGTATCCAGCCTATGTCCCGAATCGCCATCGCGTCTGAATGGTCACACCATACAGAAAGCGGAGCGGACAATGCTCTGTTCGCTATCACCGCAACTACCGGCAGCCTCATTGAAGAGGGTATATACAACACCTCATGCATTAATTCCAAGCCCTGACCCGCTGAGCAAGTAAAAACTCTTGCTCCTGCTGCTGATGCGCCTACGCATGCACTCATCGCGGAATGTTCTGATTCCACACAGATAAACTCCGCATCCAACTCGCCATCTGCTACCATCTCTGATAACCTTTCTACAATATGTGTCTGTGGTGTGATTGGATATGCCGAGATGACATCTGCATTTGCCATCCGAACCGCTTCCGCAACTGCAAAAGAACCTTCCAAACCCACTATTTTTCCTTTTTTCATTCTCTATCTTCTAACTATTTCCCATTTTATTTAAAATGATTTTCGCATTTTTCCACCTCTTTCATTCTTCTTTCAACTCTTCTTTTCATCGTCAAAAACTCCTCGTGAACTTCTATTTTCTTACTCCTCCCTTCTAAATACGCCATCTCCAGGTTATCAAACTGCCGAGCGTAAATACCTTCAGCATCTTTCACATCCTGCTCGCTTCCAAATAGCAGTTTGTTTGCAATGGTATCCTCAGGTGAAGCGACATAAAACACAAAATCCGCGAAACTCACTTTTCTTCTCCTTTCCAGTGTTAACCGATCATTTTCGTTGTAAATTCCTTTGGCGTCTATATAATATTCGGATAAGTCATCAAATATCGTAAAGTGGCTTCTCTCCTTTAATGCATCTCTTATATCTTCCGCTTGAATTGAGAACTTCTCCTTCCTCAGTGCTTCTTCAAGCCCACCGGCATCTTTTTCCTTTACGGAACTGTTTTTATTCAGCCTATCAGCAAATTCACAGAGATCAAACAATATTTTCAGTGTATCTTCTGGTCTTTTATCTCTGAGCATCAAAGAGTCTCTTATCCATTCCCTCTCTCTTTCTTCTTTTATTTTTTCTCTTAGTTCTTCTTTACTCTTCATTCTCCTGCCAGTGTTTTAAATCGTTAGATGATTGCAAAACTGCTCGATTACTCTTTCCTATTCCTCCACTTCCTCAACCATCGTTATTACTCGTCTGGGGCACTCGTGTGCGCAGATTCCACATCCCTTGCAATAATACAAATTTGCTTCAAAAAACCCATCTTCAGTCTCCTCAATACACGCCTCCGGACAGTAAATATAACATATCCCGCATTTTATGCACTTCTCATTCTCACGAACTGGTCTCTCCGACCGCCAATCACCTGTTTTATACGCCGATGCACTTCCAGGCTCGGTAACCACATACCCGATTTCCAAATCTTTCCACCCTATCTTTTCACCACTCATTTTTTCCACCTCTATTTTGCATTTTTCAATTTGCACTTTGCATTTTGTTAACTCACTGCCGTCTCGTCATACGCTTTTCTCATCGCTTCTATGTTCTTCGTGGCGACTTTGCCAAAACGTTCTTTCATCGGTTCCTCTAAAGACTTCAACTTAACGACTTCCATAGCTTTCACCAGCGCCCCTATCATCGTCGTATTGACAATAGGCAAGCCTAAAACATCCCTCGCAATACCCATTGCATCTATCGTTGCTAATTTACTCACGCCTATTTCAGATTTCATCGCGTCATGCGATTTCTTTGTATTGATTATCGCAGTTCCGTCTTTTTTAAGCCTTGAAAAGACACCGCCAACGTGTAGCAACCCGGGGTCAAGCACGACTAACACATCCGGTTCTTCAATCTCCGCCCTTATTTTTATTCGCTCTGCTTCGTTCACCCGTAAGAACGCGAGAACTGGCGCTCCTCTCCTCTCAGGACCAAAGGAAGGCATTGATTGCGCATGTTTACCTTCTGAGATGGCTGCGTGCGCGACTAACTCCGCTAACGTAACTCCTCCTTGCCCTCCTCTTCCATATATACATATTTCTATCATTTCAACCTCTCTTTAATTTTTCCATTTGTGACTTAAGAAAATTTTAGCTTTAAGGGCAAAATATAATCCCCGTATTTCTCACTTGCCTTGATTAGCCGTTGCCTTTGCTCCTCCAACACATTAAAAACCATTTGCGGCGTATCAGGAACTTTTGTCTTGTAGAACGCCTCCGCTCTCTCGACCTTGGCTAAATTTTCCGCAACCTTCAACGTGAATTGTTTACTATAATCCTTTTCTGGATAGTCTTTATTAAGCACCGCTCTAAACAGCCTCTTAAGGTCTTCATATTTTGGTATGAGCCCGGTAGGTGTTTTTATTGCTCCAACTTCGCGATGTGAACGCAGTTCCATCCATTTAAGCCACACTGCCTTATCATTTTTATCATTCGTGAAATTCCCATCGGCATCTCTTAAAAAATAATTCACAGAGAAGATACGTGGCGGATTCTTTAATCCCTCGCCAAAATTCAGATGATTTTCTATATATTTCCCAATAGGTATGGAAAGGAAATCCAGGTTTGACATGGGATTGATTTTTCGCACGCCTTCTTTTCCCAGCGTTGCGGCTGTCGTCTCTGACTCCAGTGCGGCACCCATGGTGATAACGCCATGCATCCAGTCAAAGGATTCCTCAACCGGTACTTTTGTATCAGAATCTCTTCCACCATATATTATTCCGCCTATTACGACACCTTCTGGATTGTCGAGGTGAGGGTCCACATTCTCTAAGTGTTTCATGTCAAGTGTAAACCGTGCATTTGGATGTGAAAGTGAAATCTCATCACCATTAGCATCTCTCTTTCCCCGTGTCCATTCTCCTGAATGATGGAAACCCTTCTCGGGCTCTTCTTCATTCTTACCAATCCAGTGAACGCCTTTTTCTTCAGTAACCAGCACATTAGAAAATATAATCTCACCCGGAGCGTGGAGTGTCTTCCAAATCAAGGGGTCGTCCTCAGAGTTTATCCCCTGTATTATTCCAAATATTCCCCTCTCCGGATTGAATACACGTATTACGCCCTCCTTTTTCCTTAAGTAAGCTATATCATCTCCAACTATGGTTTCCCCTCCTATCATGGAAGTGGAAGTCTTTCCGCAGAGTGATGGAAATGCTCCTGAAAAATAAGTTACACGCTTCGATGGACCATGCACGCCCATGATAAACATATGCTCTGTTAGCCAACCTTCTTTTGACGCCCTGTTTATTGCAGGGCGCATTGCTAACTTCTTAAGTCCTATGGTATTGCCACCATACTGCGTATTCACACTATATACCGTCTCGTCCTCAGGGTCAATATACACCCTCCGTTTATCGATATTCTTAGAGGTCCGTCTCTCATCCAGCTCGCCAGCAGAATGCACGAACTTGAAGAACCGTGCGGATTGCCCCAATCTCACGAACTCCTCATATCCCTGCCTATACAACAGGTCCTCCGAATGGGCTACATAGCTGGAATCAGTAAGTTGAACAGCGGGTATTGAGAATTCGGAATTGAGGGGTCCCAAACAAAAAAATCGCACATACAACTGGTGCCCCTGCATGATGCCTTTCAAAATATCATGAATTTCTTTGACTCCTTCCTCCCTATTCATCGCATTTATATCAGAACCTAAGTCAACACCCGGTGGTAGAAGGAACTTAGTATTTTTCTTATCGCGTGCCTGGTCGTAATAGCCGTCGAAATGAACCGTATTCCCATCCATAGCAAGTTCCATCTCCTCTCCAGTTCTTATCGCTTCTTGCCTGATATATCGGATATCCTCTGGTGAATCAGTGCAGACAAAAATTGTATCGGGATTACAAAGCTCAACGTACTTAGCAATAAACTGATGAAGCTTTGGGTTATCTATCCTGATGAGTTTCTGGTAGTCTTCCGCTTCCAATCTCGCTTTTAGCACGTCCCTACTTCTTTTAGCTTCCATCTTTTGCCCTTCCCCCTCTTCTCTTCTTTTACTTTCATGTCCATAAACATGAACCAGAAGGAATATAAGGTATAATCAATTTATAAAGTTTTCGATATTTAATTTTTACAAATGAAGGGAATATAACTGAAGAAAAAGGACAAATGTTTTCCTCTGTTGAAACATTCAGTTATTTATATAAAAATTTCCATCTCTATATGTTTACAATTGATGGAACCGGAGTTGAAGAAAAAGGACAAATGTATTTTGAAGGCGCTGCTTGAGAACGGGAGGCTTTCTTATTCAGAGCTGGGTAGAAGGTGCGGGATAAGCAGGCAAGTGGCTTTTGAGCGAGTAAAGAAGCTGTCAGATGGAGGAGTGGTAAAGGGATTTTCGGTCTGTTTAGATGTAGATAAGCTTGGATTCTCTTTCAAGGCTTATATTCTGCTTATTGCAAAACCAGAAGAGAAATTGAGGAATGAACTCGCTGAGTTCTTGAGTAACAGTAAAAACGTGAGAAACATTCAACTCCTCTTCGGCAGGTTTGATTTCTTCATGGAGCTTCTTTTCCGGGATAAGGATGAGCTGACGGAATTTTTAAGGGCAATGCAGTCTTTTGGCGCTGTTGAGCGGACGGAGACGTTTATCGTGTATCAAACGATGAAGGATAAACCTGAAGATGTTTTTATGGGGTGTTTAAGTGAGGAGATTGAAGCGTAAGTGGTAAGGGAACCCGGTGTTTTCGGAAGTGCTGGTAAACTGCGAAAACACTTCGTAAAAGTTTAAAATGAAAAAGAAATTTTTTAACCCGAATCCGAACGAAAAACGGGTATGCGTGTTGAGAAATATCGAAATAATCTCGATTGGTGTGCTGACATTATCGCTACTTGCAGGAGCTGTCACGGCCGCCACGTGCAATGCGAATTCTACAAATGCCGTTTTTATTCCAGATAACGGCGCTTTGTTAGGTGTAAGCTACAATCCTGCCGAATCTGAACATGACATCAAAGACCTGCAATCGTTTGAAAATTGGAGTGGAAAGAAGCATAGCATAGTCGTAATATTTCAAGGCTTTTCTCCTGATGAACAAGCCCCATTCCCGAAAATTCAACTGGATAATATATGGCAGAATGGCAACACCCCTCTTTTAACCTTAGAACCATGGGGCTCTGGCGATATTCTTGAGGTGATAAATAAAGGAGCATTGGATTCATATTTTGAGGAATATGCAAAGGACTTGAAAAATTGGACTTTAGAAAACTGGACTGTAAATGGTAAAACAGGAACAAGGAAACAACTTTTCCTCAGGTTCGCTCATGAGATGAATTTGCATGACGATGCATATCCCTGGAGCAACAAATCGCCAGCATCTTATAAAAATGCGTGGAAACGAGTGCATAATATCTTTGAAGAACAAGGATTGACTTCAGATGATGTCCGATGGGTATGGTGCGTCAATCATGTTGATGTGCCTTTGGAGGGATACAAAGCGGAAGAATACTATCCCGGAGATGAGTATGTAGATTGGGTAGCCATTGACGGTTATAACGTTGGAAAGTCAGTTCCGTGTGCGGATTGGGATAATTGGACAAGCTTTGACGACATTTTCAAGCCCATGCTTGACCGATTTGATATTCACCCGAACATCTCCAAAAAACCCTATGCGATAATCGAATTCGCATCTTCCAGCGTCCTGGACAGTAAACCCGTAAAGGAATTCAATGTTTACACTAACAAAAATTCACTAATTAACCACTATATCCCTTCAGGATGGATGGGTGATTGGGGTGATATATCGTTCGATGATAATGACACAACAAACCCTCATTTTGGAATCGTCTGCGGCAATTCTTCTATAAAGATAATTTATTCGGCAAACGGTTCGCAAGGCGAGGGCTGGGCTGGCATTTATTGGCAGGACCCCGAAAACAACTGGGGCGATAAGGAGGGTGGATACAATTTGAGTGATGCAATGAACTTAACATTCTGGGCGAGGGGAGAAAAAGGGGGAGAGAAAAGCGAATTCAGGATAGGCGGTCTCGGTTCTCTTAAACCTGCAGTCTCAACCGGGGTTGTTACCCTAACAAAAGAATGGAAACAATACACCATTGATTTGAGTAGTAAAAATTTGAGTTGCGTCATCGGTGGTTTCTGCTGGGCGACTGGTAAAGTCGATAACCTCCATGGCTGCACGATTTACCTCGATGACATAAGATACGAAAGCAGTGCGGGCATAAAAGATGTTTGTGTTGAGGAAGGGATAAGCAATAACACAAAGAAAGGAGAATGGATAATAGAAACGTACAATTCAATCAAGAATTATCCAAAGATTAAGATGGTTTGCTACTTCACTATTGATAAAGGAGGGACAAAATACCTGACTGGCGAATCAGACTGGGCGGTTTTCACCACGCCCCGCGATAATCGAAATAACATAGACGATTGCTCTTTTGACCCTGATAAAAGGATATGCGAATATTCAGAGGCTGTTAAAGATAGTTATTATAGCTACGGCTTTCCTCTGTATGCTGAACCCAATGCACAATATCTTCGTGATCTGGCTTACGATACCTGGAACTGCATCGGGTATTACGTAGATAATAAAACTGGTCTTCCATACGACAATAGTGAAATGAAAGACTACACGGGAATAGACAAAATTGGTTTGTATATAGCCTCGGTAGCAGTAGCTAAGGAATTAGGATTCATTTCTGAAGAAGAAGCACTGAATAGAGCGAATAAAACTCTAAATACACTATTATCAGCGGATTTTAAGACATGGAACGGTAGTTGCACGGCATACGAAAGCACTAATATAAGAATCCCATACGCATGGTATACTATGACAACTCTTGAACCATTATCGCAAAATGATATTGACGTTTGCACAATTGACCTCGGCAATTACTATGCATGCCTTATCATAGGAAAAAATGCCTTCCCAGAACTAAATCAAAGTTTTTCAAAGCTGTTGAATAACATCAACTGGTCTTTGCTGTATGATAACGATACAAATCTCTTTTATGGCGGATATAACACCACAACATGCAATTATTCCACATGGAATTGTAGTGATTTGGCATCTGATTCACAAACAGCGAGCTTCCTTGGTATTGCAACTGGAAGCGTCCCTGCAAAACACTGGGAGAGGCTAAACAGAAGCTTTGAGGAGCACTATGGACACAGGTATTATAAACCGGGTTGGGAAGGAGGACTTTTCATGCAGTTCCTCCCAGGAATTTTCATTGACCAGCGGCAAACACTGATGGGGAAATCGGCGGAGGAATTTGCGAGAGCGCAAATCGCTCACGCCAGTGAACTAGATGCTCCTGTTTGGGGATGGTCACCATCGAGTTCACCTTGTGGAGATGAATATATTGGAAATGGGGAATTAAGGAACGAGATTGTGACTCCGCATGCATCTGCATTG
>JANJFQ010000212.1 GCA_025435355.1 Candidatus Methanophagales archaeon | reverse complement strand
GTAAAAGGGAAGACTAAACTCGTTCTCTCTGTCTATACCTATGGTGCGGAATCAATACCTGAATCGCTGATACAATTTCAAAAAGAAGCTAAGAATGTGGTAGTTCGTGTGCTTGGCAGTATCGCAGCCGAGATATGTTTGGTTGCAGAAGGAGTACTGGATGCGGTAATGGATGTGCGTGGCTTAATAAACGGGTATGACATTGCGGGTGCCGCGCTAATCTTAAAAGAAGCAGGAGGAACTGTAACCGATTTAAAAGGGAAGAAGCTGAGAAGCGAGGTAGGAAAAACACAGAATATATACCTTATCGCGGCTTTGGAGCCTGAAATTTATAAGCGAATGCTTGTACTTGTATAGCGGAAATAAAAAAATTACTAAATAAAGAAAAAATGCGGATAGCGATATTGAAGAGGGATAAGTGCCAGCCGAGGAAATGCGAGTATGAATGCATAAAATACTGCCCGATGGTGCGCACAGGGGAGGAGACGGTAGTCCAGGGTGAAGATGGCAAACCGGTAATATCAGAGGAATTGTGTGAGGGATGCGGGATATGCATAAAAAAATGTCCCTTCGATGCCGTTTCTATAATAGGCTTGCCCGAGGAGCTGAAGGGTGAAGAGACGCACAGATATGGCGAAAACGGGTTCGTTCTTTATGGAATGCCCATTCCAAAAGCAGGGAAGATAACAGGAGCGATAGGAGAGAATGGTATAGGGAAGAGCACTGCAATAAAAATATTATCGGGATTGCAAGTTCCAAACCTTGGCAAAGTAGATGCAGAAGCAAAGCCGAGTTGGGATGAGATAATAAAGAAATATGCAGGGTCAGAGTTACAGAATTACTTTGATAAACTGTCAAAAGCAAAAATTAAGGTAGCATATAAGCCTCAATATGTGGATGCGTTACCAGAATTCTTCGATGGCAAAGTTCACGAGTTACTGGAACGCACAGACGAGACGGGAGTATCAAAACAGCTTGTGAAAGCTTTTGAGCTCGAAGAAGCGCTGAATAAGGATATAAAAGAGCTGAGCGGTGGCGAACTGCAACGAGTTGCGGTAATAGGTTGTATGATAAGGGCTGCGGATTTTTATTTCTTTGATGAGGTGACGCCCTATCTGGACATTCATCAACGAGTGAAAGTAGCAAAAGGAATAAAGGAAGTTTTGAGAGATAATGCGGTGGTCGTAGTGGAACACGACCTCGCTATCCTTGACATGCTTGCGGATTACGCACATCTCCTCTATGGTGAGCCCGGTGGGTATGGTGTTGTTACGATGCCGAAGAGCACGAACAGAGGAATAAACGAATATTTAGGTGGATTCTTGCATGCAGAGAACGTTCGGATAAGAGATAAGCCAATAGAGTTCAGCACTCATCCACCGAGGGAGAAACTAAAAGGAGGAGATGTTTTCATCGAATACGATGGATTTGAGAAGAACTATGGAGGAGATGGATTTGTATTGGAAGCGAAGCCAGGCAGTATAGGGAAGGGGGAAGTATTGGGCATAGTGGGGAGAAATGCCATTGGTAAAAGCACGTTTGTGAAAGTATTAGCAGGCGAGACAGAGCCGACAACCGGAAAAATATCGTTTGATATTAAAGTCTCTTACAAGCCGCAATATATAAAAGGCGAGTTAGATATGAAAGTGAAGGAGTTCATTTATTCGCTAAAAGGAGGATTAAGCGAAGCCGATGTTATTGATGTGTTACATCCGTTGAGAATATCAGAGATAGAGAATAGGAACATAAAAGAGCTCAGTGGTGGTGAATTACAAAACGTTGCGATAGCTGCGTGTCTTTGCCATGATGCATCTTTATATATGCTGGACGAGCCGTCGGCGCATCTGGATGTGGAGCAGAAGGTGCGGTTGATAAAGACGATAAGGCGATATGCGGAGCGAAGAGGCGTATCAATGTTGATTGTGGACCATGACATATATTTGATAGATTTGTTAAGCGACAGGTTGATGGTTTTCGACGGTGAACCGGGTGTGCGAGGGGAAATAAAAGGTTGTTTTGGGATGCGAGAGGGGATGAATTTGTTTTTGAAGGATTTGGGTGTAACTTTCAGGCGTGATAAAAGCACGCTTCGCCCGCGGATAAACAAGATAGGTTCGGCAAAAGACCGTGAACAGAAGGAGAAGGGGCGGTATTATTATTTGTGAGGTGCACTTGTTTACCGCTGA
>JANJFQ010000087.1 GCA_025435355.1 Candidatus Methanophagales archaeon | reverse complement strand
TCGGAAGAACAGAGCGAGGGCCGAGTTGGATGCGGAAATACAGCGAAATGATAGAAAAAGGGACGATAACGGTAGAGGATATTCTGGGAGCGGAGAACAAGATAAGGGCGGTGCCAATAAAGCTGATAACAGTGACGAGAGCGATAAACACAATGGGCTATCCAATTACAGGATTGCGAAGAGGGAAAAAGGAAGGAGCCTGGGTGAAAGAGGAGGGATTCGTTGAAAAGGGGGAAAAGCCGGGAATACTCGTGAACGGACCGGGTTGGATGCAGAAATACCGCGAAAGGATAGAGAAAGGGACGATAACGGTAGAGGATATTCTGGAAGCAGAGAACAAGATAAGAGAGAAGCCGATAAAGCTATCATCAGTGACGAGAGCGATAAACACAATGGGCTATCCAATTACGGAATTGCGAAGAGGGAAAAAGGAAGAAGCGAAAAAAGTCGAGGGTGTGGCTGAAGCGGTTGTTTATTCCTCCAGCATTGACGAAATATCGAAAGAGACGGAGAAAAGATTTATTGCTATCAAGAAGATCTGGGAGAAAGATTTAGGCAAAACCCTGCATAATGACTATTTAGTAAATATACTCCTTGCGTTAGCAAAGCTCGTTGAACATAGGAAAACACTTGTACCGGCAGTACAGAAATAAAAGATAAAATGCGGATACTGGTGGCGGAGTATGCAGTAGGAGGGGGCAAAGGGAGAGACGGTTCTTTTTTGAGAGAAGGAAAGGCGATGCTTACAACGCTAAGAAGGAGCTTTGAGAGAATTGGGAACGAAGTTGTCTATCCGGAGGCGGAAGATGATTTTGAAGCGGCGGTGGATAAGCTCTCGAAGGAAAGCGATGCTGGCATCGTTATTGCCCCTGATGATAGGCTCTGCGAACTTACAGACCTCGTAGAATCAAATACTGTTAATTTGGGCTGTCCTTCGGAGTGCGTAAAAATATGTGCTGATAAGATGGAGTCAACAAAAATTTTGAAGGATAGAGGAATACCCGTGCCGAGGATTGTGCTCGATAGCGAGATGGGAAAAGGAGTATATGTAAGGAAGCCGAGATATGGATGTGCATCGGAAAACGTTTACATATTGAATGGAAAAGGAAATCATGAGGATGTATCTTTTTATGACGATAACCAAGATTATATCGTAACAGAATTTATAAAAGGGGAGGATATAAGCAGTAGCGTAGTAGTTGGGGGTTCTTCTGTGTTACCACTGACGATAAACAAGCAATTTATAAGGATGGAGGGGGAAAGGCTAAGATATGAAGGTGGATTAGTTCCTTATTTTGTAGGACTAGATGTTGAGAGGGAGATAAGGAGTATAAGTAAGAAGGTTGTAACCATGCTTCACTGCAACGGATACGTGGGGATAGATTTCGTATTAGGTGATGATGGCGCTGCATACGTTGTGGATATAAACCCAAGACCTACGACATCCATAGTAGGAATAGCAAAGGTGTTAAATTATGAGGTGGCAGAGCTGATATTGAGAGCGAAATTTGGAACTTTGCCGCTGGAAGAGGCGGTGAAAACTGAAGGACGTTTTATTTTAAACCTTTCTTAGAAATAAAGTGCTTTCTAAACGGGTTTAGATGAGTAGGGGAAGAAGAATTGTGGGAATAGCAAAGGATACTTTGGATTTCATACTGGAAGTGAGCAAATCTAATTATCCGAGAGAATTCATTGGCATGCTGTGCGCCGATGGGGATGTCGTAACCGATGTTTTTTTCCTCCCTGGCACGGTTTCGTCAGAAGAAAATGCAATTATATGCATGGATATGATGCCAATGGGTCTTGGCTACGTAGGGTCTGTACATAGCCACCCACATCCTGCAGCTATGCGCCCCTCAGAGCAGGATTTGTTGACGTTTTCCAAAACGGGAAATTGTCATATCATAACTTTTTATCCTTATGCGGGGGATAGTTGGAGATGTTATAATTCAAAAGGAGAAGCGAGAGAGTTGGAAATAGTAGAGAAGGATTTGGAGGTAGGGGGAGAACAGCTATGGTAAGAGTTTTAGCAACCGGAAGATTTGAAATACTCCATCCGGGGCATTTGCTTTATCTGGAAGAAGCGAAGAAGCTGGGTGATGAGCTTTTTGTCATTGTTGGGAGAGATGTAAACGTGAAGAAGAGAAAAAGAACGCCGATTATACCGGAGGAGCAGAGATTGAAGATGGTTTCGGCGTTGAAAGTTGTGGATAAAGCGATGTTGGGTAGCGAAAAAGATATATATGAACCTTTATATAGTATAAACCCTGATGTAATAGCAATAGGATATGACCAGGATTTCGATGAGGGGGAGTTGGAGCAAGAGCTCAAGAAGAGAGGCTTCCACTCGAAAGTCATTCGTATAAAGAAGCATAATTCAAATGCTTTTTGTAAGGCTGAAGAGATAATAAAACATATAGGATATTATTGAAAGCGTAGGAGAAAAAAAATGGAAGAAGAGCGTGGATTGACACGAATTGGAGTATCTTTGCCCTCAAATCTGTTGGGTAAGTTTGATGGAATAATAAAAGGAAGGGGATATTCCTCGAGGTCGGAAGGGATAAGAGACGCGATTAGAGCTTATATTGTGGAATACGAATGGATGAATCGCGAATCGGGTGAGGAGATAGGAACCATAACCTATCTCTATGACCACAGCCAAAGGGGATTAGGTGATGAGCTAACAGAGGTGCAGCATCATTTTCTGGGTATGATAAGAACGGCAACGCACATTCATCTCGATGAGGAGAATTGCTTTGAGGTGGTAGTGATGAAAGGAGAGGCAAAGCGGATAAAGGAGTTAGCGGAAACTATAATGAGCTTGAAAGGTGTAAAACACGTGAAGCTGACAACAACGCATGGGGGAATATGAATAATGGAAATAATGGACCAGGTAAAGAAAGGGACGACCACCGTTGGTTTAATATGCGGTGGTAGTGTAGTGCTGGCGAGTGAGAAGCGTGCGACGATGGGTTCTTTTATCGCTTCCAAGGCGGCGAAGAAGATATATCGTGTGGATGACCTAATGGGAATGACAACAGCGGGGATAGTGGGAGATGCACAGACGTTGGTTCGGCTAATATCAGTGGAGGCGAGGCTTTATAAGATAAGAAGGCAAGAGCCTATGAGTGTAAAAGCGATGACAACGCTGTTATCCAATGTGCTGAGCGGTCAGCGGATGTTTCCGTTTATTGTACAACTCCTGGTAGGGGGTATAGACAGGAACGGTGCGCATATATTTTCAATAGACCCTTTTGGAGGCAATACCGATGAGAGAGAGATAGCAGCTACCGGCTCGGGTTCGCCTATTGCATACGGTGTGCTTGAGGACAGGTATTCAAAGGACATGCTGCTGGAAGAAGGGATATCGCTTGCAATACAGGCGCTGCATTCCGCGATGAAAAGAGATAGTGCCTCGGGAGAGGATATGGAAGTGGTGGTGATAAGGGAGGATAAGTATGAGGAAGTAGGTGCAGGAAAGATAAAAGAACTAAGGAATTCATTTAATTGAAATTTTGTTTCTGACGTTTTTGTTGGCGTTAATGTTGACGTTGTAGAGATAAAATAGAATAAAGGAAGGAATAGGAGCAAGGGATAGGACATCGGTTAAGCTAAAGATTGGATTAATAAGCAGAAGGTTAAAGAAGGGATAGACAATGCCAGCAGGAGAAATGCTTTCGGAATTAAAGCGGCGAATAGTGGAGTTATTACCGGCTGACGTAAGCATTACCGCGGTGGAATTTGAAGGACCGGAGCTTGTCGTATATACAGAGGACACGCAGAAATTCGCGGATGACGGAGCCATAGTTAGAACGTTAGCGAAGGAGTTAAAGAAGAGAATATCGGTTAGACCAAGTAATAACATGCTGATGGAGCCGGAAAAAGCATCGAAAGTAATCTATGAGATTATACCTGAGGAAGGGGGGATAAAAGACATTTATTTTGACATGGACAAAGCCGAGGTGATAATAGAGGCGGAAAAGCCTGGGTTGGTAATAGGCACGCATGGAGCAACACTTAGAGAAGTAGCGAAGGCGATAGGGTGGCGACCTAACGTTATCAGAGCCCCACCTATACAATCAGCAATAACAAAAAGCATAAGGCGGTATTTAAGAGAGGAGAGCGAATTCAGGAAGGACTTTGTGAAAAAAGTAGGGCGGAGGATATATAGAGATAAGTTAATAGAGGCTGAATGGCTGCGTATAACCGCGTTAGGGGGATGCAGAGAAGTAGGAAGGAACGCATTCATGCTTTCTACGCCGGAAACAAGGGTTTTAATAGATTGTGGGGTAAGTGTGGGCTCAGAGGGCGTGCCTTATCTATACGTCCCTGAAGTGTCACCGATAACTAATATAGATGCGGTGGTGATAACGCATGCACATCTTGACCACTCAGGCTTAGTGCCCCTGCTGTTCTTATATGGCTATGATGGACCCATATACATAACACAGCCAACGAGGGACCTTATGGCTCTTTTGCTACTTGACTATATCGAGGTATCAGCAAGAGAGGCGAAGAAGATACCGTATAAATCATCTTTAATAAGAGATGCGATAAGGCATACGATTCCTTTGAAGTATGGAGATGTAACAGACATATCGCCAGATATGAAGCTTACTTTTTACAATGCGGGGCACATACTGGGCTCTTCTATTGCGTATTTCCATGTAGGTAATGGGCTTTATAACCTTGCATTCACCGGGGACATAAAGTATGAACGAACGTTTCTTTTCGACCCTGCTTTCAATGCTTTCTCAAGGCTTGAAGCGTTGGTCATAGAGTCAACATACGGTGGGATGAACGATTTACAGCCGTCGAGGCGAGAAGCGGAGAAGAATTTAAAGGACGAGATAGAGAGGACGATAAAAAAGGGCGGTAAAGTGATAATACCTGCTTTCGCGGTTGGTCGGTCGCAGGAAGTAATGTTGGCACTGGAGGAGATGCAACTGGAGGTGCCGGTGTATTTAGACGGTATGATATGGGAGGCGACCGCAGTTCATACGGCATATCCTGAGTATCTCAATAGGAATCTGAAGAATTCCATATTCCAGGGTGAGAATCCTTTCTTATCCGATATTTTTGTGCAAGTGGACGACGTAGAGAAAAGAAAGGAGGTAATAGAGGGAAAGGAACCCTCCATCGTACTTGCTACCTCCGGCATGCTAAACGGTGGTCCGGTGTTGGAACATCTGAAAGGGCTTGCAGGAGATGAAAAGAACACGCTTATCTTTGTAGGATACCAGGCGGAAGGTACGCTTGGAAGAAGGATACAAAAGGGCTGGAATGAGATTCAGTTTTCAATCGAGGGGAAGATAGCGAATATAAAAATGAAGATGGAAACAAAGACAATAGATGGTTTTTCCGGGCATTCGGACCGCAATCAATTGCTTGAATACGTGAGGAAGATACGGCCACTGCCGTCTAAGGTGATATGCATGCATGGGGAGAATAACAAATGCATGGCATTAGCGAGTGGAATACACAAAAAGTTTAATATAGAGACGGTAGCGCCGATGAATTTGGAGACTTTGAGATTGGTCTAAAGAATGTAAAATGCAAAATAAAAGGCACTATATATAAAGGGGATAGAGAAGAAAATGACGAGTATAAGAGAGAGAATGGAAAGGATGGGCATAGGGAAGAGAATAAGGATGGAAAGAATCGTGGACCGGAAGAGTGGGAGGAGTGTTATTGTCCCTATGGACCATGGTGTGACCTCAGGTCCAATATACGGGTTGACGGACATGAAGAAAGCGGTGAATGCGATAGCAGAAGGAGGAGCAAATGCAGTTCTCGTGCATAAAGGGATTGTAATAGCCGGGCATCGGGGATATGGTAAGGATATAGGGCTAATAATTCATTTATCTGCGAGCACCGCGTTAGGACCAGACCCATTGAACAAAGTTGTAGTAGCTACGGTGGAAGAAGCGCTAAGATTAGGAGCAGATGCGGTGTCAATGCACGTGAATGTGGGAGCGGAGAACGAGGCGGAAATGCTTGAATCGCTTGGAGAGACTGTAATGGTATGTGAGGAGTGGGGCATGCCCCTTTTGGCGATGATGTATCCACGGGGAAGGAAGGTGAAGAGCGAGCATGATGTAGAAATGGTGAAACACGTGGCTCGTGTGGGTGCAGAACTTGGCGCTGACGTCATCAAAACAAATTATACTGGCGACCCGGATTCCTTCAAGGATGTAATACGCAGTTGTCCGGTGCCGGTGATAATAGCAGGAGGTCCAAAGGCGAATACGGATGCGGAAGTGCTGAAGATGGTGGAAGATGCGATTGCCGCTGGTGCCGCTGGTGTGTCAATAGGTAGAAATGTGTTTCAGCATAAGAACCCGACAGATATGACAGTGGCAATAAGCAAGGTAGTGCATGAGGGTATTTCGGCGGAAGAGGCGATGGAGATGCTAAAGTGAGGCGATATAGGGAGTAGGCAATAGCCAAGAGGGGAACTGAGATCCTAAATCCTAAACAAATCCAAATATTTAAAGCTGGAATAAATGCGGGTGGAAGAATGAAAGGAAAGGAAAAAGAGATATGGATAAAAGCAGATGCTGATGTGGGAACGTGGGAGGAACAGAAGTCGAGGATTACAACGGGTTTGGAATCTGGCGCTGATGGTGTGGTTGTGGACGAAGAGGACGTAGCAAAGGTGAGGGAGTTAGGTCGTATAAAAATAGCTGTGTTTGCGGCAGAGTTGGAAGAAGGGGGAGAAGCAGATATTGTTGTTTATGGAAAAGGAAGTGAAGGGGATGGAACAAAGCAGATTCCAGCGGAAATAAGTGGATCGAGTGTTTTAGCTGCGTTGAAAGGGACTTCTGGTAGTCAAATAAATGCGGTGTATGTGGAGATAAGGGGTAAGGAGTACGAGCGGTTTGCAGTGGATATTGCGGATTACTGTAATTACGTGATTATGATAGGAAAGGATTGGAAGATAATCCCGCTGGAGAATATAATTGCAGAATTGCAGCACAAGGAAGCGAAGGTAATAGCGGGAGTGCAGAGTGCGGAAGAGGCGAGGACGGCATTTGAAACGTTAGAATATGGTGCTGATGGTGTTCTTATTGATACTGACGACGTGCCAGAGATAAAAAGAGCGGTGGAGATAAGAGACGAGAGCAAAATGGGCAAAGTTCCTCTTTCTACGGCGAGGATAACAAATGTGGAGGAACTTGAAATGGGAGACCGCGTCTGCGTGGATACCTGCTCACTGATGACATTAGGAGAGGGTATGCTGGTGGGTTCGCAGTCTTTTGCGTTGTTCCTAGTGCATTCGGAATCAGAGGAGAGTCCTTACGTAGCGGCAAGACCGTTCAGGGTGAATGCAGGTGCGGTGTATGCTTATGTGTTGGTGGGTGAGAAGACAAGATATTTGTCGGAGTTGACGTCCGGGGACGATGTGTTGATTGTGAATGCAGAAGGAAGTGCAAGGAAAGGTGTGATAGGCAGGGTGAAGATAGAGAAGCGACCACTTATACTGGTGGAAGCGGAGGTTGAAATAGGTAGCGGGGAAAAGAGGAAGTGCAGTGTTATACTTCAGAATGCGGAGACGATAAAGTTGATGGGAAAAAAGAAGCCGATTTCTGTGGTTGATTTGAAGGAAGGTGACGAGGTTCTGCTTCATGTTACAGAGACGGCGAGACATTTTGGAATTGCAGTGGAGGAAGCGGTGATAGAGAAGTAAAGAACGAGAAATCCCACTATCAAATAAGCCCTTACAGGGCTTGCGGGGTCGTGGGGCAGAGCTCCACAATACAAAATCTTAAAAGTAGGCTGAAAGATATGAAAATAGAAGAAGTGAAGAAGAAGTATGAGAAAGAGTTATTTAAGAAGGCTAATGTTGTAGGGGTGATGA
>JANJFQ010000086.1 GCA_025435355.1 Candidatus Methanophagales archaeon | reverse complement strand
ATGGGCAAAAAGAGGATGATAGAATTAGAAGAAGGGGGAATCATGATGTAGAATCGGTGTTAAAGGTAATTGAACGAATGAATAAGGAGATTTCTATGGAGAGTGAAGTGTGAAACTATGGGATTTTGGCAAGAAGATGAGAAATAGGATTGTGGTTGACGGCCGCCAGGTAGTTGAAGCCGAGAAGCTGCGTGAAAATGGTTTTAAATATGCAGGGATAGGGCGTTTCTGTTTTTGACGTGGGTTCACCAGTAATTGCTCAAAATCTTGTGGTATAAATTCTAAACACTAAACACTAAATTCTAAACAAACTCCAATATCTAAATTCTAAACAAACCTTTTTGGGGCTTTTGAATTTTGAAATTGTTTAGAAATTAGGATTTAGGATTTCCCACTCTTTATTGAGCACATTCGATACGTTCACCACCTCCACTTCCTCCTCTAAATGCTTCGCCGCCGCGGCATGATTGAAAATTTCTTCACTGTTTATCCACATATATTTTCTCTATCCACCCATTTAATTTTCATATATTGTAAATAAAAATTACAATATGTGGCGAAGGGCACGAAAAATCGTCATAAAGGATTTTTAAAAATTTAGAGCTTTAGTATCAATTGAAATTTATTTTTAACTGAGGAAAAAGCTTTTATAAGGGAAAGAAGAATTTGAATATGGCATAGCTATCTATCCCCCGTGCTATGCTGTGGTATCATAAGGAGACAAAGATGTCAAAGAAGCGAAGAACGAAGATAGAAGTAATAAGAGCGGTGCTTGAGATAGTGAGAAAGGGAGGGGAAGTAAAAAAGACTGAAATCGTATACGGTGCAAATTTGAATTTCGAGCGCGCGTCAAGGATACTAAAATGGCTAATAGAGGGTGGATTTATAGAGTTGAAAGCAGATAAATACAAAATAACGGAGAAGGGAGAGGATATTTTAAGAGAAATCGAAAAAGTCGCATCCTTATTCAAGTCTTAACTTAACATAGATAGCTACAATTGCAGAAACCCCTGCCCCAAATCTGTTATTTTTATTTTGGCATCTCCCCCTATTAGTTTAAACTTCACCATATTAACTTCCTTACAGACATGAAGCACTTCACAATTATCTATCTCTGTTAGCTTTAACGTCACTAAAAAATGTAGTATCCGCTCGGCATCCTCTTCTTCTAATTCAAATTTATCTTTTAGATCTTCTATTTTAACATTTCCTTCTTCTTCGTTTATATATTTTAAGACCTTCTCTATAATTTTGCCCGCCGTTTCCATGCCTAATAGTTTCTGAATGAGAACATAAATAATTTTCGCTTTAGTTCGGAGCTGAAATTCTAATTTAACCCTTTTTAGAATACTGTTTACGGAAAAGAGCTTTATACAAGTACATTTTACACTCAAATCGTACCTAAAGTTCTAATTTGTTATTCTAACCAGCTACTGCGGTTTTTTATACGTACCTCCCGAACCTATTTACCAGTGCCAGGAAGGTGGCGCTAAAAATACAGGAATAAAAAAAACTTAGGAGGTGAAATAGAAAAAAAATGAACACAAAATCTATATTGATGAGCGTATTGATGATAGGCGTAGTGGCTATGGCTGCAGGCGCAGGCACACTTGCTTACTTCTCAGATACTGAGACTAGCACGGGCAATACCTTTACCGCGGGAACGATAGACATAGCCGTTGATGGGCAGAACCCTTGGAGTAAGAGTTATGAGGTAATGCTTGATGGCGACAAATATCTTAAACCATGTCAAGTAGGATACATAGATTTCGAGATAGAGAACGTTGGAACTAACCCAGTGGATGTATGGAAGAGGATAAGCAACACCGTTGGAGACACAGGTCTGGAACGCTACGATTGCGGTGGTACTGTAGGAATGAGGTCCTCTGAGCCTGAATGCGTAGCTATATCCGAGAACTGTGACATTGATGATAACAACATTGAAGACTGGATATGGTTTGACTTGACAGCTACGGTTGACGGACAGGTTACACAGGAAATATTGGAGAGCGAGAAATTAACGCTTGGTGATGGTATGAGTGCTCTTGGTGCATTAGGAACTGTTGAGAACTACCATATATATCTTGGAACAATCCCGGCGGGCGGAAAGATGGTGGTTACACAAAGCTTCCATCTATATCAGTCAACAGAAAATATCTACCAGGGTGACAGGGTGACCTTTACGGAGACTCTGACAGCACTGCAGTGTGAAGGTGCAATGCCACTTCCGACAGGTAATCAATTACCGGAACACGGCAGATAAATTCCCTTGTCGTAGTATACAGAAACGAACACCAAAATCGGACGGCTATGATTTTTTTACCGTCCCCTTTTTTTCTTTTTTTCGATCTATAGGAAGTATGGAGGTGAATAAAAAAATGAAAGGAAAACGTAAGCCAATATTCTTGGCTATTCTAATATTGGGTATAGCGGCAGTAATAGCATCAAACGTAGGTACATTCGCCTGCTTCTCTGACATCGAAGAGAGCATCAGCAATATGTTCAATGCTGGAACCTGGAGAGATGGCACCATCTACGTAGATGTGAAACCAGGCTCGTGTCCCAATCCCATTAATGTAAATAGCGGAGGAGATGTGTCAATTGCGATTTTAGGAACTGCTGACTTCCCGGTAGATGACTTAGACCCGACGAGTGTTAGAGTTCTGCGAGATGGTATTGGTGGTAATGTCGCTATTGGTGGCAATGTCGCACCTATTAAATATTCAAAAGAAGACGTAGCAACTCCATTCGATCCAAAGGGAGGAGGATGTTGTCATGACAAGAAAGGTGATGGAACACTTGATTGGAATGTTCATTTCAATAAGACAGCGCTCGTTAACGATTTAGAGTTAAACCAGATACAACATAATACGGTAATAAACTTAATAGTGACAGTAGATGTTGTTGATAGCGAGGACCCTCCTTTAGAAGGAGAAGATTGTGTTAGAATCCTGCACGGATGGTAAGAATAAAAAATGCAAAATGATGAGAATAAGAGAATTAGTTAAATACCCCTCTATCGTTGGTATCCTTCTACTGTTGTCTCTAATTAGCATAGAATATTTTATTGATTTCAACGGAAACAGGATATATTGTGAGGAAACATCAATGCCAGATACAGATAGTGTAGTGGTTTACATGCCAGATAGCAGCTCAACGGGAACGATGCCAGATACCGAAGAAGAACCGGATGCAGATGTAAAAGGAGAGGCGGATATTGAAGCTAAGGGCGTGAGTGAGCATATAAGTGGAGGAGGGAGCGGGGGAGGATTTTTTCATATCACCAACAGCGAGCCCTCGCCCGTGGACCCGAAGATAAAGGACCATGATGAAGATTATAAGGACGGTATCACAGCCACGTGGACGATGTCGAATATGATGCCGGGCGATTTCGTGAGTAGATGTGTGAAGTTCATAAACAACGGTGATACTGCTGCAAGCAATCTCATGGTAACTTGCACGTCTGTTAAAATCGACCCGCCAGCAGGTCCAGAATCTGACACAGAGGAGGGAACAACGGATCTGGATAAGGAAATGATAATCGCAGAGATGATATACTACCACGGTTATCAGGGCACGGAACAAATTGGCTGCCTATCGCTACTCAATGACAATAATGACAATGATAATATAGATTTAGACGATTTGGAAGCACAAACCATCGAGCTTCCGGCGCCGGGTAAGGGAGATTATGCAACAACTCTTAATATGACCATCCAGTTCAATCCGGATGCAGGTAATAACTACCAGGGGGATATATTAAATAGCACATTTGTGTTCACGTTAATAGAATAACCATGAGAAAACGAAATTTACTCATATCCATAACCATAATCGCTATCGTAAGTGCGATGATAATATGTGGAGCAGTCGGGTCCATAAAGTTTCTCACATGCTCGGGTAAGAGCATGGAGCCAACGATAACTTCTGCTGATATGATTGTTGTACTCCCGGTAAATCCAGAGGACCTTAAAGTAGGAGCTATTATTGTGTATGAATATAATGGACATAACTGGGAGGAGAGAAAGGTGACCATAACCCATCGGATAGTGGAAATAACCGAAGATGGCTTTAAAACGAAAGGCGATGCAAATGATGCAATTGATGATTATCCGGTAAAGTCGCAGGATATTGTAGGCGTGGTGAAGTTTAAGATTCCCTATCTCGGTTCTTTCGTCAGGCTTACTAATACAGCACCTGGCTTTGTCCTGCTTATTATAATACCTGCTACATTAATTATTGCAATTGAGATTAAGAATATTATTGGATACCGGGTATAAAAATAAAAATGAAAAAAGAAAAATTCGTTAGGATTTGCTTGCTCTGCATAGCTGCAATTGCTGTCATCTGCATCGCACCATCATTAATCACAGGTTCAACGAAGTTCCTCATCGTGCTGAGCGGAAGTATGGATCCGATAATGCGTGTAGGAGACGTGGCTGTCATTAGCCACGTTGCGCCGGAAACTGTGGACGTCGGCGACATAATTGCTTTCAAAGACCCTTCCGGAAGAGAAAATGTTATCATAACACATCGGATAGTAGAAGCAACAGAAGGAGAGGACGTGACTTCGGGTTTATCGTTCAAGACAAAAGGAGATGCTTGTGAAGACGTTGACCAATTTGATGTCCCGGCAGAGGATATTGTAGGAAAGACGGTATTTCTTATTCCTTTTATCGGCTATCTTATTCATTACGCAGGTAAAACTATGCTGTTCTTACTGTTTTTTATTATAACTCCCGCGATGTTAATTATAGTGGATGAAATGAGAGTAATGAGTAATCCGGCGATTGCACGCAAAATGGTAACGCGTGAAAGGAAAAAGGAACGGAAGAAGAGAATGAAAGTAAATTATAAAAGGTTCTTTTCTATCTTCATTATTGTTTCAATTCCGTTTCTTATTCTCTCTGCACCTTCTTTAGCTAAATGTGGTACTATAAAAGATATGGACGGGCAAGAACTAAAGAACGAAGGTTTGACCTCCTGTGTTATTGTTTCCAGCACGACTGGAAAAATAGCCCATCAAGTGTTGCTCAAGGGAAATGCCACTGAAATTGGAACAGGAACGGAAGATGGAGCATCTATTTCAAGTGCACCATACATAATGCCCGTATTCTGGATAGTTCGCATGGCATCTATAAACCCCTTTCTTCCTGCATTCATAACAGCCCTCATCCCGGGTTTAATTATCTCACTTATTTTTTATCCCGTATGGCATATTGATATAAGAAAAAGGAGAAGTAAAAGAAGATGAAAGTTTCAACCTATAATTTTTTAGAGGCAGTAGCCCGGCGATACGGGGTCATTTTAGTAATTCTTATCGTAGCGTTCAGCATATCCAGTATTTATGCTTATGCGGTTTTCAGTCCGCGTTATGAAACGATAACAGAAACCGAAAGCATCACATTGTATGAATACAAAGCCGTGTATGAGCACAGCACCGTGGTTGAGCAAGGGAATCCACTATGGCCGGTAGGCTGGGTGCTAAGCAATCAACCCGTTTACTTCTCTGCTATCTCACCCAATCTAACTGCTTGTTTCAAGTTCCAAATTAGTGCTCCTTACTCTTCCGCCGCCGCGGATATATCCGCAAATTACCTTACGAAACTCATTCTATCCGCATCTCGCAAAAACATAACTTACTGGCATAAAGAGAAAACGATTTCAGACGGAAGTATGAGTTTAAGCGCGGCGGCGGATGATAAATTGGAAAATCATTTCAACTTAAGCATCACAGAGATTAAGAAGGAGATTGACACTATTCAAGATAGTCTCAAGTTTTACGGTGGCGACGTTAACGTAGAAGTTATAACGACAGTACGGTATAATGGAGAAGCGGGCGGTGAAATAATTGATGAGCAAAAGGATTTTTCATTGCCTATCGAAATCAGCGGCTCTATCTACAAGGTTCCAAGCAAGAGCTACGAAGAGACGATAAAAAAAGACGTGATGCGTGAAGTAACCGTGCCACTACCGCCGTCAAAAGGTGCTATGATTATTTCTTCCTCTTCTGTTTTCATCTTATTCGTTCTTATCGTCGCTTTCTCTGTCATTAAACTGAGATATGAGCCTCTGGATGAATTTGCCATTCAAGAACTTATTAAGGAAGAAGAATACGGAAAGTTCAAAGACCAGATTAGCGAAGGCAAGTTTCCATCAGATGCGGATATGAAAAAAGGTATGGACAGGTTAGAAGTAAAATCCTTAGAGGATTTGGCAAATATTGCCATTGATACAGATGAACGTGTGATATTTGATGAAGAAAAGTCAATTTACTTTATTATTCATGGAAACGTGATTTACGCTTATAGTGTTTTAGAGAATCTACCATCCGGACGAAATGCAATTATATCAACAGAATAAAAAACCTATACCCCACTTCTGCCTTTCTCTTTAAACCGTTTATACAGCTCCCCATGAGTTTCTGACGCTGTCTGAACTTCATCAACCTTAATGCCTATCCATTTGCCAATGTATTTCGCTTTTAGCCCTTCTACCTCGTCCATTTTCTTCAACTCCTTATTTCTTTTGATGAAGCGCCGGTAGTCGGACTCGTATTCTTCAGTCCAAAACTCTTCAAGAATCGCTAAAAGATCCTTTGGAAGTTCCATAATAAACTAATTCGTAACTTTCCTTTAAATAGTTTTCTATATCTGCAAAAATTTTCTCAATAATTTGATAAATTTATTGAATATATTATAGCACTTTAATTCCTTTTAACGCCTCACTTATGATTCCTATTTCATTTTTTCTCTCAATGATGTCACTGCTCATATAGCAGAATATATCCGCTCTCCTAATCGGGACTTCCTTCAGGAAAAAAGTAGCTCTATCAAGAAAAGATATTCCCTTGAAATCATCTGATATTATCATTAAATCCCAATCACTATCCTCTAAAAAATCACCTTTTGCCCTCGAGCCAAAAAGAAAAGCGGCTTTGATATTAAATTTTGAGTTCTTTAGCACTTCCTTAAGGTGTTCTATATCCCGGATCCTAATTCCCTTCTTACCCATTCTATCACACCCTCTCCGCATTTTAAATGAAGTTCACCAGATTTTCTCGTGTATAACTTTGCAGGAACTGCATTTGCGGCATCTGGATACCTTGTTATGATATAGTCAGGGCTTAGTTCTGCAGCAGCTTCATATACATCTTCCGGTGCATTAAGCTTCTCAGCCAGTTCGGTCAAATCGTGAGTGAACTCCGCTCTCTTCTTCTTTTCCATGAATAATGCCTTTAATGCTTTTTCCGCAGCCTGCTCGGAGAAGAATACAGAAGCATAATATTTCTCCACTTCTAACAGTTTCTTTGCTGTATCAAGGTCCTCTAATGCTTGCTCCCATAACCTTGAAACTTCTTTCCTCATTTTCCATCCCTTATATCTTATTAATTTACCTTACTTCCATATATAGTAACCCGCCAAACGTTTTGTCCTCCACAAATAAGTTCAACATTCCCACACGTTCACCCCCACCTTCTCACCTTCCTCTACACCTTCATTATTCTCCTCTATCACTACGAACCCATCCGACTTCGTCATGCTGGATAATATACCGGAGCCGCTTACTCCTATGGGCTCTGCATAATACTCATTTTCGGTGCAAAGCAACTTTACACGCACAAAATCGGTTCTACCTACGGCCGACGGGATTTTTTTTCTCGCTATTGCAAATATCTTACTGCGTTTTTCCTTCATTCCATGCGTTGCATACAAAAAAGGTCGAACGAGCAATTCAAAAGCAGATATTGTCGCCACCGGATAACCGGGGAGAACGAACACAGGCTTGTTATTGACGATACCGAAACCCGTTGGTTCGCCGGGTCGAATAGCCACGCCGTGAAACATAAGTTCTCCTAAATCCTCT
>JANJFQ010000085.1 GCA_025435355.1 Candidatus Methanophagales archaeon | reverse complement strand
GAGGAGGAACGAGAAGTAGAGATAAAATCAGAAGACCTTTACAGCTTGATGTTCGATTGGCTGGACGAGATGATATTCCTGTTCGAGGCGGAATCGCTGGTCATGAAAAAATTCGATATAGAAGTGAACTTATCCAATTTTAGTGTGAGCGGTAAGTGCAAAGGCGGGAAATTCGACACGTCCAAACACGAATCCGGCATAATAATAAAAGCAGTTACGTATAACATGATGGAGATAAAGAAGAACGAGATTTGGAAGGCAAGGGTTGTTTTGGATGTCTAATCAACCCTTTTCTTTTAAAAATATTTTTAGCCGACGAGCCCACCGGGACATTAGACTTTGAGACTGCAAAGCTTGTGCATACGGCGTTAATGGATAGCACAAAAGGAAGAATGACAATGATCGTTACTTCTCACTGGCCTTACGTTCTCGAAGAACTAACAGAAAAGGTATTATGGTTTGAGCGTGGCGAAGTCGTTGAATATGGCGGCTCAAAGACCGTGGTAGAAGATTTATTTTAGAGGGTATAGGGTTTAGCGAAGAAGAGGCAGAGGAAATACTACGCAAAACGCATACAGAACTAAGCGTTGGCGAAAGGCAGCGTGTCGCTCTCGCTCAGGTATTGATGAAGGAGCCGACAATAGCCATACTTGACGAACCGACAGGAACAATGGACCCGATAACAAAGAAGTTCGTTGCAGATTCTATAAGGGCGGCAAGGGAGAATTTAGGCATGACTTTCTTAATTGTTTCTCATGATGTTGATTTTGCTTACGATGTCTGCGATAGAATAGCGCACATGCAGGATGGAAAAATAACGAAACTAGAGGAGTTGAGAGCGGATAAAGGGGAGAAGTAGTAAACTGCTTAGGGATAGTGAGGTGATAAGATGTCGAAAAGAGACGATGATCTGATTGATAATTTCATTAAATACGGTTGGGTTATTCTTTTTATTATATGAGTTATAAAAACCGGTGTTTTTTCAATTGTTCGCCATCCAATCTATTTGGGTTTATTGAGCATATTACGCCTCATATACCCACGCCATCCCCGATCATTTCCACATCAATATAATAGCAATCATCGCAATAGAATTTCTTGCCAAATATCTTTGGACTATCTGTTTCCTTACCACACATTGCGCATCTCGTTATTTTTTTCGCTTCCTTAACAAATCCTTCATATTCATTCTCTTCCGATACGTTCATGACTTCTTCGGTGCCCTTATTTTGCCATTACTATAAGTATAGAAATAAGTTATATAAAAATTTAGCGGAGGTGTAAACTTAAAGAAAGATGCAGGCACGAATACCAAAGCTCATGCTCGGAACCTCGCCCTTCATTGGCGCTGCACAGTTTGGGAGGAAGGCATACGAATATCGAAGAATGTTCTTTTATAACGAGAGCAACATGGAGAAACTATTCATAAAATCCGCAACTCTTGATGTAAACGCGGTTCAGCTCATCGTTTACGAACCTTTGGTGAAAGCGTTGACAGAAGCGGAGAAGAAAATGGAGGAGAAAATCTTCATAGCAGCAGTGATAACGAGCGGGCTGAAATTCGAGCGCGATTTGAACCTGATAAAGCCTTTGAAGCCGGAAGTAGTAGCAATACATGCCCTTTTTTGCGATGCTCTTGACCACAGAATAAATGGATGGATAAAGAAGATAAGAGATATGGGTGCGTCACCCGCAGCATCTACTCACTATCCCGGCGAAACGATAGAGGAAATGGACAAAGCAGGATTTGATTTCGATGTATATCTTGCACCTGTAAACCCTGTTGGGTATGCGATGGAGCCGGATTATGAAAGCACGCTGAAGGCACTGGAAACTACTGACAAGCAAGTGATAGCGATAAAGCCTTTAGCCGCGGGTAGCTTGAAACCCACCGAATCCTTGTTCAAATTCATTTATCGATATGCAGCGTCAATAAGCGTTGGAATAACGTCAGAAGAAGAGATGGAAGATACTTATTCAGTGGCGAAAAAGGTGATATAACTATTCAAATTTAGCTACGCGCATCTTAAAAAATAGAAAAGTTTTTAAGTGAAAAAAAAACGTTTAAATACAAATACGAAAGTTTCATTTTTATATAGTATAAACGTCTAAGATATGTTATCCGTTGACATCAAAAGTAGAAATAAAAAACGAAGGATGTGGAGGTAAAGAGAAATGGGAGAGGAAAAGGAGACGTTCATAAAAGTTCTAGACGTGAGCAAGAAATTCGAGGACAAAACTGTGTTGAAGAACGTGAGTCTGGATATAAAAGAGACGGAGCCGTTAGGGCTGCTTGGGAAGAGTGGAGCGGGGAAATCCGTATTACTTCGCATGCTCCGGGGCACAGAGGAATACGCACCGGATAGCGGGGAGATAATTTTCAGGCTGGCGTTTTGCCCCTCGTGTACGTGGGTAGAGGGGCCGAGCAAGGTGGGTGAAGCATGTGCTAAGTGTGGAGCGGAATTCGAGTTTAGGGAAGTGAATTTCTGGCAGGATAAAGAAATGAAGAAGTTACTAAAAAGCGCGATTGCTATCATGCTTCAGCGCAGTTTCGCTCTATACAGTGACGAGTCAGTTATATGGAATATATTAGAGGCATTGGAGCGGTCAAAATATCCAAAGAGTAAGAGGATGAAAAAGGTATATGAGATCTTAGAATCGGTGAAAATGCTGCATCGTGTAAATATGCCAGATACAAGAGACCTCAGTGGCGGCGAGAAACAGAGAATGGTGCTTGCAAGGCAGTTAGCGTTGGCGCCCATTCTGCTTTTAGCCGATGAGCCCACGGGAACGCTGGACCACGATACGGCAAAAGTGGTGCACAGCGCACTGGTAAATACCACAAGGGGCGGGACAACGTTCCTCGTCACTTCACATTGGCCTTATGTGATTAGAGATTTGACAGAAGAAGCGGTATGGTTTGATAATGGAGAGATAGTTGAATATGGCGATACGGAGAAGGTGGTGACAGATTTCGAGAGGGAAGTAGGCGAAATAGAGCGAGAGGATTATAAAAAGTTCGGCGACCCGAAGATAAGAATAGAAGGGCTGAAGAAGTATTTCCTCTCAGCATCGAGAGGCGTTGTAAAGGCAGTAGATGATGTTTCGTTTACAGTAAATGAAAATGAGATATTTGGCATTGTGGGGCATAGCGGTGCGGGGAAAACGAGTTTGATGAAGATTGTAAGTCATTTGGAGCCGGGATCAGGTGGTTCCGCATGGGTGAGAGTAGGTGATAGATGGTTTGAAGCATCAAAGGAGGATGCTGGAACCTTCATAGAGGATGGCGTAATTACGGGTGGCACGAGCGACTGGAAAGCCCATTTTGTTGGTGTGTTGCATCAGGAATATACGTTGATTCCGAAACTCACGACGTGGGATAACCTCACGCGCGGTATAGGTCTGGATATGCCAGAGGACCTCGCAAAGATGAAGGTAAAATTCGTCCTCGAAGGCGTGGGGTTCTCAGATGAAGAAATAGCGGAGATACTGCCAAAGACGCATCAGGAACTGAGCGTGGGGCAAAAGCAGCGGATACTTATTGCACAATTATTGATGAAAGAGCCTAATATTGCTGTACTCGACGAACCAACGGGAACAATGGACCCGGTAACAAAGAAATACGTTGGAGAGACGATAATAAATGCAAGAGAGAATTTGGGCATAACCTTCGTGATTGTTACGCATGACCTTGATTTCGCAGAGAAGGTATGTGATAGAATAGCGCACATGAACGCTGGAAAAATAACGAAGATAGATGATTTCAGGGCTGTTTAACAATTCTGTTTCAAACGCATCTACATCACAGTCTGCAATTATTATATTCGATGCCAATGCTGCGAAAGAAGCGGCTATTGTTGTTTTTCCCGTGCCTCCTTTTCCGCTTGCTACTGAAATAATCATTTCAGCTCGATAACACTTCCGACATTGTTGTAGAAGAATCTATTACCGAATTTATCGGCGAGTCTTGCAGATGCTTTTGGTCCTGTGCAATGCGAAATACCTATTTTAAGAATCTTGTACACTTTTAAAGCCTTGACCGTCTCCTCAATTTGTATCTTATCTGCTGCTACCAGATGTGCACCACCTATAACCCCGAAAATCTCATCTCCCCCAGTAATCTTTTTAGCATACTCTATTGTATTTATCATACCACGATGTGCACACCCAAGGATCACAAATAATCCTTTATCGGTCTTTATCACCAATGCTTGGTCGTCCAGCAGTTCGTCGTTCTTCAGCTCGCCATCCACTTCCACATACAGACTTTTATCTATCCTCTCAAAACTTATCTTTCTCTCTACTTCACCCGTTACCGTGATATCTCCGATATACGTTGGTCCTTTGCTGAATCTGAACTTTGCCCCAACTTCTTCTAACTCTTCCTTTGTATAAGGAATTCCTATGTAGGTCTTGCTATTTCCAGACTTTGCATACTTCTTCTGGAAGATATCCGGATGGGCGATTATCTCTATCTCCCCCGTCTCTTCCAAGACTGATCTTAATCCTCCTGTATGATCGAAGTGTCCATGGCTTAGCACTATCCCATCTAAATCCCTCAGATCTATGCCTAAAAGAGCTGCATTATGAACAGTTGAGAGTTTCTGTCCTGTATCGAATAGAATCTTCCGCCCATTGGTCTCAAGCAGAATAGAGAGTCCATACTCAGCCAACAGCCCTTTTGGACGATTTCCAGCGGTATTCTCGCTTAATGTTGTTATTCTCATGATTACATTCCAAAATGCTCGCTTACAAAATCGTCTAATCCTCCTTTTCCCAGCGTGGGAATACATATCCTCATACTTTCACCTCCTCTCCATTCAAATTCTTCTTGTAATCCTCCAGAGCCGCTCTTAATGTGGTCATTGCAAGTACAGGGCAATGGAGGTTATCCTCAGGTAAACCGCCCAAAACTGATAGAATGTCCTTATCCTCTACCTTGAATGCTTCTTCGATTGTCTTACCTTTCACCAGTTCAGTAACGACGCTTCCGCAGGCAGTTGAAGCACCACAACCATCTGTCATGAATTTACTATCAATGATTATATCTCTTTCTACTTTTAGGTGTATCTGCATGGTATCCTCACAAGGGCCTGTTACTCTGGCAGCGCCATCAGGATTTTTCAACTCACCAACGTTTTTTGGATTATATGCCTCCTCAAGTGTCTTTTCAGTATATATCTCTCTTTCCTCCCCCATTATCGTCTCCTCTATACCCCCTATTAGCTCGTCTAAATTTGAAAATCCCTTATTATCTCGTCTAACACTCTTTTTCGTGTCCTCCATTTTAATCACCTTAAGTCAAATCAACCAAATATAATTACCTCATATCCTCCGCTTTAAAAATAGAGGAGGAAGAGAAGAATTACTTCCTAAGCTCTTCTAATCTCTTCTTTATCCACTCCAACTGCTGCTCCAGTGCTTTTGCCTGCGTCTCAAACATTGAAATCTCCTGTTCCTTCGGCATTGCTGGCATGCCCATTGGTGCAGCTCCTACCGGTGCTTGCTGCTGTTGCCAAGAAGTAAACTGCGGTATCTGTCCTGTTTGGGCGAAATACTGTGCAGTTGGCGGTAGTCCAGTTGGGCTTCTTCCTATCCAGCCTGGAGAGTATCCGAACCTCATCCAGCCTGGCAAACCCGTTAAATAATACATGTTTCTCCATCTGCATCCAGCCATTTTTTCATGTCACCTCCTGAATTTTTTATGGTCTTGTCATTTTAGACCCACATTTCGGGCAAGTCTGCTGATAGCATGGCACTCCCGCTTGATGTGGCATTGTATATCCGCAATTTGGGCATCGGCATTCTCCACCGGGACCCAATCCTCTGCCACCCATTCTTCCTCGTCCTTGACCTCTACCTCCACCCATGCCGCTCATTTTTTCTCTTATTCTCCTATCAATCACTGCTAACTAATGCCTGTGCATTTCACAGGCATTTTTATCCGAAGCTTCTTGAAGCAAGCCAGCCTGAAAAGCTCTTATTGCGTCACTCACTGTTGTCCCACTTGGATCTAAACCCACGTATACTTCAACACCAAACTGCTCGAACATGCTTATTGCTCGCGGTCCCAACCCGGAGCAGAGCATCACCTCTACGCCCTCCTCTGCTAAAATCTCTGGTGCAACTTTAAAGCCGCCAAAGTGCTCACCTGTATTCGGCAACACTTCCACCTCATTCGTTCTCATATCAACAATCGTGAAAGTTGGTGCCCTCCCAAAGTGCTCGCTCACCGTTTCTTCTAATCCTCTATTGCCCATTGTCGGAACGCCTATCTTCATCTCATCACACCCTTTTAAGCTCCCCTATCCTCTTCTTCACTTCCTCCAATTCCTTCGCCAATCTACTCGCCATGTCCGATAGCTGTTCAAGTTCTTCTTCTTTTGTTCGAGGCGCTATTGGCGCTTGCGGCGCTTGTGGTTGCGATGGCATTGGTTGCTGCGTGCCAAAACCCATACCTCTACCGCCGCCTCGTCCTCCCCCCTTGCCCATGCCAAATCCGCCGCCCATACCAGCATGTGCAGAAACTGTCGAAACGTCCGTCTCGCTTAATTTACCGTTTTTGTACATCTCAACTGCTTCTTTCACCGTGCCATACGCGCCCGTTACGATTTTCACGCCGGCTGCGGAAAGCACCTGAAAAGCATTGGGACCTATATTCCCGGATATAAGCACATCCACCCCTTTATTCACGACTGTTTGCGCTGCTTGAATCCCTGCCCCTCCTGGTGCGGCAATAGCTTCGTTTGGCATCGCTTCGAACGCCATCGTATCAGAATCAACGAACACGAAGTATTGGCATCTTCCAAATCGCGGGTCTACCTGTGCATTCAAGTCCCCTACCGTTGCGGTTACACATATCTTCATCTTTTTTACACCCACCCTTATATGAATATATATTCATAAGTAAGTAAATACTTCACTCTTTCACTCCCTTACCTTCCACAAATGCCCTCACATTTTCGACTATTTGCTCAAATGCTTCTCTTACTTTCGATTCCTTTTGCATAACAAACGGCGTTCCGCTATCCGCAGCCTCTACCATCTCCGGGTCTAACGGCACTCTTCCGAGAAAAGGCACGCCTAATTCTATCGCCGCCCTCTCCCCTCCGCCGTACTTGAAAATGTTTATCTCTTTGCCACAGTAGGGGCACACAAACCCACTCATGTTCTCTATTATCCCGATGACAGGCACTTTCAGCACCCTTGAGAAGTTCACTGCCTTTCTCGAATCCAGTAATGCTAAGTCCTGCGGCGTTGTAACTATTATCGCACCATCTACATTCTTCATCAACTGCACAACACTTAGCGGCTCGTCTCCGGTCCCTGGCGGGAGGTCAACAACCATATAGTCCAGCTCACCCCAATCTACGTCTGAAATGAATTGTCTTATTGCATTCATCTTCATCGGCCCTCGCCAGATGATCGAAGAGTCCCTGTTCGGAAGCAAAAAACCTATGGAAATCGTTTTCAGCCTCGGTGTGACTAAAACAGGAAATATTTTCTTTTCTGATACCTCTGGTCGTTTATCCTCTATCCCCAATATCTTCGGCACGTTCGGTCCATGTATATCAGCATCCATCAACCCCACGTCTAAACCGTTCATACCAAGAGCGAAAGCGAGATTCGCAGCTACCGTTGTTTTCCCTACTCCCCCTTTTCCACTCATCACCATTATTTTGTGCTTTACCTTTGCCATCCTCGCTTCTACTGCATCCTGTTCCTCTCTCATTCCACTTTTCTTTTCTTCCTCTTTTCCTGCATTCATATTTTTTTCACTCCAACCCAAGCTTTAAACCCTAAAATAAATTAAGTACCACATCTATGCCGTCCTCCCCTCCAGCCAGGTGGCGCCTTAGGAGGCACAGGCGCTTCATGCTTTGCATTCATTATCACATAGTTGCCCCCTTCTACCCTTATAGCTTTCCCTTCGAGAAGAGCTTCCGCTA
>JANJFQ010000084.1 GCA_025435355.1 Candidatus Methanophagales archaeon | reverse complement strand
ATTCGTATTTCCATGTAGGACCATAATAAAGCCTTATGCCATCGGAAGTCGCATAGAATTGGAGATATTTAAAAAGTCCAGGTAAATCCGCGTTATAGATTTTCAGTTGTGAAAAAGCCGCTTCTTCTGCCTCTTCTACCACAGGGCTTTTTGTTTCTATAATCACGATTGGCAAGCCATTAAGGAAAAGAACAATATCCGCTCTTCTCTTATTCTTGTCCTCGAACCAGAACTCTTTTGTGATGCTGAAACGGTTATTTAGAGGGTTATTGTAGTCCACAAGCTTAACGTTTCTTTCTCTTCGTTCTTTCTCTACATAAACGGTCTTTTTTCCACGCAAGTAACTCAAAAACTCTTCGTTACCCTGAAGATTTGCAGGTAAAAAATTAAGCCTTCTCATGATTTCATCAACGTTTTCATCGGTGGTTATTCCTCTGTTGAGTTCTTCAAGTTTTTCTTTAACGATGGGGATTAGAAGCGGTTCTTTAATGTCGTATGCTCTCAGGCTCTGGATGTCGTTAGGCGGTAAGTATTCCCAGCCGATGGATTGAAGATAATCAATTATTCTGTCCTGCACGTCTGTTCTTTCGGATATTAGCTTCATTTTCTCTTACCAAACAAACTCTGTATTAAGCTTTGCTTATCTATCCCTAAATGACCAGAGACATCTGACAGAATACTACTAAGAGTTCCAACTTTTAAAGGTTTGTGCCTTGGTATAGTAATATGGTGCTCCCCTTTTACTGTGGTTGTTAACCTTATATAACTACCTGTTTGTCAAGTAGCTTGATAACCATAGCTTTTAAGGAGTTTTGCTAATTCTTCACCTCCAACATCTCTTGGAATTTTCATACCGTAATAATTGCATCCTTCACTATATGTAGTCTGATTATACGTGGCATTTCCCTCTCTTCAAAATGGCACTTTACAGCATCCACAATCGCTTTCTTCAGCCCTTCTATACTTTCTTCTTCCGTGTAAATAGAATATCCCAAAGCTCTTGCTTCATATCCTCCTTCTGCTGATTCCTCAACGAGAAATATTATCTCTTCCAGACCCTTCATCTTATATCTCTGTTCTTATATTTATGGATATGCCTGATAAAATTATGCTTCATAACCCCCTTGCATAGACAATTTCCCCCAGTATGTATAGCTTTAATCTTGGTTTTATGTTTTCTACTATTTTTAATACGTTCTCTGTTTTCCTCGATTTTTTTCAGTATCTCTTCTTTTGAAAGCATTCTTTACTCTCCTTCCAAACTTTTCCATAAAATTCCCTCTTTTAATGCTTTTTCTCTGAATTCTCTGGATGTTTGGGAAAGGTCAACCACATCCACTTTATAAGGTATGTTCGAGTTTTCCACTTTTTCCCTTAGCAGAATGAGTTTTTTCTTGTTTATCTTACCTTTGGGAAGTATTCCTACGTCTATGTCCGAAGTTTTAGCGTAGCCGCCTCTTGCCCTCGAGCCAAATAAGACTATGTTTACTTCACTATCTTTAAAGGCGTCCTTTACCATGTTCTCAAGCAGCTTTAATACTTTTTCATATACAGTTGGGTTCATAACTTCTCGTTTATATTTCTATTTTATTAGTAGGATATTTTTGCTTATTAAGGCACTAAGGCGGTCTGAGAAGACCGCATCGAATATAAAATTCTTTACTTCCGAAGCTATTTCATAGCATTCTTAGTTTCCACAAAAACATAGACCACTTCATTTTTTATAAGTTCCCATTTATCTGAGGCCATGGCATGCCTTTTAGATGCAAGGTGGGGTTTTATGTTGAGTGTTTCCCGCAGATAATCTTCTAAATCATTCATAAGCCCAATATATTCAAAACCACCAAGTTCCATCTCATTCTCAAACTCCGCAAGAATATCAATATCGCTCCCCTCCTTTTGCTCACTCCTCACGTAAGAACCAAATATGCCAAGCTCTTTGACCTTATATCTCCTTCGCAACTCCTCTTTATGCGCACTTAATATGTTTTTTATCTCCTCCAGACTTTTCATTCTTGCATCTTCTTTTTAAAATATTCTATGCACATCCCAAGCAATTGATTATATAACTCTTCTTCATCAGTAACACACCACTCTTTCCCTTCCTCCTCATCCCAAAAGTAGATTTTTTCATCATCCCATCCGTGTAATAGCCATTTTATATTTCCGTATTTCATTCAAACAACCTCCTTTGTATAGTTGTTTGTTTTACTTCATTTATTAATCTTTTGTCTTCTTCAATCTCCTCAAAATAACAAGAATTGAGGGACAGACTATTGAAGAGTCGATAACGGCATTGAAAGAAATCTGGAAGACGCATCCCATCCCAGAAGTATTGAAAATAAAATATTCGCGGTTAGTTTCAAATAATCCGGAACTCAAGGAGAAGGACATTAAGTATATAGATGATTTCAAGGACGTGAATCTGAAAAATAAGTGTGTCAAACATTTCAAGGCGGACAAAATCTATTTTTTGCGGATTGTGAGGCGAAAGAACTCTAAGGGCAGCGATAACGAATACGGATTCATTGACATTCTGAAACACGAGATAAAATTGCCAAAAGACCTGATCAACTTGTTCGTATTCTGTGTTTTGGATCTTAAATCAAAGCTTCTTAAGATTAATATCGAGCTGGATGATGGGTCCTTGAAAGAGGTAAAATCAATGGCATTCGTAATAAAAAATGTTATATCTAATCGAGCATAGTTAATAATATAGAGGTGTGTCTGAGTGTCCCACCTTCATTCCAAACTCAACCATTACTCTTTGCCCCGCAGAAGTTTCATTAAAATCTTTAATGTCAATCACACCTTGAAGCTTCGGATTCTCTTTTGCTATTCCTTTCAAAGCCTCAGTAAGTTTCTCACCTAAGTTTGTAGTTATTTTCCGTATTTCTCGCCATGTGTATTCATCGGGAATGTAAAACCTGATCAATTTGCGATCTGATTTTATAATCTCCATAGCAAACTGTTCGTTTTCAAATTCTTTTGAAAGCTTTCTTATTTCGTCCTCGTAAACATCGCATAACCTCTTGTAGAACAAAAGGGGGAGGATATAATCCTTAAACTTTGGTGCATCTATTGGACCTCTTATGCTACAAGCGGCATCCCAAAGCCAGTTCTCAAGCGTGGATATGTCCATTCTCTTATCCATCTATTAGCCCCTCCTCTCTTTTATACTCACAAAATTACGATTATACTCCTCAATCAATCCTTCATCAGCAAAACTGAAATACCTATTATCACCTATAATAATATGGTCCAAGACTTTAATTTGCAAAAGGTTACAAGCATAGACCAAATCTTCGGTTATCGCCTTATCGCTTTCCGAAGGTGTAGGGTCTCCCGAAGGATGGTTATGCACAAATATAAGAGAAGCGACATTCTTATGGACTGCACTTTTCACAATCTCTCTTGGATACACCGAACTTGCGTTTAATGTCCCCTCAAAGAGGTTCTCATTGTCAATAATCTGGCTTGCACTGTCCAAATAAATAACTTTGAAAATTTCCTTCTTCAAATCTCGCATCGTTAGATACAGGTAATCAAACACCTCTTTCGAGGTCCTCACCTTACTAACCGATTCCATCTTCTCTCTCAAATATTCTTCAGCCAATGCATGAACCGCTTTTATCTGCGCTACTTTCGCCTCACCTAACCCTTCACTTTCCATAAGCTCCTCTTTATCCGCTTCAAATATCCCTTTTACACCGCCAAACTGCGTAAGAAGGTCATTTGCTATTATTATCGCACTTTTGCCTTGAATCCCGGAACGCAGAAAGATGGCTAAAAGTTCGGGTGTGGTGAGTTTGGAAGAACCGTAAGTGAGGAGTTTCTCCCTCGGGCGTTCTTCCTTCCTCAACCTCTTTAATTGGTGTGAGGGACGCACAGAAGCAATCCATTCCTTCTTATATGCATCCATAGAGGAGGATTCCCACTGAAAAGTCACTTTTCCCTGTTGAACAATTGAACCTTCCTCAAGGAGAATGTTTATTATCCTCCCAATTAAGCCTTTACTCTCACCGCACTCCCATATATCTGGTTTAGAGAAAAATTCGTTTTTTAAAAGTTTCTGAAATATTCGCTCATATTTCTGCAGTCTTTCAATGTCCTTTATCTCTTTAGGGATGATTTTCATTCTACCCTATTTTTCAGATTGGCTTCTTAATATTACGTCAATTGCTTAGATATAAATAAATCTTCCTTCGATTTTTGACATACTTCGACAACAAAAAACCATCACTTCCGAATACCAATCTTCCCCACCGCTTCCACAATCCTCGGCAACACCTCACCTGCTTTTCCTTCTATAAGATAGTCGGATACAATGCCAGTGATAGGAGTAGGTTCTGGATTAATTTCAATTACCGTAGCACCAGCTCGTTTTGCGATGATAGGTAAACTCGCAGCAGGCTGAATAACTGCTGACGTGCCTATTACAAGCATCAAATCGCATTTACTCGCTTCCTCTTGCGACCTGCGTAGTGCATCCATTGGTATTGGCTCACCGAAGAAAACCGCATCAGGCTTTAATACCGCGCGGCATTCGCATCTCGGTGGTATTTCTTCTAAGGAGAAGTCATCCAATTTGTATTTTCTACCGCATTCTAAACATGTAAGCCATCTGGTATTCCCGTGAAAATCAATTACTGAAGTGTTGCCAGCTTTTTGATGCAGATTATCCACGTTTTGCGTGATGATACATCGCAATTTACGCAGTTTTTCAAGTTCTGCGAGGGCGCGATGTGCTGGATTGGGTTTTGCTTTTTTGATGTGCGTAAGCATATCCGCCAGCATTTGCCATGATTTCTCTGGATTGTTCCTGAACGTGCTTATGTGCGCATACTCTTCGGGATTGTATCTCTCCCATAATCCGCCCTTACCTCTAAAAGGAGCTATTTCGCTTTCCACTGATATACCCGCACCTGTAAATGCTACGACTCTTTTCGCTTTTGCTATATCACGAGCTGCACGTTTGATAGCTTCTTCACCGGTCATTTTTTATTCTCCAATTACTAACTTATTACAATAAACAATAAACAAGGGATGGAAACTGTGAATTGAGTCCATGATAGGGATGAAATAATGGCAAGCATGAAGGGAAAGAAAGAGAGGAAAATACTGCAAGTTGCTCTCGATGTGCTCGAGTTGGAAAGAGCTGTAGAAATAGGGAAAGAGAGTATAGAAGGTGGTGCGGACTGGTTAGAGGCTGGCACGCCATTAATAAAAAGTGAAGGAATGAATGCAATAAGAACGCTGAAAGATGCTTTTCGTGACGTGAAAATAGTTGCAGATATGAAAACGATGGACACGGGTGCGATAGAAGTGGAGATGGCGGCGAAATCCGGCGCTTCGGTGGTCTCTATTCTTGCAGTTGCAGATAACGCCGTGATAGAAGAGGCGATAAAATCTGCTCGTAAATACGGTGTGGCGATTATGGTAGATATAATGAACGTAGATGACCCGGTGAGGAGAGCAAAGGAGATGGAAGAGATGGGTGTGGATTACGTGTGCGTGCACGTGGGGATAGACCAGCAGATGCAGGGTATGGATACGTTAAATCTTTTGGAAAAAGTATCTGCTGCAATAAACACGCAGTTGGCAGTTGCAGGTGGTGTGGATGCGGAAATGGCATCAGAAGCGGTGAATTTGGGTGCTGAGGTTATTATTGTGGGAGGGAACATAACGAGGTCTGCGAATGTGAAAGAATCAACGACAAAAATAAGGGAGAGCATGGATTTGGGAATAGCGGGAAAAGAAGAGAGAAAAAGGATGAAGACACTGGATGAACAAATTTTCGAGTTGTTTATGGACGTGTCCACACCGAACATCTCGGATGCAATGCATCGTAAAGGTGTGATGCGGGGTATAAAACCGTTGTTCGAGGATATAAAGCTCGTGGGTAAGGCAGTAACCGTGCAGACGTTTGAAGGCGACTGGGCGAAGCCGGTAGAGGCAACGGATGTGGCAAAGGAAGGAGATGTAATTGTGGTTTATGCAGGCTCGAAGGACGTTGCGCCCTGGGGTGAACTCGCATCATGGAGTTGTAAGCAGAAAGGAATTGCTGGTTTTGTTATAGACGGTGCGGTGCGAGATGTAGATGAAATAAGGCGATTGCGATTCCCGGTCTTCGCTAAATATATCGTGCCGAATGCCGGTGAGCCGAAAGGCTTCGGAGAACTAAATGCGGAGATAAAGTGCGGTGGCGAGGAAGTGAAACCTGGAGATTGGATAATAGGCGATGACAACGGTGTTGTGGTTGTTCCAAAGGAGCGCGCATATGAGATAGCAAGGCGTGCAAAGGAGGTATGGAAAAACGAGGAACGGGTAAGAGAGGAGATAAAGAGTGGGAAGACGCTTTCTCAAGTTTTAGATTTGTATAAGTGGGAGAAGAAGTGAATTGTAATCACTTTTTTAGTTTAAGAGATAAGTAAGATAACTAAAAGGAGGAAGAAAGATGGGGGAAGAAGGAATAATAGCAAAAATTGCAGGTCCGTTAGTTGTTGCAGACAAGATGCGAGGATGCGAGATGTACGAAGTGATAAAAGTGGGAGAAGAGGGATTGCTGGGCGAAACGATAAGGTTGGATGGCGATTTTGCATATATTCAAGTATATGAGGATACAATGGGATTGAAGCCAGGTGAGCCGGTGATAAGGACGAAAGCGCCTTTATCCGTTGAACTCGGACCTGGGATATTAAAGAATTTTTACGATGGTGTGCAGAGACCTTTAGAAGATATAAGGAACAAAGTGGGGGATTATGTAAAAAGGGGGGTTTATGTAGATGCACTTGACCGCACAAAGAAGTGGCAGTTCACACCCTTGGTTACCGCGGCAGAGGAAGGCAAAGAAATAGTGGGCGGAGCTATTTTAGGTGAAGTTCAAGAATCAAAGGTGATAAAGCACAAGATTCTTGTGCCACCTGGACTACGAGGCAAGCTTTCAGAGTTAAAAGAGGGGGAATTCACTGTTGACGAAACCATAGCGCGGATACAAACAGATGGAGAGGATGTGGAATTAAAGATGATGCAGAAATGGCCGGTGAGGAAAGGGAGACCTTACAAGGAGAAATTAGACCCTGAGGTGCCTTTGCTGACCGGGCAACGTATTAATGATACCTTCTTCCCGATAGCGAAAGGAGGGACGGGAGCTATTCCCGGTGGTTTCGGGACGGGGAAGACGGTAATGCAGCACCAATTAGCGAGATGGGCAGACGCGCAAGTCATCGTGTATATAGGATGCGGAGAGAGGGGGAATGAAATGACGGAGGTTTTGGAGGATTTTCCAAAGCTTATTGACCCTTATAGTGGTGAAACGCTGATGGAACGGTCAACTCTTATTGCAAACACCTCCAATATGCCAGTTGCAGCGCGAGAAGCGTCTATTTATACAGGAATCACGCTCGCCGAGTATTATCGTGATATGGGCTATGACGTGGCGATACAGGCGGATTCGACATCGAGATGGGCGGAAGCACTGCGAGAAATATCAGGAAGGTTGGAGGAGATGCCTGGTGAAGAAGGTTATCCCGCTTATTTAGCAGCGAGATTATCGGATTTCTACGAACGTGCAGGCAGGGTAAAAACGTTATGCCTGGATTCGGAGGAAAGAATAGGTTCCGTTACGGTAGTAGGTGCAGTATCGCCACCTGGAGGTGATTTCTCAGAACCTGTGACGCAGAATACGTTACGAGTGGTGGGTGATTTCTGGGCTCTCGATTCTTCATTAGCAGATAGAAGGCATTTCCCCGCTATAAGCTGGCTACGTAGCTATTCTCTTTATCTCGGCGACCTCCGCGAATGGTTCGCGAATTCCGCGGCTCCGGACTACATGGAGCAGCGAGAGGAAATGATGGGGTTATTGCAAAAGGAAGCGGAACTGCAAGAGATAGTCCAGCTCGTTGGCGCGGATGCACTACCAGCACGTGAAAGAGGAACATTAGAAGTTGCTCGCATGATACGGGAGGATTTTTTGCAACAAAACGCATATCACGATGTGGACTCTTTCTGCTCTTTGGAAAAGCAATATCTGATGGCAAAAA